>NZ_JAGSOV010000077.1 GCF_023898865.1 Pseudonocardia humida
GGGGTGGGGCGACCGCGCCGTTCGCTCGACGCTAGGCGTCGAGGACCTGGCCCTCGCGCTGCACGACCGGGGGTTCGGTCGACCACGGGAAGTTGATCCAGCGGTCGGTGCGGCGCCACACGTACTCGCACTCGACGGTGCTGTGCGGCTTCTCGTAGACCACCGCGCAGCGCACGTCGGCGACGACGCCGGCGCAGAAGTCGCGGACCAGCTTGAGCGTCGCCCCGGTGTCGGCGACGTCGTCGGCGACGAGGACCTTGGCCCCGGACAGGTCCAGCGCGTTGGGCACCGGCGGCAGCATGATCGGCACGGGGAGCCGTTCGTCGACGCCGGTGTAGAACTCGACGTTGGCGACGTGCAGGTTCTTCACGTCCAGCGCGTAGCCCAGGGCACCGGCCACGAACAGCCCGCCGCGGGCGATGGCCAGCACGATGTCGGCGCGGTAGCCGTCGTCGGCGACCATCTCGGCCAGTTCGCGGCTGGCGGTGCCGAACAGCTCCCAGGTGAGGGTCTCGCGCTCGGGGGCGCTCTCGGCGGCGCTCACGCGCGCACGGGGCCGTCGGAGACGGCGTCGTCGTCCACGGGCACCTGCGGGGCGGGCGCGGACGACGCGGCGGTCGGGACGGCCTTCGGCGCGCTCTGCGAGGCCGCGTCGGGTTCGTCGGTGTCGGACGCGGGGGCGGTGCGGGTGGTCGGGCCGGGGCGGCCCAGCATCCGCCGGATCCCCCACCGCCCGACCTGCCAGAGGGCCTCGCCGACGATCGCGCCGCTCATCTTGGACTTGCCGCGCTCGCGCTCGGTGAACGTGATCGGCACCTCGACGACGCGGAACCCGCCCTGCAGCGCCCGCCAGGTCATGTCGATCTGGAAGCAGTAGCCCTGCGAGGCGACCGAGTCCAGGTCGAGCTCGGCCAGCACCTGGCGGCGGAACGCCCGGTAGCCTGCGGTGACGTCGCGGGTGGGGATACCCAGCGCGAGCCGGGAGTACAGGCTCGCGCCGCGGGAGAGCCACTCGCGGTGCACGGGCCAGTTGCGGACCTCGCCGCCGGGCACGTAGCGCGAGCCCATCACCACGTCGGCGTCGGCGAGGGCCTCCAACATGGACGGCAGCGCCTCGGGCGGGTGCGACCCGTCGGCGTCCATCTGCACGATGACCGGGTAGTCGCGCTCCATCGCCCACGCGAACGCGGCCAGGTACGCGGTGCCCAGCCCGGACTTGGCGGTGCGGTGCAGCACCTCGATCCGCGGGTCCGCTGCGGCCAGCTCCTCGGCCAGGTCCCCGGTGCCGTCCGGGCTGGCGTCGTCCACGACCAGGACGGAGGCGCCCGGCACGGTCCGGTGGAGCCGAGCCAGCAGCGGTCGGAGGTTGTCCCGCTCGTTGTAGGTCGGGATGACCACCAGTACCGCCCCCGTGGGCTCAGCCATGCTCGTCCTTCCTGCCGCGCCTGCCTCGTCGCCGGACAACGACCCCGACGACGACGGCCCCCACTGACAACGCGACCAGCACCCACTCGGGTGCGGATCGCCACCGGGTGGCCAGCGTAGTGGTGTCCTTCAGCGTCGGCTGATCGACCAGGATCCCCGGCTCGAACTGGCCGGTGCGCTGGGTGACGGTGCCGTCGGGGGCGATCATCGCGCTGACCCCGCTGGTGGTGGCGACGACGACGGGGCGGTCGTGCTCGACCGCGCGCACCCGGGACATGGCCAGCTGCTGGTAGGTCATGTCGGACAGGCCGAAGGTGGCGTTGTTGCTGGGCACCGCGAGCAGCGTGGCGCCGGCGTCGATGCTGTCGGCGACGAGGTCGTCGAAGGCGACCTCCCAGCAGATCACGTCGCCGACGCGCACCCCGGCCATGTCGACCGCGCCCGAGCCGGTGCCGTCGACGAAGTTGCCGCCGCGGTCGACGTAGGAGGAGAAGAGCCGGAAGAAGCCGCGCCACGGGATGTACTCGCCGAAGGGCTGCACGCGGCGCTTGTCGTTGCGCGCCACCGGGCCGGTCCCGGCCTCCCAGACCAGCGAGGAGTTGGTGGTGGTGGCGTCGGGGTTGCTGAGCACGGTGCCGACCAGGACGGGCGCGCCGACGGCCCGGGCGGCGCTGTCGATGGCGGCCGCGGCGTCGGGGTTGCGCAGCGGGTTGATGTCGCTGGAGTTCTCCGGCCAGATCACGATGTCGGGCTGCGGGCGGGTGCCCGCGGCGACCTCGTCGGCCAGCTGCCGGGTGACCTTGACGTGGTTGTCGAGCACGGCGCGGCGCTGGGCGTTGAAGTCGAGCCCCAGGCGGGGCACGTTGCCCTGGATGGCCGCGACGGTGATGGTGCGCTGCGGGGTCCCCGGGGTGGGTGGGACCAGCCCGGCCAGCGGACCGGCGGCCAGTGCGGCGGCCACGGCCAGTGCGGGCATCGCCGGGTTGCCCTTCACCGGTGAGCGGTGCACGACCAGCCTGCGCACCAGCTCGCCCGCGGCCAGCCCGGCCAGCACGGCGGCGTAGGACAGCAGCGGTTCGCCGCCGATCGCGGCGATGGGCAGCAGCGGCCCGTCGGGCTGGCCGAAGCCGACCCGGCCCCACGGCAGCCCGCCGAAGGGCACCCGCCCGCGCAGGGCCTCCCCCGCCACCCACACCGCCGCCGTCCACAGTGGAGCGCCCGGCAGGCGCGAGACCACGGACATGCCGGCCGCGGCCAGGCCGATGAACGCCGACTCGGCGACGGTGAGCGCCACCCACGGGACCGGGCCGACGTAGATGGAGGTCCAGCTCAGCAGCGGGAGCAGGAACCCCATCCCGAACAGGAAGCCGTAGCCGAAGCCGCTGCGCGCGCCGCGGCCCCACAGCACCGGCCCGAGCAGCGCGAACGCCGGCAGCGCCAGCCACCAGGTGGTGTAGGGCGGAAAGCTGAGGTAGAGCAGCACGCCGCCGCCCGCGGCCGCGGCGACCCGCGCGCACCGCCAGACCGGGGTGGCGCCGGGGCCCGGGTGGCGGCTGGTCAGCAGCCGGCGCAGCCGCCCCGCCTGCCCGCCCGCCCGCCCGGGGGCGGGACCCGCTTCGGCGGCGGGGTCGGCGCTCGGGTCGAGGGCGGGTGCGGCCACGGCTAAGGAGCGTACGTGTCCGGTGTCAACCCACCGTGACGGCGGCTCGGATGCGATCGTCGGCCCGTTCAGGCGATGGCGAACAGGTGGGCGTTGCCCAGCGCGTCCAGGACGCCGGGGCCGGCGGGGCCGCCGTGGCGGCGGAACCACTCGTAGCCGTAGGTGTCGGCGAAGCCCTCCAGCGGGACGTCGGCCTCGTCGAGCTGGCTGGCGTGCGCGGTGATCGCGGCGCGCTTGCACGCCAGGTGCCCGGCGTCGCCGGTGACGGCGAGCGCGATCTCGCAGGTGGCCCGCCCGTAGGGCACCGCGGCCCACTGGGCCGCGCCGTGCACCAGGTGCGGGCCGCCTTCACTGAGGTGCAGGTACTCGCGGTCGACGGTGACGCCGTAGCCGGTGATGCCGAGCAGGTCGGTGGCCGCGGCGCCGATGCGGAACGCGGCGCGGTGGTCGGGGTGGCCGTAGACGCCGTGCTCGTCGTCGTGCAGCAGCGCGCAGGCGCCCTCGGCGTCGGCGATCTCGGCGACGCGGCGGGCCAGCTGCAGGGGGTCGCCGAGGGCGAGAGCGCGGTGGTGGGTGCCGGCCGGGCCGCCGGGCGCGCCGGAGTCGCGCCGCCCGAGCAGCACCAGCCGCGACACCCCGAGGAGTTCGGCGGAGCGTTCGAGCTCGGCCACCCGGCGCTGGGCCACCGTCTCCCCCGGGCGCAGGGGCACCCGCGACTCGCCGAGCTCACCGGCGGTGGCCATCACCAGGACGGTGCGGGCGCCGGCGTCGGCGAGGCGGCGCAGCGTGATGCCGGTGAAGATCGACTCGTCGTCGGGGTGGGCGTGCAGGGCCAGGACGGTGCGGCCGCGCAGGTCGGGCACGGGGATGTCGGACGCGGACGCGGGGATCGGCGCAGGGATCACGGGGACGTCGCAGACGTGCGGGGCCGGAGCGGCCGGGGCGGACGGGAGCGGGGTGCGGTCAGCTGCGACAGCAGCGACAGCAGCCCGGACACCGGAGCACGCCCGAGGGGGCTGCGCTCGCGGTGGCCGTCCGGTCCGTCACGGCGCGTATGGTGCCACACCCGCTGTGGCGATCACCCGGCCGACCCCGGTGTGTCGCTCAGGGTGTCGTGCAGGAGCCGGCCGCGCTGCACGGTGCGCAGGCACCGGGGGGTGCCGGGCGCTCCGCCCAGCGGGTCGGTGCCGTCCCAGACGGCGTAGGAGGCGGGCGCGCCCGCGACCAGGCGCCCGGCGGTGGGCGTGCGGTCGCCCGCGGCGCGGTGCCCGCCGACGGTGTGCGCGGTCAGGGCCTGCGCCGCGGTGAGCCCGGAGCTGGGGGTGCGGTGCGCCACGGCGGCCCGCACGGCCTCCCACGGGCCGACCGGGGTCACCGGGGCGTCCGAGCCCAGGGCGAGCACCACGCCGGCGGCGTGCAGGCGCGCGTAGGGGTTCATCCCGGCGGCGCGGTCGGGTCCGAGCCGCTCGGCGTACATGCCGGTCGGGCCGCCCCAGCAGGCGTCGAACAGCGGTTGCACGCTGGCCACGACGCCGAGCGCCGCGAGCTCTGCGGCCTGGGCGGGGTCGAGCATCTCCAGGTGCTCGATGCGGTGGGCGGGGTGCGCACGCGCGGTGGTGCGGCGGGCGGCGTCGCCCAGCCCGGCCAGCGCGGCGTCGGCGGCGGCGTCGCCGATCACGTGGAAGCCGGCCTGCACCCCGGCCAGGGTGCAGGCCGCGACGTGCGCGGCGATCGCGTCGGGGTCGAGGTAGCGGTGCCCGGCGTGGGTGGGCTCGTCGGCGTAGGGGGCGCGCAGGGCGGCCGTGCGCGAGCCGAGGGAGCCGTCGACGAACAGGTCGCCGGCCAGCCCGCGGGCGCCGGTGGCGGCCAGCAGCTCGCGGGCCTCGTCGGCGGTGCGCACCGCCTGCCCCCAGTAGCCGACGACGTCCGGGCCGAGCTCGCCGGCCAGCGCCAGCAGCGCGGCGAGGTCGGCGACCGAGGAGATGTCGGGCCCGGCGCACTCGTGCACGACGCCGACGCCGCGGGTCGCGGTGTCGGCGAGGAAGGCGCGCTGGGCGGCCTCGCGGGTGCGGGCGTCCACGGCGGCCAGCGCGGCGCGGCGGGCGTGGTGGTGGGCCTGGGTGCTCAGCGGGCCGCTCGACCAGCCGCGGGCCCCGACGGCGGCCGGGGCCCGCTCCAGCAGCGCGCTGGACACCAGTGCGGAGTGCACGTCGACGCGGCTGAGGTAGACCGGTGCGCCGGCGGCGGCGCGGTCGAGAGCGGCGCGGTCGGGCGCGGGCCCCGGCCAGTCCAGCTCCTGCCAGCCGTGGCCCCACACCAGCGCGCCGGGGCGGGCCGCGGCGCGGGCGGCTACGGCGTCGAGCAGGGCGCGCGGCGACGGGCACCCGGTCAGGTCCAGGCCGTCGACGAGCAGGCCGGTGGCGGTGGCGTGCACGTGGGCGTCCACGAACGCCGGGGTGATCGTCGCCCCGGCGAGGTCGAGCACCGCACCGGGGCGTTCGAGGGACTGCGCGGCCGAGCCGGTCCAGGTGATGCGCTCGCCGTCGGTCTCGACGGCCTCCGGGAACGACGCGGCGGCGGGGGGGGGGGCCCCCGCGCCCCCCCGCCCGGTGGGGGGGCCCCCCGCGGTCTACCTGATGATCAGTGGTCGCGGTTGGGCATGAACAGCCACAGCACCAGGTACGCGATCACCTGGGAGCCGGGCAGCACGATCGACAGCACGAACAGCAGCCGGACCATGAACACGCTCCAGCCGAAGCGCTGGGCCAGGCCCGCGCAGACGCCGGCGATCATCCTGCCGTTTCGCGGTCGGGTCATCGTCCTGCGGGTGGCGGGCGTCGTCACGTCGTGACTCCTTCTCTCGGGTGTCTTCCCGTGTCGGGTTCCCGAGTGGTCGGTCGGTTACCCGGAACTCGCGTTTCTGCGATGTTCCTGACAACAACTGTGCCGTCGTGGCGCTGCCCGGCACTCGGTGATGACCCTGAGCGCGACCCCGGTGTTCGGCCCGCCCGGCCGGGGTCGAGGCCGCCACCCCCGCCGCGCCGACCCGAACCGGCCCGACCGGCTGGGCCGGCGGTGGGATCGTGTCCACGCTGCGTCATGCCCACATCCCCCGGTCGGGCGAAGGCGTCGGGTTGTCCACAGGCGGCGGTGAACGCACTGGCCAGGGCGGGTGCGACCGCCCTAGCGTCCTGTCCGTGACCCGGACTCCCCGCCGCCCCGGCCCCGCCGTGACCGTCGCGGCGCTGGCCGCCTGCGCGCTGCTCGGCGCCGCCCTGCTCGGCGCGCCGTCCGCCGCCGCGGACCCGCGCCCGACGGCCGTCGTGGTCCTGGGCGACAGCGTCGCCTCCGGGGAGGGCGCGGGCGACTACGAGGAGGGCACGCGCGGCGAGGGCGGCAACTGGTGCCACCGCTCCGCGCACGCCTACGTGCACCGCACCGGCCTGGCCGAGCGCTCGGTCAACCTGGCCTGCTCCGGGGCCGACTCCGCCGACGTCGCGTTCGGCCCGGGCACCGACAGCGCCGAGGGCTCGCAGGCCGAGCGGCTGGTCGAGGTGGCCACCCGCTACCGGGTCACCACGGTGCTCGTGCAGCTGGGCAGCAACGACGACGCCGCGCTGGTCGCCACCGCCATCGCCTGCATCCGCGCGTTCCTCGACGTCACCACCCCGCCCTGCCGCCAGAGCGTGGGCCCGCTGCTCGACGAGCGGATGGCGGCCACCGCGGTGAAGGTGCAGGGCGCCGTGCAGGACGTGCGCCGGGCCATGGAGCGCGCCGGCTACCGGCCCGACCGCTACCAGCTCGTGCTGTCCTCCTACGCCGCGGCGAGCACCGAGCACATGGTCGGGGTGCCCGGGCTGATCGGCTGCCCCTACAGCCGGGCCGACGCGGGGTGGGGCCGCACCACGCTGTTCCCGCGGCTGTCGGCCGCGCTGGCCGGGGTGGCCGAGCGCACCGGGGCGCGCTTCCTGGACATGACCCGGGCCACCGAGGGCCGCGAGGCCTGCTCGCGGCCCGACCCCGCCCAGGAGTGGCAGCGCCGGCTCACCGTCGACCCGCACGCGTTCGCCTACGGCGGTCTGGACGCCGCCGCCTACCACGTGGCCGCCGAGTCGTTCCACCCCTCGGCGGCCGGGCAGGCCGCGTTCGGCGGCTGCGTGGGCGAGTTCGTGCGCTCGTCCCTGGCCTCCGCGGCCTGCGTCCCGGTCGACGGGGGGCTGCAGGTGCAGCGCACCGTGCAGACCCCCGCCGCGTGACCGGGCGGTCGCTCCCGCTCGGTCGACCCGCTAGAGCACCACGAGGTCGTGGGGGCGGTTGTTCAGGCTCTCGCAGCCGTCCTCGGTGACCACCACGATGTCCTCGATGCGCGCGCCCCACTCGCCGGCGAAGTACACCCCCGGCTCGACGCTGAACGCCATGCCCGGCTCCAGCGCGATCGCGTTGCCCGCGACGATGTAGGGGTCCTCGTGCACGTCCAGGCCGATGCCGTGACCGGTGCGGTGGATGAACCGCTCGCCCAGCCCCGCCGCGACGATCGGCTCGCGGGCCGCGGCGTCGATCGACTCCGCGCTCGCGCCCGGGCGCACGGCGGCGACGGAGCGCCGCTGGGCGTCCTGCAGCACGGCGTAGGCCTCGCGGACCGCCGCGGCGGGCTCGGCGCCCACCGCGTAGGTGCGGGTGCTGTCGGAGTAGTAGCCGCTGGGCAGCGGACCGCCGATGTCGATGACGACGACGTCGCCGGAGCCGATCTCGCGGTCGGACACGTCGTGGTGCGGGCTGGCGCCGTTGGGCCCGGAGCCGACGATGACGAACGCGGCCAACGTGTGGCCCTCCTCCAGGATCGCCGCGGAGATGTCCGCCCCGACCTGGGCCTCGGTGCGCCCGGGCTTGAGGAACTCGCCCATGCGGGCGTGCACGCGGTCGATCGCCGCCGCGGCGGCGCGCAGCTCGGCGACCTCGGCGGCGTCCTTGCGCATGCGCAGCTCGCGCAGCACCGGCCCGGCCAGCGTCTGCGCGGCCTCGGGCAGGGCGTCGCGCAGGCCCAGCACGTGCGCGGCGGGCATGGCGTCGGCGACCGCGAGCCGGGTCGGACCGCCGGCCAGGTCGCTGACCAGCAGGTGCGGGTCCTCGCCGTCGGTCCAGGTGACGACCTCGATGCCCAGCTCCTCGAGCGGGACACCGGCCAGTCCGGGCGCCTCGAGCTTGGGCACCACCAGCGCGGGCGGGGCCCGGTGCCCGGTGGCCGGCAGCACCAGGCAGGTGAGCCGCTCGTGCGACTCCCCGCCGATGCCCAGCAGGTAGCGCAGGTCGGTCCCGGGGGTGATGAGCAGCAGGTCGACGTCGTGCCCGGCGGCCACCTCGCCGGCCCGCCGCAGGCGGTCGGCGAGCAGCTCGGTCGGCACGGCCGGGGAACGCGGGGGCGCCGATGTCATGGCGGCAAGGGTATTCGGGCAAGCTGGCGCGGTGAATGCTGGCCCGGCTCGGTCGACCAAGCCCCTCATGCTCCTCGACGCCGCGAGCATGTACTTCCGCGCGTTCTACGGCGTGCCGGAGACGATCACGGCGCCGGACGGCACCCCGGTCAACGCGATCCGCGGGTTCACCGACATGGTGTCGCGGCTGATCACCGAGCGGCGCCCGGCGCGGCTGGTGGCCTGCCTGGACCTGGACTGGCGCCCGGCGTTCCGGGTGGCGGCGCTGCCGTCCTACAAGGCGCACCGGGTGCCCGGAGAGCCCGACACCGCCCCGGCCGGGCTGCCCGAGGAGGTGCCCGACCTGCTCGCCCCGCAGGTGCCGGTGCTGCTGGAGGTGCTGGCCGCGGCGGGCATCGCGACCGGCGGCGCGCAGGGCCACGAGGCCGACGACGTGATCGGCACCCTCGCCGCCGCGGAGCGCACCGACCCGGTGCTGGCCGTCAGCGGCGACCGCGACCTCATGCAGATCGTGCGCGACGAGCCGGTCGAGGTGCGCCTGCTCTACATCGGGCGCGGGCTGAACAAGGCCGAGCTGCTCGGCCCGGCCGAGGTCGCGGCGAAGTACGGGGTGCCGCTCGCGCGGGCCGGCGAGGCGTACGCGGAGATGGCGATGCTGCGCGGCGACCCCTCCGACGGCCTGCCCGGCGTGCCCGGGGTGGGCGCCAAGACCGCGGCGACGCTGGTGGGCCGGTTCGACTCGTGGGCCGAGCTGCGCGCGGCGGTCATCGACCGCACCGACACCCGCATGGCCGCGCCGGTGCGCGCCAAGCTCGCCGCCGCCGCGCCCTACCTGGCGGTCGTGGAGCCGGTGGTGCGGGTGGCGCTGGACGCCCCGGTCGAGCTCGACCGCGCCGACACCCTGCCCGCGGCGCCGGTCGACGACGACGCCCTCGACGCGCTGGCCGCGCGCTGGGGCCTGGACAGCTGCGTGGAGCGGCTGCGCAAGGCCATGGCCAAGGCAGCCGCTCCCGGCTAGCCGGTCAGCCGGCGCTCAGCCCGACCGGCCGTTCGGGTGGGCGGGGTCGGCCGGGGGGCGGGGCGCGGCACCGGCGGTCAGCTCCGGGTCGGCCGGGCGGGAGGGCAGGTCGGGGCGGGCGTGCGCGCCCAGCGCGGAGGCCTGCGGGGGTGCGCCCAGCGGCGGCACCTCCTGGCGCGCCTGGGCCTCGGCGTCGGCGACGACCTTGGCCAGCTCCGGGTCGGTCCTGGTGTCGAACCAGTCGCGGACCTCCTCGTCGTCCTGGGCCGGGGCGCTGGGCCGCCCGTCGTCGGCGGAGGGCTGGAAGCGGAACACCCCGTCCTCGCCGGGCGCGCCCAGCATGCGGGTGAAGCCCTCCAGCGCCTTGCCGAAGTCCGAGGGCACCAGCCAGACCTTGTTGGCGTCGCCCTGGGCCATCTCCGGCAGCGTCTGCAGGTACTGGTAGGCCAACATCTCCGGGGTGGGCTTGCCGGCCTTGATCGCCGCGAACACCTTCTCGATGGCCTTGGCCTCACCCTGGGCCTGCAGGTACTTCGCGGCCCGCTCGCCCTGGGCGCGCAGGATGCTGGACTGCCGGTCGGCCTCGGCGCCCAGGATCGCGGCCTGCTTGGCGCCCTCGGCGGTCAGGACCTGGCTCTGCTTCACACCCTCCGCGCTGCGGATCGCCGACTCCCGCTGGCCTTCCGCGGTCAGGATCATCGCCCGCTTCTCGCGGTCGGCCTTCATCTGGCGCTCCATCGACTCCTGGATCGACGCGGGCGGGTCGATGGCCTTGATCTCCACCCGGGCCACCCGGATGCCCCAGCGGTCGGTGGCCTCGTCCAGCGATCCGCGCAGCACGGTGTTGATGGCGTCGCGGGAGGTCAGCGTCTCCTCCAGGCTCATCCCGCCGACCACGTTGCGCAGCGTGGTGATGGTGATCTGCTCGACGCCGTAGATGTAGTCGTTGATCTCGTAGACCGCCGCCTTGGGGTCGATCACCTGGTAGTAGACGACGGTGTCGATGTTGACCGTCAGGTTGTCCTGGGTGATCACCGGCTGCGGCGGGAAGGAGACGACCTGCTCGCGCAGGTCGATCCGCTCGCGCACCTTGTCGATGAACGGGACGATGAACACCAGTCCCGGGGCGGCGGTCCCCTTGAACCTGCCCAGCCGCTCGATCACCGCGGCGGTGGCCTGCGGGATGATCTGCACGGCCTTGACCAGGGATATCACCACCAGGACCACCACGAGGGCCGCGATGACCAGAAATACCGTGTTCGGTTCCACGAACGTCCTCCTCGCCTGCCTCGCGACCGCCCCCCGCGGTCGCGGTGGGACGCCGCCGGTTCCGGCGCGTCCCGTCGGTCGGGGCTAGTCCCGGCCGACGACCAGGGCGGTGGCCCCGGCGATGTCCATCACCGTCACCGTCGCCCCTTCCTCGATCACCTCGTGGCCGTCGCACGAGCGCGCCGACCACAGCTCGCCGCGCAGCTTGATGCGCCCGCCGTGCCCGTCGACCCGCGACACCACCACCGCGCTCGCCCCGACCAGGGCCTTGGCGTGCATGGTGGAGTGCTCGATGCCGTGGTCGAGGCGGCGGCGCAGCGCCGGGCGCGCCGCGAACACCAGCAGCCCCGCGGCCACGGCGAAGACCACCGCGCCGGGCAGCACCCCGGCGACGAAGAACGAGACCCCGGCCGCGGCCAGTGCGGCACCGCCGAGCATCACCAGCACGAACTCGCCGGAGAGCACCTCGGCCGCGATCAGGACCAGGCCCAGGACCAGCCAGATCACCGCGGGAGTCATACCCCGATCCTGCCACCGCGGGACCGGTGCGCGCTCATTCGGTCACGAAGTCGATGAGTCGCTCGACCGCCCCGATCAGGGGCGTCTCCAGATCGCGGAAGCTGCGCACCGCCCCGAGCACCCGCCGAGCCCCGTCGGCGGGCTCGCCCCAGCCCAGCGCCGCGCAGACGCCGGCCTTCCAGTCGGTGCCCCGCGGCACCCGCGGCCACGCCCGGATCCCGACGACCGAGGGCTTCACCGCCTCCCACACGTCGACGTAGGGGTGGCCGGTGACCAGCACGTGCGGCCCGGCGACGGCGGCCGCGGCGCGGGTCTCCTTGCTGCCCTCGACCAGGTGGTCGACCAGCACGCCCAGGCGCCGCTGCGGGGCGGGCCCGAACCCGGCGACGGCGCCGGACAGGTCGTCCATGCCGTGCATGGGCTCCACGACCACGCCCTCCACCCGCAGGTCGTGGCCCCAGACGCGCTCGACGAGCTCGGCGTCGTGCAGGCCCTCGACCCAGATCCGCGCCGCGCGGGCGACGCGGGCGGTGTGGTCGGTGACCTTCACCGACCCCGACGCCGAGCGCACCGGCCCGGCCGGCTTCGCCGCGACCGGCACCAGCGTGGCCGGGGCGCCCTCGAACAGGAACGCCGCCGGGCGCAGCGGGAACACCCGGCGACGGCCGTGGCGGTCCTCCAGGGTGACCTGGCGCACGTCGGCGGCCACGACGGCGCCGCAGAAGCCGCTGCCCGGGTCCTCCACCACCAGCCCGACCTCGGCGGGGACCTCGGGCACCCGGCGGCGCACCCGGTTGCGGGTGCCGTCGGCGCGGAACACGCCGCGGTAGTCGGCGAACTCGGCCGGTGCCATGCCCGGGTTTCTACCGCGCGCGCTCACCCGCGCCGGCTCCGACACGCCGCCCTCCGGCGACCCGGGCGACCGCTCGGCCCCCGCCCGACGACCGGTGGGCGCCCCGACCCGGGTCTACACGGAGTACCCGACGACATCGGCTCGGTGGCCCTGCCGTGCGGGGCCGGCACTGGTTAGCCTGGCCACGTGGCCTGCCCTTCCGCGACCTTCACCGTCTGGGCGTCCGCGTGGCTCGCCGGCGCCGTCGCCCCGGACGACGTCCTGGACGCGTTGAGCCCCTGGGCGGAGGCGCACGACGTCCAGGCCGCCGACCCGGCGACGGCGAGCGCCACCGGTCTGTCCGCGCCCGGTACCCCGGTGTCGTCGGTGGCGTTCCTGCTCGCCGCGCTGCGCCGGACCACCCCGCGCTCGCCCGGTCGGCTGGTGCTGCCCGCCCCGGGCGACGTGCGCGGGCTGCCCGGCCCTGGCCCGTTCAGCCGCCACGCCACCGCGGTGGGCGAGGGCGTGGTGTTCGGCGAGGCCGGGCTGGGCCTGGTGCCGACCCGCATCGCCGAGGGCGTGATCCGCTGGACGGTCCACCCGCTGCCCGAGCACGGACCGCCCCCGGAGTTCGTGCCGCTGGCCCAGACCGAGCGCGACCTGCGCGAGGAGGTGCGCCGCTCGGCGTCGATCCTGACCTCGCTGGGGGTGGCACGCCACCGGCCCGGCGTGCGCGAGGAGATCGCCGCCGCGCTGCGCGCCCGGCCGGCGTCGCTGTGGCCGGTCGGCATGCCGGCGCAGTCCCTGCGGGTGCTCCAGCACGCCGACGAGGTCGAGGCGATCCTCGGCGCGGCCGCGGTCGACGAGCCCGGCGGGGCGCTGTCGGCCTCGGCGGCCAGCGCTCGCCGCGCCGCGCTGCGCCCGATCGAGACCGCGGTGCGGGTGGCCCGCCGCGCCGCGGTGGCCGAGGCGGTCCGCGTGCTGGTGGCCAGCCCGCTGGTCTGACCGCGTCCCGCCCGGGTCAGTCCTCGGTGGGCGACGTCGACGTCGACGTCGACGTCGACGTCGTGGTCGTGGAGGTGTGCGCCGCCGTCGTGGCGACCACCGCGCCCATCATCGCCGCGAGGGCCGCGCCGCTGGTCACCGAGCTCACCGCGGCCACCGCCGCACCGCCGTCGGGGTCGGTCGTGGCCCGCTCGGCCAGCTCCGCGCCGCGCTTGCGGGCCGCGCGGCGCACCGCCCGCTCGTCCTCACCGGTGGCGGTGGCCAGCAGCCCGGCCGGCTCGACGAGCGCGATCAGCAGCAGGTCGTGCGGGCTCGGCTCGGCGCCCTGCACCAGGACCGAGCGCAGCCGGGTGCGCAGCACCTGCTCCGCGGTGGGGTCGACCTCGGGGAAGCGGGTGGTGGGGATCAGGCCCAGGATCGTGCCGTGCTCCTCGCCGAGCACGCCGTCCTCGACCAGCCGCGCGGCCACCGCCTCCACCAGCGGGTCGAGCACGATCGGCAGGCGCTGCACCCAGTCGCCCACCGTGCGCGGCTGCCCCTCGGCGGCCACGGCCTCGCGCACCCGGCGCAGCAGCGGGTGGGCGGGCTCCTCGCCCGGGCGCAGGGTCTCGTCCTCGACCGTCACGGCGCCGGCGGCGATGGCGTCGACGAGCACGCCGCCGGTGAGCGCGGTCCAGCCGGACAACCAGGTCGTGCCGCCCTTCTCCCCGTCCAGCGCGAGCAGCAGCATCTCCTCGCAGATCAGTAGCTCCACGCCGGGACCGTAGCGGCCCCCGCGCCGCCCGGCCGCGTGGAGTCGGCGCGGGGGCGCTCAGTCGCGCACCGGCCCCGGGGTGCCCCCGACCGCGGCGGTGATCAGGGCGCGGAGCTCGTCGAGGCCGATCACCGCCCCACCCCCGGCGGTGTCCTGCGCGGCGCGGGCCTCGGCGAGCTCGGTCCGCGCGCGGTCGAGGTCGGCCTCGGCGCGGCGGAGCAGCTGGGCCTGCGACTCGACGCGGTCGCGGGCCGCACCCAGCTCCCGGCCCGCGGTCTCCCGCTCGGCCCGCAGCTCGCCCAGCGCCACCTCCGCGCGCTCGGCCCGGGCCCTGGCCTCGTCGCGCTCGCCGCGCACAGCCGCGGCGTCGGCGCGGGCGGCGACGAGCTCGGTGCGGGCGCCGTCGCGCTCCGCGGCCAGTTCACCGGCGCGTCGTACGGTGGCGTCGCGCTCGACCACCGCCTCCCCCGCCCGCACGAGCGCCTCCTGGGCCGCCGCGGTCGCCGCGGCCGTGGCGGCGTCGGCGCGGGCGAGGACCTCCCGGGCGCGGGTGCGCTCGGCGTCGCGGTCGGCGACGGCCTGCTCGGCCTGCTGGCGCGCCGCCCCCAACGCCTCGGTGGCCTCCATCGCCTGGCGGGCCGCCGCCGTGGCCCGGTCCACCGCCTGCGTCCGCTCCCGCTCCGCGCGCTCGGCCCGCGCGTCGGCCGCCCGGGCCGCGGCCACGGCCTTCGCGGTGGCCTGCTCCGCGGCCTCCATCGCCGCGGCCTGCTCGGCCTGGGCCTGCGCGGCCGCCCGGTTCGCGGTCTCCACCGCGACCAGCGCCTGCGACTCGATCTCGGCCAGCCGGGCCGTCACCTGCTCCAGCGCCGCGGCCAGCACCGTCACCGGCTCGCGGACCGCGTCGAGGTGCTCGCGGAGCCGGTCGGCGTCCAGGCCGAACGCGGAGCGCCCGGAGTCCAGGCCGAGGGCGTCGAGGGCGTCGCGCTCGGCGCGGGCCATCTGGGCGCAGGTCCGCCCGCCCGGCCAACGGGTGTCGCGGCAGAACGTGCGGCGGCGCCCGCCCTGCGGGCCCGGGGCGGGGAGCTCGGCGCGGCATCGGCTGTACCCGCAGCGCACGGCGTCGTCGATCATGTGGCGGACCCTAGCAGTTCGCAGTTAGCGAACCAATTAACCGGTTCCAGTTGAGCGAACTGAACTTCCGACCAACGAAACGGATGTTTCGTTG
This sequence comes from Pseudonocardia humida, assembly GCF_023898865.1. Taxonomy (GTDB): domain Bacteria; phylum Actinomycetota; class Actinomycetes; order Mycobacteriales; family Pseudonocardiaceae; genus Pseudonocardia; species Pseudonocardia humida. The sequence goes on from NZ_JAGSOV010000077.1 coordinate 15,140, forward strand.
GTCGACGGCCGGAGACCAGGCGCGCGGATCGTCGCCGCGCGCTGGGCGGAGGAGTCGCGGTGGCGACTCAGGTGTTCGCCGAGGAGGAGCTGGAGCGGCTGCGGGGGTACACGTGCTCCGGCCGGGCCCGCGCTTCGACGCCATCGCGTCGGCAGAACTCGCCCGCACCTCCAAGTCCGACCCGGGCCGTGTACCGGACGGCGGCCGGCCTGCTTGGCGGCCCGCCGCAGTGGATGCCGATGCACGCTGCGGTTCACACCGGTCGCCGCTTGTTTCGATACAGATCTGCACTGTATTGTAGTGGGCATGGGGACCGATGACCGTGCTCCTGGCCGGCCGCGGAGCAAGGAAGCCGATGCGGCGATCCTGGGCGCCGCGCTGGAGCTGTTGATCGAGCGTGGCGCGGAGGCGACCAGCATCGAGCAGGTCGCCCGGCGGGCCGGGGTCACCCGGGCCACCGTCTACCGGCGGTTCCCGGACAAGACCCGGCTCCTGATCGCCACGGTCGAGGCGGCCTACGGCAATCCTCCGCAGAGCCCGGAGATCCGCGACGTCGAGCAGTTGGTGGCCGGGTGGGTTCTCGTCCTCACCGACCCACGACAACGCCGCCTCCTGCGCCGCCTCTACGGGGCGATCGAGGACAACCCGGAACTCGCCCGCGCCTACCACGACCAGTTCGGCAGGCACCGCGACCAAGCCCGCCGGGACGTGCTCGAACGCGCCCGCGACCGCGGACGACTGCCCGTCGACAGCGACCCGGACATCCTGCTGGACGTGCTCACCGGTGCGGTTTGGCAACACCTGGCCGTCCGGCCGGACACCAGCACGGCCGGTGAGGTCGAGCGGTTCCTGCGCGCCGTGCTTCACCAGATCGGCTACCGGCCCGACGCAGATCGGCGACAACCCGTCGAGGGCAGCCAGTAACCCCGCGCACCCGAAGGCAAGGAGCACCGTGTCAACCGCCACCGTCGAAGCGCAGGAGCGCACTCGGGCCTTCGCCCGCGTCATCGGCCCCTATGTCGCGACCTTCACCACCATCTACGCGATCCGCCTGCCCGAAGGGCTGGACATCGTCGACGACCTGTTCGCCCAGCCCATCCTGGTGTTGCTGCTCGGCGCCCTCATGCTCGGTGCCGGGCTGGTCATCATCGGCGGCCACCGCAGTTGGCGCGGACCACTCGCGGTCACCGTGTCACTGTTCGGTTGGTTCGTCGCCCTGCGGGGATTTCTCTTGATCGTCGCCCCCGCGACGGTCGCGTCGGGCGCCGAAGCCACCATGCTCTCGCCGACCGGAGTGATCCTGGCCCGCATCTTCTTCGGCATGCTGGCCGTGACGGGCCTGCTGCTCACCTACGCCGGGTGGTTCACCAAACCAACCGCCCCAAAGCCTTCAGCAACCGCGACCCCGTGAACGCCACCGCAACCGATCAACCGATCTCGCGCGCGACCAGGTTCCACCGACACAGGCCTCATGCGTCCGTTGCCGCTGAAGTCTGTCTGGCCGCACTGCTCCGATGTCGGGCGGACAGGGACGACCTTCAGCGGCAACGGACATATGAACTCGATCCCGGCCTGCGAACAAGGCCGACTCGGTGAAGCACTCCGCCGGGTCGCCCCCGGAGTAGGTCGTGAAGGACTGCCGTTGGTGCCAACTCCTGCTCGACACCCTCGCCGACCCAGACGCTCCCTGGCACAAGAACCCGTAGCCCAACTCGCGGGCCAAGAAGCACATCGCTGCCGTTCAGGGCATATCCGCCCGATTTCGGCGAGTACTACAGCGACCCCGACCAGGAAGGCGCACCCTGAGCTACCAGGGGCGCGACTCAGGCCGTTGAGGTGAGGCGGGAGTGACTCCCTCCTGCTCGACGACGATCGTGGCCGGATCGAGACGGGGGCGGCGCTGCTGGAGCGGGCGCGCCGATCGGGGGCGATCACCGACGACGCCGACGACGCCGACGTGCTCAAGCTCGTCGGCGCCATCGCCTGGGCCGCCCAGGACTCCCCGCAGCGCTCGGCCCGCGCCGAGCGCCTGCTCGCCCTCCTCGTGAGCGGGCTGCGCCGCAGGTAGGCGCCTCGCGGAGCGAGGCAGGACAGGTGGGGGAATACCACGCGCCCCGGGAGCGCTCACCGAGCGCCAGAGATGTTGAACCTTGAAGTAAGTGGCCCGGGAGACGCCAGATGAGCATGCTCCGACTGCCGGTCGCGGCCCGGTTCGCCCAGGCCCACGGCCTGTTCGACACCAAGGACTTCCACGCCGCGGCCACCCTGCTGGCCGAGCTCGCCACCGAGGTGCCCGACGACCTCGCCGTGCGCCTGCTGCTGGCCCGCGCCTACTACCACTCCGCCCAGCTCGGGCGCGCCGAGACCGAGACCCGCGCCGTGCTGGACGCCGACCCCGCCAACGCCTACGCCCACCTCCTGCTCGGGCGCACCCTGCAGCGCCTGAGCCGCCACGGCGAGGCCGCCGCACCGCTGCGGCTCGCCGCCGCCATGGGCCTGCGGGCCTGACCACCACCCGACCACCCCCGAAGGAGCCCGCGATGACCGGCACGACACCCGGCACCCGGACCGGCATGGAGATCGGCATCGACAACTTCGTCGCCGCCGTGACCGACCCCGCCGACGGGCGGGCCGTCCCGCCCGCCGAGCAGATGCAGCACGTGCTGGCCGAGGTCGTGCAGGCCGACCGGGCCGGCGTGCACACCTTCGGCATCGGCGAGCACCACCGGGAGGGCTTCCTGGACTCCGCACCCGTCACGGTGCTCGCCGCCGCCGCGGCGCTGACCGAGCGGATCCGGCTGCGCAGCGCGGTCACGGTGCTCAGCGCCGACGACCCCGTGCGCGTCTTCGAGAGCTACGCGACGCTCGACCTCATCTCCGGCGGCCGCGCCGAGCTGGTGGTCGGGCGGGGCTCGTTCACCGAGGCGTTCGGGCTGTTCGGCCTGGACCTCGCCGACTACGACGAGCTGTTCGAGGAGAAGCTGGAGCTGCTGCTGCACCTGCGCGAGGACGCCCACCCGCACTGGTCGGGCCGCCACCGCGCCCCCCTGACCGGGCAGGGGGTGTTCCCGCGCCCGGTGCAGCGGGAGCTGCCCATCTGGGTGGGCGTGGGCGGCACCCCGGCGTCGTTCGTCCGGGCCGGGGTGCTCGGGCTGCCGCTGATGGTGGCGATCATCGGCGGCGACCCGCGCCGCTTCCGGCCGCTGGTCGACCTGTACCGCGAGGCCGGACGCCGGGCCGGGCACCCCGCCGAGAAGCTCGCCGTCGGGGTGCACGCCGTGGGCTTCGTCGGCGAGACCGACCAGCGGGCCGCCGACGACTTCTACCCCGGGCACGCGGAGCTGTTCACCCGCGTCGGCGCCGAGCGCGGCTTCGCCCCGGTGACCCGTGCCGGCTACGACGCCCAGCGCGGACCCGGCGGCCCCTTCGTCATCGGCAGCCCGCAGACCGTGGCCGCGAAGATCGCCGACATCTCCACCGCGCTGGGCGGCGTCTCCCGGTTCACCGTGCAGATGACCAGCAGCATCATGTCCCACCCGACGATGCTGCGGAGCATCGAGCTGCTCGGCACCGAGGTCGTCCCCCGCGTGCACGCGGTCTCGGCCGCGGCCTGAGGGCCGAGGCCGGGTCCCTAGTCGGTGGCGCGGGGGCGCGCCTGCACCCGCACCCAGCTCCCGTCCGGGCCCACCTCGTCCGCGGTCTCGTCGTCGAGCCACACGCCGTCGGAGGCGAGGTAGCGGAAGCGGTGCTCACCGGGCGGGAGGACCACCGACACGCTGCGCGTCCCGTTGCGGCGGCGCACCAGCTCGTGGCGCCCGGGCTCCCACGAGTTGAAGTCGCCCACCACGCTCACCACCCCCGCCGGCTCGCGGGCGGGCAGACTGAAGGTCACGCGGTTCTTGCCACCGAACAGTGGTGCGCGGCTGAGCATCGATCCTCCTGAGGCGCTGATCCCGGCGAACCCTAGGGACGACGCGCGCCGCCCGGAACCAGCGACACACGTCCGGCCAGGTGAACGTGCGGCGGGCCCGAACGAGGGCGCCGTCCCGGTAGAGTCCGATGTGGTGGGTGCGGACGGCGGAGGGGGCCCGGGGTGAGCGATGCGGGCGATCGGCTCGCCGTCCTGGAGGCCCTCGCCGCACCACCCGCCGTCCCGGCCGTTCCCGATGCCCGGCCCGACGCCGGGGCAGCCTGGCCCGGCGTCGACGACCCCGAGGCGCTGCGCGCGCAGCTGCTCGACTGGCTGTCCCAGTACGCCAACCCCGGCACCCGGCGGACCTACGCCTACGCGCTCGGGCTGCCCGTCGAGTGGGTCGACCCGCCGCGCGCGCCGACGCCCGGTCGAGCCCGCCCCCCGGCCGCCGCCCCCGGCCCGCTGCACGACCTGGCCTGGCTGCGCTGGTGCGCCCGCCACGCCCTCGACCCGCGCGCCGCGACCACCGCCCACGTCACGGGCTGGCTGCACGCCCTGGACGCCGCCGGGGCCCGGCGCCGGACCCGCCAGCGGATGCTCTCCACCGTCGCCGCCCTCTACGGCCACCTGGTCGAGGTCGGGGTGGTCGCGGCCAACCCCGCGGCGGTCAACCGCTCCCGGCTCGGGCTGTCCACCGGCGCCCGCGACGCCTCGCCCACCGTCCGGCTCACCGCCGAGCACCTGCGGGCCCTGCTGGACGCCGCGGCCGGGCTCGACCACGGGCGCGGCGGCCACGCGGCGCTCTACCGCCACCGCGCCGTCGCCGTCGTCGCGCTGCTCACCCTGGGCCTGCGGATCTCCGAGGTCGTCGGGCTCGACCGGGCCGACCTCTACCGCAGCGGCGGCGAGGAGGTGCTGCGCGTGCTGGGCAAGGGCGGGCTGCACCGCGAGGTCTACCTGACCGAACCGGTCCGCCGGGCGCTGCGCGCCTACCTGACCGAGCGCGACCACCTCGGCGGCGACGCCGTCCCGGTGCCCCGCGGCCGCGCCGCGGGCCCGCGCTCACCGATGATCGCCACCCGCACCGGCGGCCGCTGCGCCCGCGCCGACCTGTACTCCCTGCTGCGTCGCATCGCGACCGCCGCCGGGCCCGCCCTCGACGGCGTGGCCGACCGGGTGCACCCGCACGCGCTGCGCCACGCCTACGTCACCATCGCCCTGGAGCGCGGCGCCCCCATCCAGCACGTGCAGGCCGACGTCGGGCACGCGTCCATCGCCACCACCCAGCACTACGACCGGGCCCGCCGCAGCCGCACCAGCACGGCCGCCGACCTCGTCGCCGACGCCCTCACCGATCCCGCCCCACCGCGGTAGCGCGCCTACTCGGGCCGGGTGGGCCTGCGGGGCGGGGTGCAGCAGTCGACCGCGCAGAAGGCACCGTCGGCGGTGCACCCGAACCCGGGCACCTCACCGAGCCGCAGCGGCGCGAACCCGTGCATGTGCTCGGCGATCAGCTCCGCGACCAGGTCGGCGAACCGCGGGTCGGCCCCGGCCGTGGCCGCGCGGGCGAAACCCATGCCGAGCTCGGCGGCCTTCTCCGCGGCCTCGGTGTCGAGGTCCCAGATCACCTCGAGGTGGTCGGAGACGAACCCGATCGGCGAGACCACCACCGCGCCCACCCCACGAGCGTGCAGGTCCTCGAGGTGGTCGACGATGTCCGGAGCCAGCCACGGCACCTGCGGCGGACCCGAGCGCGACTGCCACACGACGTCGAAGTCGCTCTCCCCGAGCTCGACGGCCACCAGCTGGGCCGCCTCGCGCACCTGCCTCGAGTAGAGGTGCCCACCCTCCGCGGGCGGCCCGCCGGTGGCGTCGGCGGCCTCGGGCACCGAGTGCGCGGTGAACACCAACCGCGGCTGCGCGGGCAGCCCGGCCATCGCCGCGCGCACCGCATCGGCGTTGGCCCGCACGAACAGCGGGTGGTCGAAGAAGTGGCGCAGCTTCACCAGCCGCGGCGCCCCGTCGCCGACGGCCTTGCGGGCGCGGGCGATGTCCTCGTGGTACTGCCGGCACGCCGAGTAACCGCCGTAGGCGCTGGTCGAGAAGACCAGCGCCCGGCGCACCCCGTCGCGGGCCATCTCCTCGACGGTCGCCTCGACCATCGGGTGCCAGTTGCGGTTGCCGAAGTAGATCGGCAGGTCGACGCGCTCACCGACCGCCGCGATCAGCTCGCGGTTGCGGGCGTTGATCGGGCTGACCCCGCCGAAGTGCTGGTAGTGCTCCTCCACCGCGTCCAACCGCTGCGGGGGCACCCCGCGGCCGCGGACCACGTTCTCCAGGAACGGGCGGACCTCGTCGGGGGCCTCCGGGCCACCGAAGGACAGGACGAGCAGCGCGTCGAACGAGGAGTGCTCCACGCCCCGATTAGACACCCACGGCGTGGAAACCGCCGTCGGCCCACACCATCGAACCGGTGGTCGCCGGCAACCAGTCCGACAGCAGCGCGCACACCGTCTTCGCCACCGGCACCGGGTCGTTGACGTCCCAACCCAGCGGCGAGCGCTCGTCCCACACGTCCTCGAACTTCGCGAACCCCGGGATCGACTTGGCCGCCATCGTGCGCACCGGGCCGGCCGCCACCAGGTTGACCCGGATGCCCTGGGGACCCAGGTCGCGGGCCAGGTAGCGGTTCACCGACTCCAGCGACGACTTCGCCACGCCCATCCAGTCGTAGGCCGGCCAGGCCTGCCGGTTGTCGAAGTCCATCCCGACGACCGAGCTGCCCGGACCCAGCAGCGGCAGCAGCGCGACGGCCAGCGCCTTGTAGGAGTAGGCGCCGATGTGCAGGGCCACCGCCACGTCGTCCCACGGCGCGCCCAGGAACGCCCCCTCACCCAGGCACGAGGGCGGCGCCCCGGCGATCGAGTGCAGCACGCCGTCGAGCTTCGGGTCCTCGCCCAGGTGCGGGCTGACCCGCTCGACCAGGCTGTCGAGCTGCTCCTGCGAGGTCACGTCCAGCTCGACGACCGGCGCCGGCTCGGGCAGCCGCTGCGCGATCCGCTCCACCAGCCGCATCCGGCCGTACCCGGTGAGCACGACCTGCGCGCCCTGCTCCTGGGCGATCTTCGCGGCGTGGAAGCCCAGCGAGGCGTCGGTGATCACGCCGGTGATGAGCAGGCGCTTGCCGTCGAGCAGTCCCATGGATGGCCTTTCGTGTCCGGGGAAGGTGTGGGAGAGCGGGAGCCGGTGCCCCGTGCCTCAGTGCCCCATGCCGAGGCCGCCGTCGACCGGGATGACCGCCCCGGTGATGTACCCGGCGCCGTCGGAGGCGAGCCAGGTGACCGCGGCCGCGATCTCCTCCGGGCTGGCGTAGCGGCCCAGCGGCACCTGGCCGAGGATCTCGGTGCGGCGGGCCTCGCTGAGCTTGCGCGTCATGTCGGTGTCGACGAACCCGGGCGCCACCACGTTCGCGGTGATGCCCCGCGACCCCAGCTCCCTGGCCACCGACCGGGCCAACCCGACCAGCCCGGCCTTCGCCGAGGCGTAGTTCACCTGGCCCGCCGAGCCGAGCAGCCCGACCACGGAGGACACGAACACCATCCGCCCGCCCCTGGCCTTGAGCATGCCGCGCGAGGCCCGCTTGGCCACCCGGTAGGCCGCGGTCAGGTTGGTGTCCACCACCGAGGTGAACGACTCCTCGCTCATCCGCATGAGCAGCCCGTCGTCGGTGATGCCGGCGTTGGACACCAGCACCTGCACCGGACCGTGCTTCTCCTCGACCGTGCCGAACGCCGCGTCCACCGCGGCCGAGTCGGTGACGTCGCACTGCACCGGCAGCAGCTCGCCGGGCAGGTCGTCCACCGGGGAGCGGTGCGTCACCGCCACCTGGTCGCCCTGCGCCGCGAACGCCGTCGCGATCGCGAGCCCGATACCGCGGTTGCCACCGGTCACCAGCACGCTGCGTCCCACGCGCCCACCCTATGACCTCCACCCCGGGCCCACCGCCCGGGCACCGCGCAGCCGAGCCGGACTCCGCCGACGCGCTAGGGCAACCGCCGCCCCAGCGCCAACCCCGCGCCGATCCCCACCACCAGCAGCATCGCCCCACCGGCCAGCCACGGCCTGCTCACGTCGACCCGCCGGGTCTCGTAACCGATCTGCTCGCCCAGCTCCGCGTAGACCTGGCGCAGCTCCTCCTCGGTGGCCGCGGTGAAGAACTGCCCGCCCGACAGCTCGGCGATCCGCTGCATCGACGCGTCGTCCACCGCCACCGGGGTGCGCTCGCCCGGGTTGATCTCGATCGAGCCGTACTCGGTGCCGAACGAGATCGTGGAGACCGGGATCCCGACCTCCTCGGCCCGCCGCGCCGCCGTGAACGACCCCCGCGGCTCCTCCTCCGGGGTCACCCCACCCGGGACGGTCTGCTTGCCGTCGCTCATCAGCACGATCCGCGCCGGCGGGGGACCGTCCTCGGTGCCCGCGATGGCCTGCGAGAACGTCTCCACCGACTGGATCGCGGCGAACACCGCCTCCCCGGTCGCCGTGGACTCCGACAGCTTCAACCCGTCGACCGCCCGCTTCACCGGCTCCCGGTCGGCCGTCGGCGACACCAGCACCGCAGCGGTGCCCGCGAACGACACCAGCCCCAGGTTGATCCCCGGGGTCAGCTGGTCGGCGAACGCCTTGGCCGCGGCCTGCGCGGCGGCCAACCGGCTCGGCTCGACGTCGGTGGCCTGCATCGACAGCGACACGTCGATCACCAGCATCACGGTCGCCCGGTTGCGCGGCACCCTCGCCTCGGCCATCGGCCCGGCCAGCGCCACCGTCAGCACCGCCAGCGCGGCGATCAACCCGACCGCGGGCAGGTGCCGCCACCAGCCGGGCCGGTTCGGCGCGACCTTGTCCAGCAGCTCCAGGTTGGTGAACCGGATGACGTCGCGGCGGCGCCTGCGCAGCAGCACCACGTAGCCCACGACGAGCGCGGCCACCACCACGAGCAGCACCAGCCACCACGGCTGCGCGAACACCACCCCTACCGCCCTCCCCCCGACCAGGCGCGCTTGCGGGCCAGCGCGAACCGCACGATGTCGGCCACCCAGTCGGAGTCGGTGCGCAGGGTCAGCTGCGCCGCCCCGCAGCGGCGCAGCGTCGCGGCGACCCGTTCGCGGTGCTCGGCCGCGGCCGCCGCGAACTCCCGGCACAGCAGCGGCGTGGTGACCACCTCGCGCTGGCGCCCGGTCTCCGGATCGGCCAGCACCACCGTGCCCACCTCCGGCAGCTCCAGCTCCCGCGGGTCGAGCACCTCCACGGCCAGCAGCTCGTGGCGCGCCGACAGCGCCCGCAGCGGGCGCTCCCAGTCCGGCTCGCCGAGGAAGTCCGAGATCACCACGGCCAGCCCCCGCCGCCGCGGCGGGCGGCGCAGCTTCTCGATCGCCGCGGCCAGGTCGCCGCGGTTGCCGGTGGGCGCCCGCGGCGTCTCCACCACCCGGCGCAGCAGCCCCCGCGCGTGCGCCACGCCACCGCGGGCCGGGATCCGCACCGTGTGCGCACCGGTCGCCACGACCGCGCCGATCCGGTTGCCCCCGCCGCGGGTCAGGTGGGCCACCGCGGCCAGCGCGGCCACCGCCAGGTCGCGCTTCTCGCAGCCCGCCGTGCCGAAGTCCAGGCTCGGCGACAGGTCCAGCACCACCCACGTCTCCAGCTCGCGGTCGGCCACCGTCTCCCGCACGTGCGCCTCGGTCGTGCGCGCGGTCACCGCCCAGTCCATCCGGCGCACGTCGTCGCCCGCCTGGTACGGGCGCGCCTCCCCGGGCTCGCTGCCCGGCCCCGGCACGAGGCCAAGGTGGTTGCCCTGCAGCAGCCCGTCGAGCCGGCCGCGGACCGTCAGCTCCAGGGTGCGCAGCGCCGTCTCGATCTCCGCTCCGCGCAGCGACGGCGGCGCCGCACCGCGCCTGCGCCCGACCGCCACCGGCGCGGACCGGGCGTCCGGGGCCGGTGCCGCGCTCACGCCGGCGAGTACTGCGACGGGCTCGCTCCCGACGCCCCGGTCGGGCGGGCGGTGACCTGCGGCAGCGGCACCGTGGCCAGCACCCGCGAGATGATGTGGTCCATCGGCACCTGGTCGGCCACCGCGTCGTAGGACAGCACCAGCCGGTGGCGCAGCACGTCCGGGGCGACGTCGAGGATGTCCTGGGGCAGCACGTAGTCGCGCCCGCGGACCAGCGCCAGCGAGCGCGACGCCGCGACGATCCCGAGCGTCGCGCGCGGCGAGGCCCCGTAGGCCACCCACCCGGCGATGTCGGACAGGCCGTGCTCCGCGGGGGTGCGCGTGGCCACCACCAGCCGCACCACGTAGTCGACCAGGGCGTGGTGCACGAACACCGAGGACGCCGAGCGCTGCAACCTGCGCAGCTCCTCGGGATCGATCACCTGCTGGGCCACCGGCGGCTCCGACCCCATCCGGTACACGATCTCGCGCTCCTCCTCGAGACCCGGGTACTCGACCACGATCTTGAACAGGAAGCGGTCGCGCTGGGCCTCGGGCAGCGGGTAGACGCCCTCGTTCTCGATGGGGTTCTGGGTGGCCAGCACCAGGAACGGGTCGGGCATCGGATAGGTGCGCCCGCCGATCGACAGGTGCCGCTCGGCCATCACCTCGAGCATCGCCGACTGCACCTTCGCCGGCGCCCGGTTGATCTCGTCGGCGAGCACGAAGTTGGCCACGATCGGGCCCAGCTCGACGTCGAACTCCTCGCGGCCCTGCCGGTAGATCCGGGTGCCCAGGATGTCGGCGGGGACCAGGTCGGGGGTGAACTGCAGGCGGGCGAAGCTGCCGCCGACGACCTTGGCCACCGTCTCCACGGCCAGCGTCTTGGCCACGCCGGGCACGCCCTCGAGCAGCAGGTGCCCCTTGGCCAGCAGCCCGACGAGCATCCGCTCGACCAACCGGTCCTGGCCGACGATCACCCGCTTGATCTCGAACACCACGCGCTCCAGCCGGTCCGCGTCGTGGGCCGGGTTGTGCTGCGGCGGGTTCGATGCCGACTCCTGCACGTTCACCGCCCCATCCCACCGCGCCGGCCGTGAGGCGCCGGTGAGTCCCCCGGTCCGGGCGGTTCGGTTCGGTCAGCCTTTGGCTGACCGAACGATGGCGTCAATCGATCGTTGACACAATGGGGGACCCGTCGAGAACGAACTCGTCGTCGTTTGGACCGGTCCGAAATGACGCCAGGGTCGTTCTCGACGGGGTGGGCCGGGACGGTCAGAGGACGCGGGTGGCCATCGGGAGCAGGCCGCGGGTGCGCAGCTTGGTCACACGCACGGACGCCCCGGTGTAGGGGGCCTCGATCATCTTTCCGTCGCCGACGTACATGGCCACGTGGTGGATCGGGGCGCCGCCGCGCTTGTAGAAGACCATGTCACCGGGTCGCAGGTCGGAGATCGGGACCTTGCGGCCCGCGTTGTACTGGTTGCGGCTCACCCGGGGCAGGCGCACCCCGGCGCCGTTGAACGCGTAGAGCATCAGCCCCGAGCAGTCGAAGCCGATGCGGTTGAGCGGGGAGCCGAACCGGTCCGGGATGCCGGTGCTCGGGCCCCGGCCGTTGCCCCCGCCCCACACGTACTGCACGCCCAGCTGCGACATCGCCCGGTCGATGACCCGGCGCACGGCGGCGCTGCCGCGCACCGGCGGTCCGTCGCCCAGGGCGAGCACCCGGCTGTTGGCCTCCTCACGGGCGGCCCGGTCGGCCGCGGCCTGCTCGGCCGCCACCCGCGCCCGCCACTCGTTGTAGCGGGTGCGCTGGGCGCGCAACCCGGCGTCGCCCGCCTCCGCGGCGTCCAGGCGGCGCTGCAGCTCGACGCGCCGGGCGTCCAGCTCGGCCAACCGCGCGGCGTGCTCGCGGGCGGCCTGATCCGCGGCGGCGAACGCGGCCTCGGCGTCGGCCTCCGCCTGCGCCGCCTCGGCCTCGCGGTCCCGCGCCGCCTGCAGGGCCGCCCGGGCGCCCGCGTCGGCGTTGGCCTTCTCCACCCGGGCGCGCTCCAGGCCGTCCTGCGCGGCCAGCTGGGAGCGGGCGATCGCGTCGTTGAACTCGGCCCGCGCGACCAGGTCCTCCGGGCCGGTGGCCGCGGTCAGCAGGCCGAGCGGGCCGTTGTCGAGGCCCTGCTGGTAGGTGGCCACCACGAACTCGTCGAGGCGGTCGCGGGCCGACTCGATGGCCGCCGACGCCGCCTGGGTCGCGATCCGCGCCGCGTCGGCCTGCCGACCGGCCTCGGCCGCGGCCTCCTGCGCGGCGTTGAGCAACTCCAGCGCCGCCTCCGCACTCTCCCGGCTCAGGGCCAGCTCGGCGGCCAGGTCGTCGGTGCGGATGTCCAGGTCGGCCAGCTCCGAGGTCAGCCGACCGACCTCGCCGGCACGGCGGGTGACCTCCTGCGCGCTGCGCTCCAGCTCGTCGTCGCCGGGGTTGGGCGGTGGCGTCGGCTGCGCCACGGCGGTACCGACCCCGCTGAGCAGGGCGATCAGGACCAGGAGCGCGACCACCGCACGCCGCATCCGCCTTCTCCCATCCCACCGACCGATCGGCCGGGCCACTGACCGTCACGAGCGCGGCGGATGCTGCCATTCGGACCGGGCGCGTCCGGGGAGGCACACCAGAACGGATGCACGACGTGCTCCGATCGGGTTAGTTCTGGTGGCGATCTGACGACGATTCCGTAGTTACACGGTGCATTCCGGGGCCGTGGACCGACAGCATCACTGCCGGGCCCCGATCGGGGGACGCGACGACGAGGAGCACAGCGGTGAGTGACAACGGGCGAGGCGGACCGCCGGACGGGTGGCCCGGACAGGGGGTCCGGGACACGGTCAGCAGGTGCCCCCGCCCTACCAGGGCGGCGGCTACGGCCAGGGCTACCCGCAGCAGCAGCCCGGCTACGGGCAACAGCCGGGGTACGGGCAGCAGCCCGGCTACGGGCAACAGCCCGGGTACGGCCAGCAGCCCGGCTACGGCCAGCCCTACCCGGGCCAGCAGGGCTACGCGGGCCAGCCGACGGCGACCCTGCCCGGCGGGCCGCCGCCCGGATGGGGCGGCGCACAGCCCCCGCCCCCCGGCTACAGCGCCCCGCCGCGGCGGCGCGGTCCGATCGTCATCGCGATCGTGGCCGTGCTCGCGCTGGCCGGCGGCGCCTTCGGCGTGGTGACCTGGCTCAGCGGGCGCGGGGGCGCCGACACCCCGGCCGCCGCGGTCCAGCTGCTGGCCCAGGACCTGAACTCGCAGAACCTCATCGACGCGGCCAGCCGGCTGCACCCCGGCGAGGCCCAGCTCGCCGCCGACGCCGGCGACGTCCTGGTCGACGAGCTGGTCCGGCTGAACATCCTCAAGCCCAACGCCGAGCTGGGCCTGGGCACCGTGGAGTTCAAGGACCTGCAGATCGACGAGGCCGCGGCCGAGCAGGTCCGCGACGACCTCGTGATCAACAAGGTGACCGGCGGGCAGATCGTGTCCCAGCAGGGCTTCGGCGACCTGCCGTTCACCGAGGAGTTCGCGCAGCGGGCGTTCCCGAACGGGATGGTCCCCACCACCAACGCACCCACCACGGTCAACGTCAGCGACATCATCGCCCAGACCGGCGAGCCGCTGCGCCTGGCCAGCGTCCGGGTCGGCGGCGAGTGGTACGTCAGCCTCTTCTACACCGCGGCCGACTACGGCCTTCGCGAGTCCGGCGCGCAGTGGCCGGCCCAGCCGGTGCCCGCGGTGGGCACCGACAGCGCCCAGGCCGCGGTCCAGGAGACCGTGCAGGCGATCCTCGACCAGGACATGCGCCGGCTGATCGAGCTCATGGACCCGGCCGAGCTGCAGGTCATGCACGACGCCGGTGAGGTGATCATCGAGAGCGCCGGGGCCGGTGAGCCGAGCGGGGCGAAGCTGCTGGAGCTGGAGACCACCGAGACCACCGTCCGCGGCCACACCGCGGTGCAGCTCAAGCGGGCCGTGATCGAGGCCGACGGCTCGCGCGGCACCATCGAGCGCGACGGCGACTGCCTGGTGGCCACCGAGGACGGCGGCGCGCCGCAGCGGCTGTGCTCGGCCGACCTGCTCGACTCGATCGGCGACGCGGGCGACCCGACGCTGGAGCGGCTGGCGCCGCGGATCGCCCAGGCCCTCTTCGACGTGCAGGTCGTGACCAACGAGGTCGACGGGAAGCACTACTTCTCCCCCGGCCAGACCATGATCAGCCTGTTCGGCAGCGCGCTGGGCGTGCTCGAGCCCCAGGACATCACCGCCCTGCTGGACTCGGCGAACTAGCCGCGCGCAGGGCGCACGACCGACGAGGACCCCGTCCCAGGTGGGCGGGGTCCTCGCGCGTCGCACCCCGGTTCGACGAAATAACAGGACAAGCGTACTGTTTGGGGTAGCGGGGTCGGCGGCGCAGCCGGAACGGGGTGCGCCAGACTCCGCGGAAGTCGAACGCCGATCACCAGCGACGGACCATCCGCGACGCACCAGCACGGAGACCCACCCGGCGCCCACCACCGCAGGAGGACTCGACAGTGGCCACGACCAGCCCAGCCACCAACCCGGACAGCTTCGGCGCCAAGGGCGTCCTGCAGGCTGGCGGGGCCGAGCACGAGATCTACCGGATCTCCGCCGTGGACGGCGCCGACCGGCTGCCGTTCAGCCTGAAGGTGCTGCTGGAGAACCTCCTGCGCACCGAGGACGGCGCCAACGTCACCGCCGAGCACGTGCGCGCGCTGGCCGGCTGGGACCCGGCCGCCGAGCCCGACACCGAGATCCAGTTCACCCCGGCCCGGGTGATCATGCAGGACTTCACCGGCGTGCCGTGCGTGGTCGACCTGGCGACCATGCGCGAGGCCGTCACCGAGCTGGGCGGCGACCCGGCCCGGGTCAACCCGCTGGCCCCGGCCGAGCTGGTCATCGACCACTCGGTGATCACCGACGTGTTCGGCACCCCGGACGCGTTCGAGCGCAACGTCGAGTTCGAGTACAGCCGCAACAGGGAGCGCTACCAGTTCCTGCGCTGGGGCCAGGGCGCCTTCGACGAGTTCAAGGTCGTCCCGCCGGGCACCGGCATCGTGCACCAGGTCAACATCGAGCACCTGGCCCGCGTCGTGATGACCCGCGGCGGGCAGGCCTACCCCGACACGCTCGTCGGCACCGACTCGCACACCACGATGGTCAACGGCCTGGGCGTGCTGGGCTGGGGCGTCGGCGGCATCGAGGCCGAGGCCGCGATGCTCGGCCAGCCGGTCTCGATGCTGATCCCCAAGGTCGTGGGCTTCAAGCTGAGCGGGGAGATCCCCGCCGGGGCCACCGCCACCGACGTCGTGCTGACCATCACCGAGATCCTGCGCCGCGAGGGCGTGGTCGGGAAGTTCGTCGAGTTCTACGGCGAGGGCGTGGGCGCGGTGCCGCTGGCCAACCGGGCCACCATCGGCAACATGAGCCCGGAGTTCGGCTCCACCGCGGCGATCTTCCCGATCGACGAGGAGACGCTGCGCTACCTGACCCTCACCGGTCGCGCGAAGGAGCAGATCGCGCTGGTCGAGGCCTACGCCAAGGAGCAGGGCCTCTGGCACGACCCGACCCGCGAGGCCGTCTACTCCGAGACCGTCGAGCTCGACCTGTCGACCGTCGTGCCGTCCATCGCCGGGCCCAAGCGCCCGCAGGACCGCATCTCGCTCACCGAGTCCAAGGAGGCGTTCCGCTCGGTGATCGGCGAGTACGCCGGCACCCCCGACGCCACCGACCCGGACGACGCCGCCTCCTCCGGCTCGTCGGTCGACGAGGCGGGCGAGGAGAGCTTCCCGGCCAGCGACCCCGCCAGCCCCTCCGCGCACGGCAACGGCGACGGCGGCAAGCCGCGGGTGGCCGTCTCGGCCGCGACGGGCGCGCACGGCCGGGTCAGCAAGCCGACGTCGGTGACCATGGCCAACGGCACCACCTTCGACCTCGACCACGGCGCCGTGGTGATCGCCTCGATCACCTCCTGCACCAACACGTCGAACCCGTCGGTGATGCTGGGCGCCGCGCTGCTGGCCAAGAACGCCGTGGACAAGGGCCTGGCCGTCAAGCCGTGGGTCAAGACCTCCATGGCGCCGGGCTCGCAGGTCGTCACCGACTACTACGAGAAGGCCGGGCTCTGGCCCTACCTGGAGAAGCTGGGCTACCACCTGGTCGGCTACGGCTGCACCACCTGCATCGGCAACTCCGGCCCGCTGCCCGAGGAGATCTCGGCCGCGGTCAACGAGGCCGACCTGGCGGTCGTGTCGGTGCTGTCGGGCAACCGCAACTTCGAGGGCCGCATCAACCCCGACATCAAGATGAACTACCTGGCCTCGCCGCCGCTGGTGATCGCCTACGCGCTGGCCGGCACGATGGACTTCGACTTCGAGACCCAGCCGCTGGGCCAGGACTCCGACGGCGCCGACGTCTTCCTGCGCGACCTGTGGCCCTCCGCGGCCGACGTCCAGGCCACGATCGACAACACGATCACCCAGGAGATGTTCACCAAGGACTACGCCGACGTCTTCGCCGGCGACGAGCGCTGGAAGTCACTGCCCACGCCGGAGGGGCGGACCTTCGAGTGGGACCCCGAGTCCACCTACGTGCGCAAGCCCCCGTACTTCGAGGGCATGCAGCCCGAGCCGTCGCCGGTCGTGGACATCTCGGGGGCCCGGGTGCTGGCCATGCTGGGCGACTCGGTCACCACCGACCACATCTCCCCCGCCGGCTCGATCAAGGCCGACACCCCGGCCGGGCAGTACCTGATCGAGCACGGCGTGGAGAAGAAGGACTTCAACTCCTACGGGTCGCGGCGCGGCAACCACGAGGTGATGATCCGCGGCACGTTCGCCAACATCCGGCTGCGCAACCAACTGCTCAGCCAGGAGAACGGCGGGAAGGGCGTCTCCGGGGGCTACACGCGCGACTTCACCCAGGAGGGCGCGCCGCAGGCGTTCATCTACGACGCCGCGCAGAACTACGCTGCGCAGGGCACGCCCCTGGTGGTGCTGGGCGGCAAGGAGTACGGCTCGGGCTCCTCGCGCGACTGGGCGGCCAAGGGCACCGCGCTGCTCGGGGTGAAGGCCGTGATCGTGGAGTCCTTCGAGCGCATCCACCGCTCCAACCTGATCGGGATGGGCGTGCTGCCGCTGCAGTTCCCGCAGGGCGAGTCGGCGTCCTCGCTGGGCCTGGACGGCTCGGAGACCTTCGACATCTCCGGGGTCACCGCGCTCAACGACGGCTCCACCCCGCGCACCGTGCGGGTGACGGCGACGAAGCAGAGCGACGAGAAGGTCGAGTTCGAGGCCACGGTCCGGATCGACACCCCCGGCGAGGCCGACTACTACCGCAACGGCGGGATCATGCAGTACGTCCTGCGGGGCATGCTGCGCAGCTGACGGCGGGTCACGACCACCGGGGCGGTGGACACCGAAGCGGGTGCCCACCGCTCCGTCGGGCCGGGGTCAGTCCCGGACCCGGACGGAGTCGACGGTGATGTGCCAGGACTCCGTCCCCTCGCCGTCGAGGTCGATGCTGAACCCGGCCAGCGGCGCCGCCACCGGGATCCGTCCGATCACCTCGTCCCGCACCCGCACGGTCAGCTCCGAACCCTCCCGGGTCAGCCGCATCGGCACCGGCTCCCCCAGCGCCATGGGCACGAAGACGGCCGGGGGCACGTAGTCGTCGTAGCCCGAGCACCGTGCCCGGTCGCACACCAGCGCCATCGCGGTGACGTCGGCCGGTGGGCTCGGCCCGAAGACCAGCCGGTGGGTCCGACCGGTGGACTCCACGACCGTCACCCCCGCGCCGCCCTTGCCTGCCCGGTCGAAGCCGAGCACGCTCGCCACGAAGGAGACCTCGTCGAACGGGCCGACGCCGCGCGGGAGCAGCGTGCCGACCACGCCTTCCGGTGGGCCGGCCCCGTCGAGCACCAGGTCGAGCACGCCGTCGCGCGGGCGCATCAGGTCGGGGCGGGACGCGGGGTTCCAGCGCCGCAGGTCGAGCGCGTCGGTGTCGAAGTCCTCCTCGAACACCACCCGACCGACGCCGTCGCTCACGGTCGGGGTCGGGGTCGGGCCGGTCCCGCGCGGCAGGTCGGCCGCGATGATCCCGCCCACCAGCACCGCGACCACCGCCAGGGCCGGCCGGATCCAGCGCCGGCCCGGCCCCGGCTGCTCGCGCACCGCCTCGATCGCGTCGCCGAGCGCCCGCAGGTCCGACGACCAGTGCCGATCGGTCAGCTGCACGGCGTTGATGTCGGCGATGGGCGCCAGCGGACCGGGCAGGTCGTCGCGGTCCGGCATCACCGCGCTGTCGACCAGGACGGGCAGGACCGGCACCCGGTGGCGCAGCGCGGTCTCGACCTCGCGCCGGACCGGGTCGTCGGGCTCGTCGAGCCGGCGGCCGCCGCGGCGCCCGACCACCGACGACCACTCGGGGTTGACGACCAGCACGAGCGCGTCGGCGGCGCGCACCGCACGCTCGATCTCGGCGGTGAAGTCGGTGCCCGGCGCGATGGAGTCCAGGTCCAGGAAGACCTTGCGGTCGCCGAACCGCCGGGCGAGGTCGGCGTGCAGCCTGCCCGCCCACCCCCCGCCGCCGGAGCGCCGGTAGGAGATCACGACGGCGGGCCCGGTACCGGCCGACCACCGACCGGGACGCATCGACGGCGTCAGGCGGTCAGCCGCAGCGCGTCGAGCACGACGTGCCAGGCCTCGCCGTCGGCGCCGTAGAGCTCGATGTCGAACGCGGTCAGCGGGGAGTCGTCGTCGGCCGCCGATTCCCCGATGAGCTGGTCGCGCAGGAAGAACCGCACCACCGGGCCGTCCTGGACGATCCGCGCCGGCACGACCTCCCCCCGCGCGAAACCCGCGCTCGTGGTGGGCTCGGCGAAGTCGTCATAGGCCGCGCACTCCGGGCGCCCGCACACGAGGGCGACCGCCTGCAGCTCGCCGCCGCTGGGCCCGAACGCGAGCTCGTGGTTGCGCCCGCTGGCCTGGCGCACCACGACCGCCGGGCCGCCGGGCCCGGATTCGCCGAAATCGGGCACCGCCACGGTGAACCTCAGCTCCCGGAACGAGCCGGTGAACCTCGGGTTCAACGCCGCCTCCACGCCGTCGGCGGTGTCCTGCGCCGTGACGACCAGGTTCAGGCCGCCGTCGCGCTGGTGGATCAGGTCGGCCCGGTCGGGAGCGGCCCACCGCGTCTCGTCGAGGCGATCGCCGTCGAAGTCCTCCGCGAACACCACCCCCGGCTCCGGGGCCGGCGGCGCGGGTGCGGCCGGGACCGACGGCGCCGCCGCCTCGGTCGTCCCGCACGCGGCCAGGAGGGCGAGCAGAGCGATCGCCACCGCGCTGCTCCACGCGGGACGTCGGCTCTCCCCCCGCTGCGCATGACGCTCCGACACCGTCGACCTCCCCAGTTCCGCGTACACCGTCACGGGGGATCTCACGGCGGGTCGACGATCCGTTACAGCCCGTACTCCATTCCGAGGAGGAGGCCGCCTCGTCCCGTTCGGGCGGCGGCCCCGCGCGCGAACGGCGCGGTCGCGGACGACCGGCGGATCAGGTCAGCGATCCCGGGTCGGCCGGCACGTCGACGGCGTGCGCCCGCAGCAGCTCGAGCGGGACGACCTCGGTGGCCCGGCGGTTGGTCGAGGCGAGCACCACCGGCGCCGCCGTGCCCGCGCGGGCGGCCTGCAGCCAGCGCACGGCGACCACGCACCAGCGGTCGCCGGGGCGCAGGCCCGGGAAGCCGTACTCGGGGCGCGGGCTCGTCAGGTCGTTGCCCACGCCGCGCTGGTGCTCGAGGAACTCGGCGGTCACGACGGCGCACACGGTGTGGCTGCCGCGGTCCTCCGGGCCGGTGCTGCAGCACCCGTCGCGGTAGAAGCCGGTCATCGGGTCGGTTCCGCACGGCTCCAGCGGGCCGCCGAGCACGTTGAGCTCCTCCGCCATCGCCCCAGCCTGCCACGGGTCGGGGACGCGGCGCCGCAGGCGGGCCGGAGGGTCAGCGGGAGGACCGCACGGCGGTCGCGGCCAACGTCGTGTACGGCATCGTGAAGCCGCCACCGATCCGGTCGACGGCGGCCCCGACGGCGTCGAGCACCCGCGCCAGCGCCCCGGCCGGCAGCCGGGTCAGCGCCCCGGTGGTGGGCAGGTGGTCCAGCCACTGGTCCCGGGTGTAGGACTGCTCCCAGTCGAAGCGCCACTGCTCGGGCTCGTCGAAGCCACCGGCCCGCCGCATCCCGTCCGCGGCGGCGAGGAACCCGGCCTGGTAGACCTCAAGCGCGCTGCGCCCCGCCCCGCCCGCCGACGGCACGGTGAAGGGCGAGTCGGGAGCCACCCGCGCGAAGGCCTCGACGAACGCCGCGGTCACCGTGGGCGGGGCGTCGAAGGCGTGGCCGAAGACGGCCAGCCGCCCGTCCGGGCGCAGCACCCGCGCCGCCTTCGCCGCGCCGGCGACCGGGTCGACCCAGTGCCAGGCCTGGCCGGCGACGACGGCGTCGAACGAGCGGCCGGCCGGCTCCCAGTCCTCGAAGGTGGCCACCTCGACCGCGACGCCGGTGCGCCGGGCGAACTCGGCCATCCGCCCGTCCGGGTCGACGCCCAGCACAGTGGCGCCCGCCGCGCGGAACTGGCGGGCCTCGATGCCGGTCCCGCACCCGACGTCGAGGACGTCCGGGCCGGGGCTGCGGGTGAGGATCCGCTCGATCAGCGCCTCGGGGTAGCGCGGGCGGGCGCGGTCGTAGCGCTCGGCGTCCACGCCGAACGACTCGGCGACCTGGCGCTGTCGGTGCGGCGGCGAGGAGGGAGGATCGACGGGGCCTCCGGCTCGAGTGGGCATGTGCCCACCTTAGTGGGCAATCGCCCATTCCGGCAACCGGGGTCCCTCGCCGACGAAGGGGAACCGCGCCGTGCCTACCGGGGTGCACATCCGCGACGCGCGCCAGCAGCTGCTCGACGCCGCCGAGCGCGTCCTGCTGCGGGCCGGCCCCGGCGCGCTGACCAGCCGCGCCGTCACCACCGAGGCCGACGTGGCCAAGGGCGTGCTGCACCGGCACTTCGCCGACTTCGACGACTTCCTCGCCGAGCTCGCCCGCGACCGCATCGCCCGGATCGACGCCCGAGCGGGCGAGCTGCGCGCCGCCGCCGGGACGGGCACCGTCGCCGGGAACCTCGCCGGCGCCCTGGCGGAGCTGTTCGACCCGGTCACCGTGGCGGTCGCCGGGCTCGTCATCTTCCGCGACGAGCTGCGGGAGCGCCTGCGCGGCGCCGCCGTCCCGCGCACCCCGCCCGTCCTGACCGAGATGACCGCGGCGATCGCCGGCTACCTCGCCGCGGAGCGCGAGCTGGGCCGCATCGCCGCCGACGCCGAGATCGACCCGCTCGCGCTGGCCCTCGTCGGCGGCGCGCACCTGCTGTGCGCCGGCCGTGCGCGCACCCGGCCCCCGGCCGGGGAGATCGACCTGGTGGTGTCCGCGGTCGTCGCCGACGTCGTCCAGCGCCGGCTGCTCTGACGCCACTCCCCCGGCCCCGGTCGGCGACGCGGCGCCCGCAGGTCGCCGTTTCGCTGACGTCAAGACAGCGTCAATGATTCGTTGTCACAGGAGGGGAGGCATCAGGCGCGACGTCGCCGGATCGCTGACCGCACGCCGGTGTCAACGGATCGTTGTCACAATGGTGTTCCCGCCCGAGACGTGCGACGTTGGCGGGGTGCTGCTGCTCGCCGGGCTCGTCGTCGCGCTCGGCGCGCTCGTCCAAGGGGCGGTCGGCTTCGGGCTGGCCCTGGTGGCCGCCCCGCTGCTGGCGATCATCGACCCCGCGCTCGTGCCGGTCCCCCTGCTGCTGGTGACCGCGGTGCACGCCGTGCTCACCGTGGCCCGCGAGCCGCGCGGGGCCGACTGGACCGGCGTGGGCTGGGCGCTGCTCGGCAGGCTGCCGGGCACCGCGCTGGGGGTGCTCGCGGTGGCGCTGCTGCCGACGCGGGTGTTCCTGGCCGTCGTCGCGGGGGTCGTGCTGGTCTGCGCCGCGCTGTCGGTGGTCACCTGGCGCCCCCGGCCGACGGTGCCCGCCCTGCTGGTCGCCGGGCTGGTCTCCGGCGCGGGCGGCACCGCCGCCTCCATCGGCGGACCGCCGGTCGCCCTGCTCTACCAGGACCGGTCCGGCGTCCGGGTGCGCGCCACGCTCGGCGCCTACTTCACCGCCGGGTCGGCGCTGTCGATCGGCGCCCTGGTCGCCGGCGGCCAGGTCGGCGTCGACCACCTCACCGCCGCGGCCGTGCTGCTGCCCGCCATGGTGGTCGGCTTCCTCGCCTCCGGCCCGGCCCGGCGGTTCGTCGACCGGGGCTGGGTGCGGCCCGCGGTCGTCGGGGTGTCGGCGCTCGGCGCGGGCGTGCTGCTGGTCCAGGTGGCGATCGGGTGAGCGCCGGGCCCGCTCCCCCGCCCAGGCCGTCTCTCAGCCCTTCTCGGCCCCCGCGGTCAACCCCTCCACGAGCAGCCGCTCGGTGAAGAAGAAGATGATCACGATCGGGATGGTGAGCAGCACCGAGCCCGCCATCAGCACGGTCGTCGGGATCTCGATGCTGCCGGCGAGCTGGCTCAGCCCGAGCGACACCGTCCAGCGCTCGCGGTCCTCGGCCAGGAACAGCAGCGCGAACAGGAACTCGTTCCAGGCGATCATGAAGACGTAGAGCGCGTTGGACACCACGGCCGGCATGGCCAGCGGCAGGCTCACCTTGAGGATGATCTGCCGGCGGGTGGCCCCGTCCATCGCCGCGGCCTCCTCCAGCGACACCGGGACCGTCTCGAAGTAGTTGCGCAGCATGTAGATCGAGATCGGCACGGTCTGCGCGACGTAGACCACGAGCAGCCCGACGATCGAGCCGCGCAGCCCGATCGCGGAGAAGAACACGAACAGCGGCACGGCCAGCAGGATCGCCGGGAACAGGTAGACGGCCAGGAACAGCGCGCTGACCTGGCGGCGGCCGCGGAAGTGCAACCGGCTGATCGCGTAGGAGCCCGGGATGGCCACCACCAGCGTGACCGCCACCGTCAGCAGCGCGATGACCGCGCTGTTGCGCAGGAAGACCAGGAAGCCCTGGCCCCCGGAGGCCGCGGAGGCCAGCACCTCGACGTAGGTGGTGAAGTCGAGCTCGGCGGGCCAGAGCAGCCCCGGGCGCTGCAGCACCTCGTCGAGGCTGCGCAGCGACAGCACCACCATGTAGTAGAAGGGGAACACGGTGGCGAGCACCAGCACGACGATCACCACCCAGCGCAGCACGCCGAGGACGCGGGTCTCCACGAGGTCGCGGTTCCAGCGCCGAGGCGCCGGCGCGGTGCTGCTCCCGGTCGGCTCGACGAGCGTCTCCTGGGTCACCTCAGACCTCCTCGACGCGCTTGGCGAAGAACTTGAA
Organism: Pseudonocardia humida; assembly: GCF_023898865.1. Lineage (GTDB taxonomy): Bacteria > Actinomycetota > Actinomycetes > Mycobacteriales > Pseudonocardiaceae > Pseudonocardia > Pseudonocardia humida. The sequence continues at coordinate 38,486 of NZ_JAGSOV010000077.1, forward strand.
GTAGACGATCAGGAACACGACCAGGACCAGCGCCAGGACCAGCGCCTGCGCGGCCGCGCCGCCGATGTCGCCGCGGTCGGTGAGCAGGTTGTAGACCCGCACGCTGACCACCTCCGTGCCCGCGGCGCCCCCGGTGAGCAGGAAGATGTCGTCGAACTCGTTGAAGGTGAAGATGAACCGCAGCACCGACAGCAGCGCGATGACCGGCAGCAGCTGCGGCAGCAGCACGTGGCGGAACCGCTGGGTCGGGGTGGCGCCGTCCACCGTGGCGGCCTCCTCCAGCTCACCGGGCACGGCCTGCAGCCGGGCGGTGAGGAACAGGAACGCGAACGGGAAGTACCGCCACGCCTCGAACGCCATCACCGTCAGCAGCGCCACCGGCACGCTGACCTGCAGCCCGAACAGCGACACGTCCGCGGAGCGCTGGCTGAGGAACGCGATCGGGTCGTCCCAGCCCAACCACTCCCGCCCGACGTGGTTCACGATGCCGAACTGGGGGCTGAGCATGGTCTGCCAGACGAAGGCCACCGCCACCACCGGCGCCACGTAGGGCAGCAGCATGGACGCCCGGACGAAGGTCCGCCCGCGGAACGGCTTGCGCAGCGCCAGCGCCGCGGCCAGCCCGATGCCGATCGACCCGATCGTGCCGACCACCGAGAAGAGCAGCGTCGTGCGCAGGCCCTCCCAGAACCCCGAGGAGGTGAACACGTCGGCGATGTTCTCCAGGGAGAACTCGCCGAACAGCCCGCGCCTGCGCAGGTCGATCAGCCGCAGGTCCTGGAAGGCCAGCAGGATCGACCAGACGATCGGCACCACCACGACGACCAGCACGACCAGCAGCGTCGGGCTGAGCAGCAGCCGCCCCGCCCGGGCGTCGCGCTGGGCCCGGGTGAGCTGCTTGCCGCCCGACCGGTCCCGGACCGGGGTCTTCGGCTCGGGACCGGACGGGTCGGTCGGCTGGGTCTCCCGGGGCGGCGTGCCGGCCCCGGTGGTCATCGCAGCGAGTCCTGGATCTCGGTGACGTCGGCGTCGGCCTGCGCCGCCGCCGCGGCGGGGTCGGTCGCGCCCGATGTCATCGCGGCGATGGCCTGCGGCAGGGGGAGCTCGCCCAGCGTCGCCCCGATCAGGTCGCCCTGGCCCTGGGTGATGCCCCACCGGCGGAAGGTGTCGACGCTGGTGCCGAGGGTGTCGAGCACCTCGGCCGGGTAGAACTGCGACAGCGGCGCCTTGGTGTCCACCCCGGCGGGCAGCGCGCGCCAGGCGTCGACGTACTGGTTCGGCGAGTCCGCGGTGCCGGTGCGGGTGGGGAACTTGCCCTCCGGGGCGAAGCCCAGCCAGTCCTGGTAGCCGTCCGACATCATGAACCGGACGAACTGCCCGGCCGGGTCGGTGTCGGCGTCGGCCAGCACCGCCCAGGACACGACCTCGCCGTACTGCGCGGGTTCGGTGCCCTGCGGACCGGTGAGCGCGGTGACCACGCCGGTGTTGTCGACCAGGAACCGCGGGTCCGCGGCGCACTCCGGGCAGCTCGGGGCGGCGTCGGCGCGCAGCCCGGCCAGCTCGTCGAGGATGAACGACGACCACACCAGCATCGCGCCCTGGCCGGCGAAGTAGGCCGCGCGGGTGGTGTCCTCGTCCTGGGCGCCGGGCACCGAGGAGTTGCGGATCAGGTCGTTGTAGAAGCTCAGCGCGTCGACGCACTGCGGGCTGTCGAGGGTGACCTCGCCGCCGTCGTCCACCATCTCGCAGCCGTCGGCCAGCGCGAGGTGCTCGAAGGTCTGCTGGGTGAAGGCGCTGCCCGCGGCGGTGCCGCCGAGGAAGCCGGCGACGCCATCGGTGTTGAGCCGCTGCGCGGCCGCGGTCACGTCGGCGAAGGTCTTCGGCTCGGGCAGCCCGGCCGCGGCGAACAGGTCCTTGCGGTAGAGCAGCAGCTGGGCCCAGCCGTCGCTGGGCACGGCGAGCTGGGTGTCGCCGTCGCGGGTGAGCTCCAGGGCGCGCGGGGAGAAGGTGTCCGCGCCGAGCTCCTCGACGACCCGGCCCGCGGTGTCGGGGTCGAGCAGCTCGTCGGCGGCCAGGGAGCGGACTCCGGTCAGCGAGAGCGCCCCGACGACGTCGGGCAGGTCGCCGCCGGCCGCCGAGGACGTGATGAGCTGGCTGAACTGGTCCTCGTCGATGCCGACCAGCTCGACCGCGATGCCGGTCTGCTCGCTGAACCGCTGGGCCAGGGACTGCTGGGCGGCCAGCCGGTCGGGCAGGTTCTCCAGCGTCCACACGGTGAGGCTGCCCCCACCCTCCTCGGCGGGCTCCTCCCCGGATCCGCAGGCCGTGGCGGCCAGCAGCAGCATCGCGGACAGCACCGTCGTGGTGCGGGCACGTGTCCTCATCGACCCTCCCCCGTTCGTGGTGACCGGAGAGTAGAGCGACGTCAGCCCGAGTGCTCGCCCTGAACGTCCGCGCAGCTGGGAGCGGGTGCGGCGGCCCGCGCGAACCGCTCGGCGAGCACCGGGTGCCCGGCCGGGCGGCGGCACCGGGGCCCGGCTGCGCGCGGACGGCGGCGGGGTCGACGGGCCGGCCGCACGCCGAGCCGCACACCGTCGGGGTGAACGGCTCGCCGCAGGGCTCGTGGCGGCTGCCGGCCGCGCAGGGCAGGCCGGTGGTCGGGCGGGCGGTGCGCCTCGCGCTCACCCCGGGTCGATCAGGTCATGCCGGGTGACCCGGGTCGACCCACGCCACGTGCTCCGGATCGGGCACCCCCTCGATGTCGAGGTTGACCACCACCGGCTGCTGCCCGCTGCGCGTCAGCACGCACTCCAGCGGCTCGTCGTCGAGTGCGTTGATCTCCTGGTGCGGCACCCACGGCGGGACGAAGATGAACCCGCCCGGGCCGGCCTCGGCGGTGAACTCCAGCCGCTCGCCCCACCGCATCCGAGCCCGGCCGCGCACCACGTAGATCACGCTCTCCAGCTCGCCGTGGTGGTGCGCGCCCGTGCGGGCGCCGGGGTGGATGGTCACCGTGCCCGCCCAGAGCTTGCGCGCTCCCACCCGGTCGCCGTCGACGGCGGCGGCGCGGTGCATGCCGGGGGTCTGCGGGGTGTTCGCGTCCAGGGCGTCGCCGGGCACGACCCGCACGCCGTCGGTGCGCCAGCGCCGGTCACCAGGTGCCACGGTGCACCACCTCGTCGAAGGGGCGGCGGGCCAGCGCGACCGGCGGGCCCAGTGGGCGGTCGGCGGGGTGCCCCAGGCCGATCAGGGCGACCCCGGAGTGCCCGTGGGGCATGCCGATGATCCGGCGCAGCGCGTCCTGGTCGCGCACCGAGGCGTGGCCGCTGCCGATGCCCAGGTCGGTGGCGGCGATCATCATCGCCATCGTGACCTGGCCGAGGTCGAAGCGGTCGATGGCCGGGAACCGCTCCTCCTCGGGGTCGGGCACCGTCAGCACGATCGTGGCCCGGCTGCCGGGGATGAACCTGGCCCCCTGCCAGACGGTCGCCAGCTCGGCGAGCCGGTCGCGGTCGGTGACCAGGACGAAGTCCCAGGCCTGGCGGTTCTTCGCCGACGGGGCGCGCCACCCGGCCTCCAGGATCCGATCGAGGTCGGCCGGATCCAGCGACTGGTCGGTGAAGGTGCGGACGTTGCGCCGCGCCCGGATCGCGTCCCAGGTCTGCATACCGGGGACGCTACGCCGCGACCGGCCGCTGATCGACGCCCGCGCACCGGCTCAGGCCGCGGTCGCCAGCGACAGGGCGTGGCGGCCGTCCGGGTCGGTCCACATCCGGGTCAGCGCGAACCCGGCGCCGGCGAGCAGCGCCCCGAGCCGCTCGGGGCGGAACTTGGCCGAGACCTCGGTGCGCAGCTCCTCCCCCGCGGCGAACTCGACGGTCAGGTCCAACCCGTCCAGGTGCACGGTCATCGCCCGCTCCGCGCGCAGCCGCATCTCGATCCACTCCTGCTCGGGGTCCCACAGCGCCACGTGGGCGAAGGCGTCGACGTCGAAGTCGGCGCCCAGCTCGCGGTTGAGCACCCGCAGCACGTTGCGGTTGAACTCGGCGGTCACCCCGGCGCCGTCGTCGTAGGCGGGCACCAGCAGGGCGGGGTCGACGACCAGGCCGGTCCCCAGCAGCAGCTGCTCCCCCGGCTCCAGCACGGCGCGCAGCCCGGTGAGGAAGCGGTCGCGCTCGGCGGGCAGCAGGTTGCCGATGGTGCCGCCGAGGAAGGCCACCATCCGCCGGTGCCCGTCGGCCAGGGGCGTGTGCCTGCCGCCGGGCAGGCGGTCGAGGTGGCGGGTGAAGTCGCCGACGACGCCGCGCAGCCGCAGCCCGGGGTACTCGGGGCCGAGGGTGTCCATCGCCTGGCGCAGCGCGGACTCGCTGACGTCCTGGGGCACGTACCAGCGCAGCCCGCCGCCCGGGTGGGCGGAGGAGGTGAACGCGTCGAGCAGCAGCCGGGTCTTGGCCGAGGAGCCCGATCCCAGCTCGACCAGCACGTCGGCGCCCGACACCGCGGCGATCTCGGGCGCGGAGCGGTCGAGCAGGGCCCGCTCGGTGCGCGTCGGGTAGTACTCGGGCTGCTCGGTGATCCGCTCGAACAGCTCGCTGCCCCGCGCGTCGTAGAACCACTTGGGCGGCAGGTGCTTGGGCGTGGCGGTGAGACCGGCCAGGGCGTCGGCGCGCAGCGCGGCGTCGGCGTCGCGATCGGTCAGGTGGACGTCCAGCAGGAGGGTCATGGGGCTCCGGTCGTCGATGGGCCCGCGGGCGCCGGCCGGTCGGGCGCGGGCAGCGGGGTCGTGCGGCAGCGGCCCGGATGGGCCACCACGAGGTGCCGGTCGGGCACCGGGGTCCAGGAGTCGGGGTCGTCGAGGGGCTCGGACGCGACGAGCGCGGCGTCGTCGGTGGTGCGCACGGACAGGGCGTGGTCCCAGGCCGTCGCCCAGATCCCGGTGCCGTCGGTGAGCAGCAGGTTCAGCCGCGATCCCGGAGCGGCGGCGGCCACCGCGACGACCACCTCGCCCAGCGCGGCGGCGGGGTCGGCGCCGCGGCGCAGCCGGTCGCGCACCAGCGCCCAGAGCAGGGCGGCGTCGGTCGGGGCGTCGAGGGTGAGCAGGTCGGTCACCGGCAGCTCGCCGGCCGGGCCGGCCATCGAGTCGGGCCAGCCGCGGACCACCCCGTTGTGGCTGAACAACCAGCGCCCCTCGGCGAAGGGGGCCGCGGCGGGCGCGGTGACCGCCATCCCGACGGTCGCCGAGCGCACCGCGGCGAGCACCGCGGTCGAACGGGTGGCCCCGGCCACCGCGGCGAACGAGGCGTCCGCCCAGATCGGCGACGCGCTGCGGTAGCGCACGGCCTCGTCCCCTGGCCCGGGATACCAGCCCGCGCCGAAGCCGTCGGCGTTGACGGTGCCGCCGCCGCGCATGTCGGAAGGGGCGTAGGACTGCACGAGCAGCCCGTGCGCCGGCTCGATCAGCAGCGAGGAGAGGGTGACCGACGGACCGACGTAGGCCAGGTGGCGGCACACGCGCTAGTGGTCCCCCGATCGGGCGTCGCGGGCCAGCCGGAACCCGCTGAAGATCTGCCGGCGCACCGGGTGGTCCCAGTTGCGGAAGGTGGCCCGGATCGCGGCGGGGTCGGTGCCGAAGGAGCCGCCGCGCAGCACGCGGTAGTCGCCGCCGAAGAAGACCTGCGAGTACTCCGGGTAGGGGAAGACCTCGAAGCCCGGGTAGGGGTGCCAGCCCGACGCCGTCCACTCCCAGACGTCGCCGATGAGCTGGTGCACCCCCAGCGCCGAGGCGCCCGCCGGGTAGGCGCCGACCGGGGCCGGGCCCAGGTGGCGCTGGCCCAGGTTGGCGTGCGCGGGGGTCGGGTCGGCGTCGCCCCAGGGGAAGCGCCGCGAGCGCCCGGTGGCCGGGTCGAAGCGGGCGGCCTTCTCCCACTCGGCCTCGGTGGGCAGGCGCTTGCCCGCCCACGCGGCGTAGGCGTCGGCCTCGTGGCAGGACACGTGCACCACCGGTTCGTCGGCGGGCACGGGCTCGACCACCCCGAAGCGGCGGCGGTACCACTGCCCCGCGCCGTCGCGCCGCCAGAACCCGGGGGCGGTCAGGCCGGCCTCGGTGCGGTGGCGCCAGCCGGCGTCGGTCCACCAGCGCGGGTCGTCGTAGCCCCCGGCCGCGACGAACTCGGCGTACCGGCCGTTGGTGACCGGTGCGGTGTCGATCCAGAACGCCGGCAGGTCGACGACGTGGCCGGGGCGTTCGTTGTCCAGCGCCCACGCCTCGGTGGAGGTGCCCATGCTGAAGGCGCCGGCGGGGACGAGGACCTCGCGCGCCGGCAGCGGGCGACCGGGCGGCGGCGCGGGCGCGTGCAGGACGGCGGCGCCCGCGCGCAGCTGGTGGGTGGCCAGCATCGTCTCGTCGTGCTGCTGCTCGTGCTGGACGATCATGCCGAAGGCGAAGCCGTGCTCGGTGAGCCTGCGCCCCCCGGCCAGCGGGCTGGTGTGCAGGGCGTCGAGCGCCTTGTCGCGCACCTCGGCGACGTAGGCGCGGGTCTCGTGCGGGGTGAGCAGCGGCAGCGCGACGCGGCTGGCCCGGGAGTGCTGGAAGGCGTCGTAGAGCCCGTCGATCTCCGGGCGCAGCGGTTCGCGGCCGCCGACGTCGCGCACCAGCCACAGCTCCTCCTGGCTGCCGATGTGGGCCAGGTCCCAGACCAGCGGCGACATCAGCGGCGAGTGCTGTGCCACCAGGTCGGCCTCGTCGACGGCGTCGGTCAGGGCCCTCGACCGGGCCCGGGACGCGGCGAGCAGCTCGGCGACGCGGGTGCGCAGCTGCTCGGTGGTGAGCTCGACGACGGCGGGTGCGGTGGCCGCCACGGTCTCGGTCACGGTGTACTCCCCTGCGGGTGTCGGGTGGGTGTGCCGGGCGCGCTCATGACGGCTCCGGGTCGTCGGCGGGGCACCGCCCGCGCAGCACCTGTCGTTCGATCATGTCGTCGAGGTCGGCGACCACCCAGTCCGGCGCGTTCAGCGCGGCCTGGGCCCCGCGGGCCAGCTCGAACACCGCGGCGGCCGCCGTGGCCAGCACGCGGTCGGCCAGCCCGTGGCGGGCGCCGGAGACCCAGCGGCCCGCCACGGGCTCGCACGCCTCGCGGGCCCGGTCGGTGACGGCGGGGTCGGACAGCAGCCCGGCCAGCACCGCCACCGGCAGCGCCCAGCGCCTGCCCGGCTGGGCGTCGATGTAGCGCACCTCGAGGTGGCCGCGCGGGCGGACCGGCGGGAACAGCGTGGAGACGTGGTAGTCGAGGTCGTCGAGGGTGGGCCGGCGGGCCGGGATGGCGCCGCGGATCCAGTCGGCGAAGGTGACGCCGTGCGGCACGAGCCAGCCGTCGGAGCCGTCGCGCACGCAGAGCACCGGGCTGTGCAGCACCCGCCGGGCCCACGACGCGGCCGGGTCGCCTGCGACGGCGTCGGCGACCGCCGGCGGGGCGGTGCGCGGCGGGTCGGCGCGCAGCCAGCTGGCCCAGCGGGCCGACTTCCAGCCGGTGCGCCGCCCGTGCAGGTCGGGCGAGTTGGCGAACGCGGCCAGCAGCGCCGGTCCCACCGCGTGCAGGGCGGCCCACCGGTCGGCCACCGCGGTGGACTCGCCGGAGTCGAGGCAGACCTGCACGGCGGCGGTGGCGCACATCCCGCTGCGCCCGGAGGGGCCGAGCCGGTCGAAGGCCTGCTCCATGGCCCGGTACCGGGGCACGTCCAGGATCCGCAGCGGCGGGCGGACGGGGTCGGCGGCGCGGTCGATCGGGCTGAGCCCGGCCGCGGCGATCATGTCGTGCAGGTGCCCTGCGTCGGCGGTGACCGCGGCGGTCAGCCGGGCGAGGTCGGGGTAGGGCCGGCTGGCGAGCTCGAGCTGGCCGCCGGGCTCCACGGTGACCTCGGAGCCTTCGGGGAGGGGAGCGGCGGGGGAAGCGGGGTCCATCGTGGTCGGGGTGTGCGGGCCGAGCGCGCCGGCCAGCGCGGCGGCGTCCGTCGGCGCGAGGGGCGAGCGTGGCCGGTGCAGCAGCCACTCCAGCTCCACGCCGACCAGGCGCGGAGGCCCGTGCTTGAAGCACACCGACGCCACGTACGCCTCGGCGTCGGCGCAGTCGTGCAGGACGGTGGGACCGGCGTCGGGCGGGTCGTCCCGCACCTGCGCGTCCGCCGATCCGTCGGGAAGCGCCAAGCCCAGCTCAGTACCCACGCGGAACGACGCTACGCCTGATGCCCCACGGATGCAGGTGAATCCCGCGCGGGGTTTCGCCAGCAGTACGGCCGTCCGGTGAGCGCTATCCTCGCCGGGTGCCCCGGGTCAGCGTCGAGCAGCTCGCCGCGCGCCGCGCCCGGATCCTGGACGGCGCGCGCGCCTGCTTCGCCCGCCACGGCTACGAGGGCGCCACGGTGCGCCGCCTGGAGCAGGCGGTCGGGCTGTCCCGCGGGGCGATCTTCCACCACTTCCGCGACAAGGAGGCGCTGTTCCTCGCCGTCGCCGAGCAGGACACCGAGCGCATGGCCGACATCGTCGCCGAGCAGGGCCTGGTCCAGGTGATGCGCGAGCTGCTCGCGGCCCCCGAGGAGCTGCAGGCCGGCTGGGCGGGCACGTTCCTGGAGATCGCCCGGCGCGGGCGCACCGACCCCGGCTTCCGCGAGCACTGGCGCCGCAGCGCCGACGCGCTCACCGCCGCCACCCGCCAGCGGCTGCGCCGCCAGGCCGCGGCCGGCACGGTCCGCGCCGACGTCGACGAGGCCGTGCTGGCCCGGTTCCTGGAGCTGGTGCTGGAGGGCCTGGTGTCGCACCTGGCGATGGACCTGCCGGTCGGCGAGCTGGGCTCGGTGCTGGACCTGGTGGAGGGGTCGGTCCGGGTGCCGCAGGGCACCCGCGAGGGCGACGGCGTGCTGTCCGCGCGCCCCGGCCGGACGGCGTGATCGCGGGACTCAGGCGGGGTGGGCGACCAGCCGGGTCACGGTGCCGTCGCCGGCGAACTGGGTGCGGTGCAGCGCCGCGTAGCGCCCGCCCACCGCGAGCAGCCCGTCGTGGGTGCCGCGCTCGACGATCCGGCCGTGCTCGATCACCGCGATCAGGTCGGCGTCGCGGACCGTGGACAGCCGGTGCGCGATGACGATCGCCGTCCGCCCCTGCAGGGCCTCGCCCAGCGCCTCCTGCACGGCGGCCTCGGACTCGGAGTCCAGGTGGGCGGTGGCCTCGTCGAGGATCACCACCCGCGGCTTGGCCAGCAGCAGCCGGGCGATGGTGAGGCGCTGGCGCTCGCCGCCGGAGAGCCGGTAGCCGCGCTCGCCGACGACGGTGTCCAGCCCGTCGGGCAGGGCGTCGAGCACGTCGCCGAGCCGGGCCCGGCGCATCGCGTCGACGATCTCGGCGTCGGTGGCGTCCGGGGCGGCGTAGGCGAGGTTGGCCCGGATCGTGTCGTGGAACAGGTGGCCGTCCTGGGTGACCACCCCCACGGCCCCGCGCACCGCGGCGAAGGTCAGCTCGCGCACGTCGACCCCGGCCAGCTCGACCGCGCCGCCGTCGACGTCGTAGAGCCGCGGCACCAGCGAGGCGATGGTCGACTTGCCCGCTCCCGATGAGCCGACGAGCGCCACCATCTGCCCGGCGCCGATCTCCAGGTCGACCCCGTGCAGCACCTCCTCGCCGGTGCGGTGGTCGAGCACGGCGACCTCCTCCAGCGAGGCCAGCGAGACCTTGTCGGCTCCCGGGTAGCCGAAGCGCACGTCGCGCAGCCGCACGGAGACCGGGCCCGGAGGCAGGTCGCGGGCGTCGGGCCGCTCGGCGATCATCGGCTGCAGGTCGAGCACCTCGAAGACCCGCTCGAACGAGACCAGCGCGGTCATCACGTCGACGCGGGCGTTGGCCAGCGCGGTCATCGGCGAGTAGAGCCGGGTGAGCAGCAGGGCCAGGGTGACCACGGTGCCCGCGTCGATCTGCCCGGTGACCGCGAGGTAGCCGCCCAGGCCGTAGATCAGCGCCTGGGCCAGCGCCGAGACCAGCGACAGCGAGGTCACGAAGACGCGCGAGACCATGGCGGTGCGGATGCCGATGTCGCGGATGCGCTCGGCGCGCCCGCGGAAGTCGACGGCCTCCTCGGCCGGTCGGCCGAACAGCTTGACCAGGGTGGCGCCGGCGGCCGAGAAGCGCTCGGTCATCTGGTTGCCCATGGAGGCGTTCAGGTCGGCGTTCTCGCGGCGCAGGTCGGCGATGGTGCGGCCCATCCGGCGGGCCGGGATGACGAAGATCGGCAGCAGCACCAGCGCGAGCAGGGTGACCTGCCAGGCCATGGTCATCATGACCGTGACGGCCAGCGCGAGCTGGATGACGTTGCTCAGCACCGAGGCCAGCGTGCCGGTGACCGCGCTCTGGGCGCCGATGACGTCGTTGTTGAGCCGGCTGACCAGTGCCCCGGTGCGGGTGCGGGTGAAGAACGCCACCGGCATGCGCTGGACGTGCTCGAAGACCGCGCTGCGCAGGTCGACGATGAGCCCCTCGCCGATGCGCGCGGAGAACCACCGGGTGCCCAGCCCGACCAGCGCCTCCAGGACCGCCAGCCCGGCGACCGCGCCGGCCAGCGTGACCACGGTGCTCGCCGCGTCCGGGCCGCCGGCGATGATGGCGTTGACCACGCGCCCGGCCAGCACCGGGGTGAGCACGCCGACTGTCGCGCTGACGACCGTCAGCGACAGGAAGCCGATCAGCAGCCGCCGGTAGCGGCGCGCGAAGCGCCAGATGCGCGGCAGCGTGCCGCGGCGGATCGAGGTGGGTGCGTCGGCCGCGCGCGCCACCCCGCGCATCATCCCCCAGGCGCCGTCCATCCCACTCCTTCGTGCCCGATTACAGCGTTGCAGCTAGGCGCAACGTCAGGGGCACGGCGGAAAGTCCCGTCCCCGACCGGTCGACCCTCGCACGCGGTCGACGCGGCGGCGCGGGCACGGTGGATCGCGCCGCGGCGGGGATGCAGAGCCCGACGGGTGTCTACCGCCAGTGGTCCGGCCAGCCGGACCTACGCTGAACGGCCGGATGTCTGCGTCTGCTCGGGTGTAGGCCGTTCGATGGAACAGCCCGGACGGCCGACGCGACCGCCGGCCGTTGGTCGTCGGGGGTGCGGCGCGACTGGCGTCGCGCCCGGATCGGGTTGCACCGGCGCGACCGTCGCGCCGGTGGGGCCACCCCTGCGGGCCCGCTGATGGCTCAGCCCCGACCGACCCCGTGCGGGGCCCCCGACCACTGCGGTCGGGCTGCTACTTCTTCTTGGTGCGCGTGGCGCCGCCGCGCCCGCGCAGGGTGACCCCGGTCTCGCTGAGCACCCGGTGCACGAATCCGTACGACCGGCCGGTCTGCTCGGCGAGCGCGCGGATGCTGGCGCCCTTCTCGTACTTCTTCTTCAGATCCGTTGCGAGCTTGTCGCGCTGGGTGCCCGTGATTCGGGCACCCTTCTTCAGATCGGCCACAGCCCCAGACCTCCTCTAACCCCCTCAGCGGGCCATCCGCTGAGATGTCGCCCCCGGTGCCCGGCAATGATCTCCAGGGTGACAGGGGCGGACCAGGAGATCCATTCGATGATCGGTGAGCGGTTCCGCCGAACGGATCACGCAGGCGGGTGATCGTTGAGGAGCCCATAACCAGCCCGTCACCCCGACGCGACCTGCTGGTCACCCCAGAAGTGGATCGAGAACGGCCGAGATCGGACAGCCGGTGGTGCGATCCCGGTCACACCGGGATCTTCAGTAGCCGTTCGGGTGGATCAGGGCGTCGAACAAACCGCCCGATCAGGCCAACTGGACGAGTTCGAGATAGTCGGCGGACCAGAAGTCCTCGGTGCCGTCGGGCAGCACGATGACCTTGTCCGGATCCAGTGCCTCCACCGCCCCGGAATCGTGGGTCACCAGCACGACCGCCCCGTCGAAACGGCGCAGCGCGTCGAGCACCTGCTCGCGGCTGGCCGGGTCGAGGTTGTTGGTGGGCTCGTCGAGCAGCAGCACGTTCGCCGCGCTGGAGACCAGCCCGGCCAGAGCCAGGCGCGTCTTCTCCCCGCCGGAGAGCGTGCCCGCCTGCTGGGAGAGCTGGTCGCCGGAGAACATGAACGAGCCCAGCAGGGTGCGCAGCTGCTGCTCGGGGGTGTCGGGCGAGGCGTGGCGGATGTTCTCCCAGACCGTCGCGTCCAGGTCGAGGGTGTCGTGCTCCTGGGCGTAGTAGCCGGTGCGCAGGCCGTGCCCGGGGATCACCCGACCGGAGTCGGCGGCCTCGGTGCCGGCCAGCAGCCGCAGCAGGGTCGTCTTGCCGGCGCCGTTGAGGCCGAGCACGACCACCTTCGCCCCGCGGTCGACCGCGAGGTCGACGCCGGTGAAGACCTCCAGCGAGCCGAACGCCTTGGTCAGCCCCTCCGCGGTGAGCGGGGTGCGCCCGCACGGGGCCGGCGCCGGGAAGCGGATCTTGGCGACCCGGTCCTGCTGGCGCTCCGGGTCGAGCCCGGCCAGCAGCTGGTCGGCCCGGCGGGCCATGTTCTTGGCCGCGACGGCCTTGGTGGCCTTGGCGCCCATCTTGGCCGCCTGGGTGTGCAGCACCGCGGCCTTCTTCTCGGCGTTGGCCCGCTCGCGGCGGCGGCGCTTCTCGTCGGTGGCCCGCGCGTCGAGGTAGCGCTTCCAGTCCATGTTGTAGACGTCGACCTCGCCGCGGTTGGCGTCGAGGAACCAGACCTTGTTGACCACCGCGGCGAGCAGGTCGGTGTCGTGGCTGATCACCACGAGGCCGCCGTCGTGCGCGGACAGGAACGAACGCAGCCAGGTGATCGAGTCGGCGTCGAGGTGGTTGGTCGGCTCGTCGAGCAGCAGCGTGGTGGCGCTCCGGGCGCCGCCCCCGCCGCCGTCGGAGGCGGCGAACAGGATGCGGGCCAGCTCGACCCGGCGGCGCTGGCCGCCGGACAGGGTGGAGATCTGCTGCTCGAGCACCCGCTCGGGCAGGCCGAGGTGGGCGCAGATGCGGGCCGCCTCGCTCTCGGCGGCGTAGCCGCCCAGCGCGGAGAACCGCTCCTCGATGCGCCCGTACTCGCGCACCGCGCGCTCGTTCTGCGGGCCGTCGACCAGCTCGGCCATCGCCGACTGGGCCTTCTCCATCTTGCGCAGCATCTCGTCGAGGCCGCGTGCGGAGAGCACGCGGTCCTTCGCGGCGACGGTGAGGTCGCCCTCGCGCGGGTCCTGCGGGAGGTAGCCGACGGCGCTGTTGGCCGACACCGAGCCCGCGTAGGGCTCGCCCTCACCCGCGAGCACGCGCATCGAGGTGGTCTTGCCCGCGCCGTTGCGCCCGACCAGGCCGATCCGGTCGCCCGGCTGCACGCGCAGGTTGGCCCCGGACAGCAGGATCCGGGACCCGGCGCGCAGTTCCAGGTCGGTGGCGGTGATCACGAGGAGGCTCTCCAGAGGGGTTCCGGTTCGGCGTGTGGTGGCGTCCGCGAGGGCGGCCTACCCGATCCGGATCACACGACCAGAGTACCGACCCTGCAACCGCGTTCCGGACCGTAGGGTCCCAGCCATGACTGATCTCACGGGCAGGGCGGCCCTGGTGACCGGAGCGAGCCGCGGAATCGGCCTGGCCATCGCAGCCGAACTGCTGTCCAGGGGCGCGTCGGTGACGATCACCGCGCGCAAGCCGGACGAGCTGGCGGCCGCCGCCGACAAGCTCGTGTCCGACGACGCGGGCGGCGACTCCGCACGCGTGCTGGCGGTGGCGGGCAACGCCGGCTCGGACGAGTCGCGCGCCGAGGCCGTCGACAAGACGGTGCAGGCGTTCGGGAACCTGTCGATCCTGGTCAACAACACCGGCATCAACCCCAGCTACGGGCCGCTGGTGGAGGCCGACCTCGGCGCCGTGCGCAAGATCTTCGACGTCAACGTGGTCGCCGCGCTGGGGTTCGTGCAGCTGGCGCACCGGGCCTGGATGGGCGAGCACGGCGGCTCGATCATCAACGTGGCCTCCACCGCCGGGCTGCGCTCGACGGGGATGATCGCCGCGTACGGCGCGTCCAAGGCCGCGCTGATCCGGCTCACCGAGGAGCTCGCCGCCCAGCTCGGGCCGGGCATCCGGGTCAACGCCGTCGCCCCGTCGGTGGTCAAGACCAAGTTCGCCACCGCCCTCTACGAGCGCGGGGAGGACAAGGTCGCCGCGGCCTACCCGATGAAGCGGCTGGGCACCCCGGAGGACATCGCCTCGCTGGTCGGCTTCCTGGTCTCGGACGCGGCGTCCTGGATCACCGGGGAGACCGTCCGCATCGACGGCGGGGTGCTGGCCACCGGCGGCGGGGGTGGCGGCTGAGCCCGGCCGGCCCGCGCGCGGGGCGGACGGTGCGATGACCCCGCCCGACGTCGCGGTCGTCGGCGGCGGACCGGCGGGCCGGGCGCTGGCCGCGGCCTGCGGTCGCGCCGGGCTGCGCACGGTGCTGCTCGACCGGGCCCCCGCGGCGCCGTGGCGGGCCACCTACGGGACGTGGGCGGGCGAGCTCCCCGCCGACCTGCCGGCCGAGGCGGTCGCCGTGCGGGTCCGCGGGCGGGCGGTCGCGCTCAGCGCGCACGCGCTGGGCTGGGAGTACGCGGTGCTCGACGTGCCCGCGCTGCGGGCCCACCTCGACGCCGGGATGGGCCGCGGCGGGGTCGAGGTGCGCCGCGGTCGGGCCGTCGGGTCACCGGCGCCGGGCCGCGTGCTCCTCGCCGACGGCTCCGAGCTGCGCGCCGGGGTGGTCGTCGACGCCGGGGGCGCCGCCCAGCCGCTGGGACGACCGGCGGCCCGGGCGGTGACCGCCGACCAGACCGCCTACGGCGTGGTCGTGCCGAGCGGGGCGGCCGCGCCGCTGGTGCGGCCGGGCGAGGCGCTGTTCATGGACTGGCGGCCCGACCACGGCCGCCCGGGCTGGCCGAGCTTCCTCTACGGGGTGCCGCTGGACGGGTCGCGGGTGCTGCTGGAGGAGACCTCGCTGGCCCGCCGGCCCGGCCTCGGGCTGCCCGAGCTGCGCGAGCGGCTGGCCGCCCGGTTGGCCCGCCACGGGGTGGTGGTCGCGGCCGACGCCGGGGTGGAGCGGGTGCGGTTCCCGGTGGACGTCCCGCGCCACCGCGGCGCCGGCGTGCTCGGCTTCGGCGCCGCGGCGCCGCTGGTCCACCCGGCCAGCGGGTTCAGCGTGGCCACCGCGCTCACCCTGGCCCCCCGGGTGGCCGCCGCCCTGGCCGCGCACCTGCCCGGGCGTCCCGGCGAGGCCCTGGCCGCCGCGCGCGAGGTGGTGTGGCCGGCCGGGGCGCGCGCGGTGCACCGGTTCCGCCGGATCGGGCTGGAGGCGCTGCTGCGGATGCCCCCCGCGGACGTGCCGGTCTTCTTCGAGCGCTTCTTCGCGCTGCCCGAGCACCACCGCTGGAACTACCTCACCGCCCGCGACGACCTGCGCGCCACCGCGGCGACGATGACCGCCCTGTTCGCCCGGGCCGACTGGCGGCTGCGCGCGCAGCTGGTGGTGCCCGCGCTGCTGCCCCCGGCCGCGCCGCTGCGCCCGCCGTCGCCTCCGACGCCGACCAGCTTGTCCCACTGACCGGGGGCGGCGGCGGTCGCTCCTGTGCGGGCCGGCCACCACCGCGCCGACCTAGGCGTTCGGCGGATCCGATGTGCTGACATTTGCGCGCGCAAGCCGCCGTTCGGACGCACCACGACTAGTGTCCTGCGCGTGCGGGAGGACGCGGAGCGCGAGGAGACGGTGACGCTGCACCTCGAGCAGGGCGGCTACGTCCGGTGCGACTGGCGTCGCGGCACCCGGATCACCGGCGAGCTGGCCCGCGGCGCGATCAAGCGCCTCGACGAGCTCAACGACGGGATCAAGCGCCCCCTGCTGGTCGACATGAGGGGCACCGCGAGCCTGACCCGCGAGGGCCGCCAGGCCTTCGCCGAGGAGTACTCGGCGTCGAAGGTCGCGCTGCTCGGGGAGTCGCCGGTCGACCGCGTGATCGCCAACTTCACCCTCAGCGTGATCGTCATGTCGATCCCGACCCGCTACTTCACCTCCGAGTCCGCGGCGCTGGCCTGGTTGAGCGGTGACGACACCCGGACCTGACGACGCCGACGCGCGCCTGGACCAGTTGGTCGAGCTGGTCGTCCGGCTGGCCTCGGGCGACCTCGACGCCCGCATCGAGGCCTCACCGGCGGGCGACCGGGTCGACGCGATCGCCGTCGGGCTCGGCATGCTGGCCGAGGAGCTGCAGGTCCTCACCGAGGACATGGAGCTGCGGGTCGCCGAGCGGACCCGCCAGGTCGCCGACGCCCACCGCCAGCTCGAACGCCTCGCCCTCTACGACCAGCTGACCGGACTGGCCAACCGGACGCTGCTGTCCGCGCGCCTCGACCGCGCCGTGGCCCGCGCCGAGCGACGGGGCGGGCCGCCCGCCGTGCTGGTGCTCGACCTCGACGGGTTCAAGGTCGTCAACGACAGCTTCGGCCACAGCGTGGGCGACCTGCTGCTGGTCGAGGTCGCGCGGCGGCTGCGCAGCGTCGTCCGCGACATCGACACCGTGGCCCGCCTGGGCGGCGACGAGTTCGCCGTGGTGATCTCGCACGCCACGGTGGACCAGGTCGTGGACGTGGCCACCCGGATCCAGCAGGCGCTGCAGCGCCCGGTGCAGGCCGGGGCGCAGCAGTGCTGGGTCGGCACCAGCATCGGCATCCGGCTGGCCGAGCCGAACCTGTCCGCGGAGACCCTGCTGCGCGACGCCGACACCGCGATGTACGTGGCCAAGGGGCGCGGCCGCGGCGGGATCGAGTTCTTCGAGTCCACGATGCACGCGACCGCGCTGCGCCGGGTCCGGCTGGCCGATGAGCTGCGCGCGGCGATCACCGACGGCCAGCTGCAGATGCGCTACCAGTCGATCGTCGAGCTGGGCAGCGGCCGGATCGCCGGGGTCGAGGCGCTGGTGCGCTGGCAGCACCCCGTGCGCGGGCTGCTGACCCCCGACCAGTTCATCTCCGTCGCCGAGGACACCGGGCTCGTGGTGCCGCTGGACGGGTGGGTGCTGGAGACCGCGATCGCCCAGGTGGCGAAGTGGCGCTCGACGGTGCTGGGCGGCAGCGACTTCGGCATGCACGTCAACATCTCGCCGCTGGAGCTGCGCTCCCCCGCGTTCGCCGACGACGTCCTGGAACGGCTGGGCCGCCACCGCGCGGCGCCGGGCGACCTGGTGCTGGAGGTCACCGAGACCCAGCTGCTAGGCGAGGACGCGCAGACCGCGCTGGCGCTGGAGAAGCTGCGCGCCGCCGGGGTCGGCGTGGCCATCGACGACTTCGGCTCGGGCTACTCCTCGATCGGCTACATGCGCCGCCAGTCCGTCGACACCATCAAGATCGACCGCTCGCTGATCACCGACCTGGACACCGACCCGCAGCAGCTCCGGGTCGCCGCGGCGATCCTCGGGCTGGTCGAGGCGTTCGGGCTGACCGCCGTGGCCGAGGGCGTGGAGACCCCGGCCCAGGCGGCCCGCCTGCACGCGCTGGGCTGCCGCTACGGCCAGGGCTTCCTGTGGGGGCGCCCGGTCCGCACCCGGACCATGTCCGACCACCTGCGCGCCCGCGCCCACGCGGCGCGCGCCGGCCGCTAGCCCCGGCGCGCGGCAGGCTGCCCGGCGCCCGGAGCGGACGCGTCGAGGACGGCGAGGTCGAGCTCCGGGGCACGCGGGCCGTAGGCGTTGGACCGCGCCGAGCGCCGCTGCACCACCGGCAGCGCGAGGATCGGGCGCAGGAACCGCGGCGGCGCGGCGAGCCGGTTGCGCTCGCGGGCGCGGGCGAGCGAGCGCTCGGTGCGGACCTGGGCGGCCTGCACCTCCGCGATCGCGGGCACGCGTTGGGCCTCGACGCGGGCGAGGTCGGCGTCGGCGGGCTCACCGCGGCGCAGCACGGGGACCAGGACGTTCGCCGTACTGACGGCGTCCTGGACCGCCATCAGGATGCCGTTGCCCCCGACCGGGGAGATCACGTGCGCGGCGTCGCCGATCAGCAGCAGCCCGGGGCGGTGCCAGCGCGCGACCGCCGCGATGTCCACCGAGAGCAGGCTGGTCTGGGTGAAGTCGGTGAGCAGGCCGGCCCGGTCGGCCAGCCACGGCACGTGCGTGCGCAGGAAGTCCTGCACGACCCCGACCCCGGCCTGGCGCGCCGCGGCGTAGCCGCCCCTGGGGATGCCCAGCCCGATCCGCCAGTGGTCGTCGGAGCCGAGCATCCCGACGTAGCGGCCCGGTCCGCAGTAGAGGTCGAGGTCGGCGTCGGGTGGGTCCTGCGGGCGGCGCGGCAGCCGGAACCAGATCAGGTCGGTGGTGGCGCCCAGGCTGGTGATCGGGATGTCAGCGAGCCTGCGCACCGTCGAGTGGCGCCCGTCGGCCCCGACGACCAGCGAGGTCGCCAGCTCGCCCTCGCCGCCTCCCCCGGCGCCGCCGTCGCGGTACCGCACACCCCGCACGCGGCCGTCGGGCCCGGTCAGCAGGCCGATGACCTTGGTGCTCGTCCGCAGCCGGAAGCCCGGGTACTCCCCCGCCCTGCGCACCAGGAGGTCGATCAGCAGCGCCTGCGGCATGATCGCCACGTAGTTGAAGCGGGTGGGCAGCCGGGCGTAGCCGGCCGCGGTGATGACGCCGTGCGGGGTGTGGAAGCGGAAGGCGGCGGCCTTGCGGTGCGGCAGCTCCAGCACCTCGTCGGCCAGGCCCAGCCGGTCGAGCAGCTCCATGGTGTACGGGTGCAGCGAGTCGCCGCGGTACTCGCGCTCGAAGTCCGACCGGGACTCGAACAGCGTCACCGCGACGCCCGCCCTGGCCAGCAGGTACGCCAGCAGCGCACCGCCGGGTCCGCCGCCGACCACGGCCACCGGCTCGCCGCTCACGCCGGCTCCTCGACGACCTCGAAGACGGCCATCCCGTCGAGCACCGCTTCGACCTCCTCGATGGGGGCGTCGTCGCCGAACGGGAAGGCGGCCCGCGGCGGGCCGCTCGCGGCCGCGGCGTACGCGGCCACCACCCGCCGCGCGGGGCGGCCCTGGACGCGGGTCACCCCGATCTCCTCGACGTCGCCGCGGGGTCCCGCCTCGATGCCGCCGCGCGGGTGGGCGTCGGCGGCGCGCCGCGCAGCCGCTGCACCATCGCCCGGTTCATCTCCCGGAAGCCGGCCGCGTCCGCGCCACCACTGGTCATCCCGGGACCTCCCTCACCGACCGGCATGCTCGCTAGACAGTCTAGCTACTTTTCCGGATTAGGGTGGCGCCATGGCCCTGCCGGAAGCCCCGGACGACCCGGATCGCCCGGACGTCGCGAACGCGCTGCGCGTGCTGCTGGCGCAGACCCACGACGTGGAAGACACCCTGGCGCGCCGGCTGGGCCTGGGCGTCAGCGACGTCATCGCGCTGCAGCACCTGGTCGACCACACCGAGCTCGGCCCGGTCGACCTGGGCCACCTGCTGCGGATCCGCTCCGCCTCGGCGACCGCGCTGGTCGACCGCCTCCAGTCGGCGGGCCACGTGCGCCGCGTCCGCCACCCCACCGACGGCCGCCGCGTCGTGCTCGCGCTCACCGACAGCGCCCGCACCGAGGCGGGCGCCGCGCTGGCCCCGATGCTCGGCGCGCTCGGCGCCGTCATCGCCGAGTTCACCCCCGACGAGCAGCGCTCCATCGCCCGGTTCCTGAACCGCGCGACCGAGGCCCTGGCCGCGTTCGCCGCCGAACCGCCCCCGCCGCCCGCGCGCTGAGCACGAACCGCCCCCGCCGCCCGCGCGCTGAGCACGGCGGGGAGTCTGTAGCAGCGCTACACGGCGGCACGTAGGTTGGTGCCATGACCCTTCCGCGGGCGAGCGCGCCGGTGCGCGACCGGCTCCTGCTGGCCTGCGCCGAGCTGCTGGACGACGCGGCCGACCCCGACGTCCCGACGCGGGCCATCTGCGAGCTGGCCGGGGTGCAGGCGCCCTCGCTCTACCATCACTTCGGCAGCAAGCAGGCGCTGCTCGACGCCGTGGTCAGCCACGGGTTCCGGGAGTTCCTCGCCGCCCGGGCCGCCCGGCCCGGGCCCGACGACCCGATCGCGGCGGTCCGCGACGGCTGGGACGCCCACGTCCGGTTCGGCGTCGAGCACCCCGCCTTCTACGCCCACATCTACGGCCGCGTGCAGCGCGGGCGGCGCTGCGGCGTGGTGGGCGAGGTGGAGGCGATGATCCTGCGGACCCTGGAGCCCGCCGCGCGGGCCGGACGGCTCACGGTCCCGGCCACCGCGGCCGCGGCCGACATCCTGGCGGCGAGCAGCGGCGTCACGCTCGCCCTCATCACGACCGGCGCCGACGAGGTCGACTGGGCGATGTCGGCCCGGGTGCGCGACGCCGTGCTCGCCTCGGTCGCCAGGACCGCGCAGCCGGTCCCCCCGACGCCGACGGACGTCGCGGCGGCCGCGACGGCGCTCGCCGCGGCCCTGCCGCAGGCCCCGACCGAACTGGGCCGCCACGAGACGGCGCTGCTGCGCGACTGGCTCGACCGCCTCGCCGCCGTATAGCGGCACTACACCTTTGACTATAACGCTGCTACATTGCCGAGCATGTCCGCGAACGCCACCGAGCGCGAGATCCCGCGCACCGACCTGCCCACCGCCGTCGACCGCTACCTCGAGGCCCACAACGCCCGCGACGCCGACACCGCCGTGCCGAGCTTCACCCCCGACGCCGTGGTCGTCGACGACGGCCGCACCCACACCGGGACGGAGGCGATCCGGGCCTGGGTGGGCCGGTCCTCGACGGAGTGGACCTACACGAGCACGCCGACCTCGTTCCGCCGCGGCGACGACACCCACTACGCGGTCGTCCAGCACGTCGAGGGCGACTTCCCGGGCGGCACGGTCGACCTGACCTACCGCTTCACCCTGCGCGACGGCCTGATCAGCCACCTGGTCATCGCGCCGTGAGCCCGCGGCCGGGGCGGATCGACACGGGTCGAGCGGATCTCAGCCGACGGCGGCCAGGTCGTCGGCGCGGGCGTCGCCGCGGCGCTGGGCCTCGGCGTCCACCCCCAGCATCGGCGCGGCAAGCCACGGCTCGGGGATGCCGAAGCCGTCGACCAGGGCCCGGGCGTGCGGGCGCACCTCGGCGCACAGCGCGTTGACCGCGGCGACGAGGACCTTCGTCCGGGCGGCCGTCAGGTAGCCGTGCTCGACGTACCACGCCCGCTCGGCCTCCAGCCGCGACAGCGCGTGCAGCGAGCAGAGGCGGTCGAGCAGCTCGCGCACCGCGGGGTCCTCGACGCGCTCGACGGCCTCGGCGGAGGCGTCGAGCACGACCCGGTCGACGTGGGCCCGCGCCGCCTGCAGCAGGTGGTCCTGCGCGCCGTTGAACACCGCGAACCGGTCGGCGCCCGGGGCCAGCGCCCGGCGCATCCGCCGGGCCGCGCCGGCGAGCAGGTGCTCCTCGCGGGCCCGGAACAGCCGCCGCTGGTGGGCGCGCTCGCGCAGGTCGCCGCGGCTGAGCAGGGTGCGCAGCCCGGTCCGCTCGGCGACGGTGTCGGCGGCCAGCCCGGCGGCGAACCCGGCCTTGCGCAGCGGGTCGAGGCGACCGACGCGGTGGGCGTGGTCCGAGAGCAGCGTCTTGGCCACCAGCTGCAGCAGGACGGTGTTGTCGCCCTCGAACGTGGTGAACACGTCGGTGTCGGCCTTGAGCTGGGGCAGCTGGTTCTCCGCCAGGTAGCCGGCCCCGCCGCAGGCCTCCCGGCAGGTCTGGATGGTCGCCGTGGCGTGCCAGGTGGCGATCGCCTTGATCCCGGCGGCGCGGGTCTCCAGCTCGCGCTGCCCGGCCTCGTCCCGCTCGCCGCCGGGCGCCTGCAGGGCGTGCATCCGCCCGACCAGGTCCTCCTGGGCGAACTGCATCGCGTAGGTGGTGGCCAGGGCGGGCAGCAGCTTGCGCTGGTGGACGAGGTAGTCCAGCAGCACGACCTCCTCGCCGCTGGTCGGGTCGGTGAACTGGCGGCGCAGGTCGCCGTAGCGCACGGCGATCGCCAGCGCCTTCTGGGTGGCCGCGCCGGCGCCGCCGGCCACGCTGATCCGCCCGCGCACGAGGGTGCCGAGCATCGTGAAGAAGCGGCGGGTCGGGTTGTCGATCGGGCTGGAGTAGGTGCCGTCCTCGGCGACGTCGCCGTAGCGGTCGAGCAGGTTCTCCCGCGGCACCCGCACGGAGTCGAACACGAGCCGTCCGTTGTCGACGCCGTTGAGCCCGGCCTTGCGCCCGCAGTCGGAGATGGTGACGCCGGGCAGCGCGGCGCCGGACGCGTCGCGGATGGGCACGAGCAGGGCGTGCACGCCGTGGCTCTCACCCCGGGTGACCAGCTGGGCGAACACGACGGCCACCCGGCCGTCGCGGGCGGCGTTGCCGATGTAGTCCTTGCGGGCGGCGGCGTCGGGGGTGTGCACGACGAACTCGCGGGTGTCCGGGTCGTAGGTGGCGGTGGTGCGCAGGTGCTGCACGTCGGAGCCGTGCCCGGTCTCGGTCATGGCGAAGCAGCCCGGCAGCTCGCCGGTGATGATCCGCTCCAGGTGCCGGGCGTGGTGGCGCTCGGTGCCCAGCGCCTGCACCGCGCCGCCGAACAGCCCCCACTGCACGCCCGCCTTGACCAGCAGCGACAGGTCGCCGTAGCCGAGCATCTGGAACCCGGTCACCACGGCGCCGACGTCGCCGCGCCCGCCGCGGGCGGCGTCGAAGCCGGTCCGGGGGCGTCCACTCTCGGCGATCAGGCGCATGCCGTGGGCGACGCGGTCGCGGTGCTGCTCGGTGGTCAGGTCGGGGTCGGGCAGCAGGCGCTGCTGGCCCAGCTGCGCGCGGACCTCGTCGCGGACGGCGGACCAGCGCCCGTCCAGGACGCGGCGGATCGCGAGCGGGTCGATCTCGGGGGTGGTCATGCGGTGACCTCCTTCGGTCGGGGGAGCACGCCGGACAGACCGGCCCAGGCGAGGTCGGTGAGGTGGGCGGCGAGCTGGTCGCGGGACATGGCGGCGGGGTGGGCGAGCCAGTTGTCGGTGGCGGCGTGCACCAGCCCGACCAGGCCGTGCCCCCAGGGCGCCGCGGCGGTGGTGTCGCGGCCGTGGGCGGCCAGGTGGGCCGCGATGACGACGGCGGCCTCGGCGCCGATGCGCGAGACGAGGTCGCCCACCGGGTCGCCGCCCCCGCGCACCAGGTCGCGCTCGAGCAGCGGCCGGTGCACGACGTAGCGGTAGACCTCGGGGTCGGCCTCGACCAGGCGCAGGTACTCCGCGATCGCGGCGGTGGCCATCGCCCGCGAGCCGCCCGCCGGGTCCGCCGCGTCCATGGCCGCGCGGACGTGCCGCACGACGGACTCGGCCACGCGCGCGCAGACCGCGGTGTAGAGGTCGGCGCGGTCGGCGAAGTGCCGGTAGACGACGGTCTTGCTGGTGCCCGCACCGGCCGCGACGTCGTCCATGCCCGCGCCGGCGCCGTGCTCGCGGACGGCGGCCAGCGCGGCCTCGACGAGCTCGGCGCGGCGCGCACTGCGATGGGCGTCCCAACGAGTGCTCCGGCGGTCCCGCGTGGTCATGGGACCGACGGTACCGCGTACTCCGGGTATCGGCTACTGACGGGTAACTTGTCTGGTCGGACAGGCGCCGCTCCCCGTGTCGACCGGCTCACTCCTCGGTGTCGGACGCGGGTGCGACCACCCCCCGGTCGGTGATCCAGCCGTAGCCGATCAGCAGCCCGACGACGACGATCAGGACCAGGACGACGATGGCGACTGCGGTCATGCCGGCATCGTGCCCGCCCCGGGTAGATTGCGCGAGATCGGCCTCCGGGCCGGCCGCGGCGCCGGACCCGGCCCGGCGAGCACGGGAGCGGCACCGGTGACCCTCGACCTGTTCGACCTGACCGGCCGCGTCGCCGTGGTCACCGGCGCGCGTCGCGGCATCGGGCTGGCGATCGCCGAGGCGCTGGCCCGGGCCGGGGCCGACGTCATCGCGGCCAGCGCGGGCCAGGAGCGCGACGGCAGCGAGGTCGAGCGCCGGGTGCGGGCCGCGGGCCGGTCCTTCCGCGGCCACCGGCTCGACCTCGCCGACCGCGCGGCCGTCACGGCCTTCGCCGCGGAGCTGGCCGACACCCCCGTCGACATCCTGGTCAACAACGCCGGCACCGTGCGGCGCGCCCCCGCCGCCGAGCACTCCGACGCCGACTTCGACCACGTGCTGGCGGTCGACCTGGCGAGCCAGTTCGTGCTGGCTCGCGAAGTCGGGCGACGGATGCTGGAGCGGGGCTCCGGGAAGATCATCTTCACCGCGTCGGTGCTGAGCTTCCAGGGCGGGGTCACCATCCCCGGCTACGCGGCGGCGAAATCGGGCGTCGCCGGGCTGACCCGCGCCCTGGCCAACGAGTGGGCCGGGCGCGGGGTCAACGTCAACGCGATCGTGCCCGGCTACATCACCACCGACAACACCCAGGCCCTGCAGGACGACCCGCAGCGCCACGCGGCGATCCTCGACCGCATCCCGGCCGGGCGCTGGGGCCGTCCCGAGGACCTCGCCGGCGTCGCCGTCTTCCTGGCCTCGGCCGCGTCGGACTACGTGCACGGCGCGCTGGTGCCCGTCGACGGGGGCTGGCTCGGCCGCTGAGCGGGCCGCGCCGGACCGGGTCAGGCCTCGCGCGGGGTGCCCCGGTCGCCCATCAGCCGGGTCACCTGGTGCGCGGACCCCGGTGGGAGCGTCGCTGCCCCATCCAGTGACCTCACCAGCCGCGCAGGTCGACCTCCCAGGTGTCGAGCACCTCGTCGCCGCGGACCAGGTGCATCCGCTCGTGCAGCGCGATCGTGGGGTCGACGTGCGCCGGCAGCACGTGCACGCGGTCGCCGACCGACGGCGGCGACCCGCCGCCGAAGGTCAGGTGCTCGTCGGAGCAGAACCAGACGCTCGCCCCGGGGACCGCGGGGTTGCCGTGGTCCATGCCCAGCGCCTTCAGCCCGACGTCGGCGACCGCCCAGCCCGGCGCGTCGCCGGCCGGGGCGGTGGCCGACACGACGGTGCCGAGCACGGTCAGCGCCTGGCGGAAGGGCAGCCCGGCGGCGGTGTAAGCGGTGTCCATCAGCGCGTAGGAGCCGGCCTGGACCTCGGTGACCCAGGTGTTCATCGCGTAGGTGCCGGTGCCGCCGCCGGAGACGACATCGCCGCCGACGTCGGCGTGCGCGGCCAGCAGCAGGGCCATGCACTCCTCGGTCCGGCGGGCCCGGTCGGCCGGGTCCGGGACCATCATCAGGTGGCCCTCGTAGCCCATGACGCCGCGCACTTCGACGCCCGAGGCGCGGGCGCGCTCGGCCAGCCACCCGGCCCGCTCGGGGGCGATCCCGCAGCGGGGCAGCCCCACGTTGACGTCGACCAGCACCTCGCGCACTCCCCCGGCCACCGCCGCGGCGAGGGTCTGCTCGGAGTCGACCGCGACGGTGATCCGCGCGCCCGCCTCGACCAGCGGCCCGAGCCTGCTCGCGTCGAGCACCTCGTTGGCCAGCAGCAGGTCCTCGCCCAGCCCGGCGGCCACCATGCCCTCGACCTCGCGGACGGTCGCGCAGGTGAAGCCGCGATGGCCGAGCGCGGCCTGGCGGGCCGCGAGCGCGGTCGTCTTGTGCGCCTTGACGTGCGGGCGCAGCCGCGGGCCGGGCAGCGCCGCGGCCATGTCGGCCAGGTTGGCCTCGAAGGCGTCCAGGTCGACCAGCAGGGCCGGGGTGGCCAGGTCGGCGACGTGCCGGAGCGTCCCAGCGGTCATCCCAGCACCCTCTCCAGGTAGGCGTTGCCG
Organism: Pseudonocardia humida; assembly: GCF_023898865.1. Taxonomy (GTDB): domain Bacteria; phylum Actinomycetota; class Actinomycetes; order Mycobacteriales; family Pseudonocardiaceae; genus Pseudonocardia; species Pseudonocardia humida. The sequence goes on from NZ_JAGSOV010000077.1 coordinate 64,318, forward strand.
AACCGGCGCTGCGGGTCCAGCTTCTCGCGCAGCGCGGCGACGTCGTCGAAGGCCGGGTAGGCGGTGCGCAGGTGCTCGGCGGTGCGGGTGTGCAGCTTGCCCCAGTGCGGGCGCCCGCCCAGCGCGACCATCACCGACTCGACCGCGCTGAAGTAGGCCTCGTGCGGCTGCCCGCGGTGGACGTGCACCGCGAGGTAGGCCGACTCGCGACCGGTCGCGGTGGACAGCGGGACGTCGTCGGCCGCGGCGACCCGCACCTCGACCGGGAAGCTCACCGCCCTGGCGTGCCGCTCGACCGCGGCCCGCACCCCGGCGAAGGCCTCGGGCAGCGCCTCGCGCGGGACGGCGTACTCCATCTCCAGGAACCGCACCCGCCGCGGGCTGGTGAACACCCGGTAGGACCGGTCGACGTACTCCCCCGCGGCGAACTGCCCGGCCACCACCCGGTTGAGCCGGGGCACCGCGCGCGGCAGCACCCGCCCGACCCGGCAGACCACCTCGAACCCGGCGTTGCCCAGCAGGTCGTCGCCGACCCACTCGGCCACCCGGCCGCGGGCCGGCCCGCCCTCGGCGGACGTGCGGTTGTTGGCCTTGGTCGCGGCCACGTCGGTGTGCGGGAACCAGTAGAACTCGAAGTGCTCGTTGGTCGCGACCAGCTCGTCGAGCCCGGCGAGCACCCGGTCCAGCGGCTGCGCGGCCTCCCTGGCGTGCAGCATGAACGCCGGCACGGCCTGCAGCGTCACCTCGACCAGCACGCCGAACGCGCCCAGCCCCAGCCGGGCCACCCCGAACAGCTCCGGCTCGACCTCGGCCGAGCAGTCCACCGCCGAGCCGTCGGCCAGCACGATCCGGCACCCCACGACCTGCGCCGCCAACCCCGGGAACGCCGCCCCGGTGCCGTGCGTGCCGGTCGAGATCGCGCCGGCCACGGTCTGCGCGTCGATGTCGCCCAGGTTCGGCAGCGCCAGCCCGTGGCGCCACAGCAGCGCGTTGAGCACCCGCAGGGTCATCCCGGCCGGCACGGTGGCCCGCCGGGCGGCCGGGTCGATCCGCAGGCCGACCGGATCGGACGGGAGCAGCACCGCCACCCCGTCGGGCACGCCGACCCCGGTGAACGAGTGCCCCGAGCCCAGCGCCTTGACCCGCAGGCCCTCGGCGGCGGCGGTGCGCACGGCGTCGACGACGTCGGCGGTGTCGCGGGCGCGGACCGTCCGGACGGGATCGGTGCGCTGGTTGCCGGCCCAGTTCTGCCAGCTCACTCGGACCTCCTGCGCGGTGTTCCGGGCGGACGGCGTGGATCTCCGGCCGGTGGGACGCAGATGATCGTGCGGCCCGGGCCCTTCTGTGTCAATCGTCTGGGACAGTCGTCCCACACCTGGTACCGGAGCCGGGGCTACCCGACCGGCCCCGCGTGCCCGGCCAGGCACACCCACCGCCCCCGCAGCCGCACCCAGGTCTGCGTCACCGGCATCCGCAGGGTCCGCCGCCCGTCGCCCGGGTCGAGGTCGTCCACGACGGTGCCGGTCAGCACGGCCGTGTCGCCCACCACGACGACGTCGGGATCCTCCAGGCCCTGCCCGTACCAGCGCACCGCGGCCGCGGTGTTCGACCGCACGTAGGCGTCGCGGTGCTGCACCGCCCCGCGGTGGGAGGTCCAGCGGAACCGGGGGTGCAGCAGCGCCTCCAGCGCCGAGGTGTCGCGCTCGGCCAACGCCTCGGCGCGCGCCCGGGCCGCCGACAGCACTGCCGCGATGTCGGTCTCCGACGCGGTCACGATGACGACCGGGCGGCCCGGCGCCGCTCGGCCTCGACCGCCTTCGCCGAGCGCACCGGCCACACGTAGGGCAGGTCGTCGGGGACGCCGGGGAACCGCGCGCCGTACCAGCCCGGGTCCTTGCGCAGCAGCGCCGAGCGGTGGCTGCGGTGCAGCGCCTCGTCGCCCAGCCACGCCGGCAGCGCGCCGACCTCGGCCAGCTCGGCCTGCGTGCGGACGGTGCGGATCCCCGCCCCGCTCAGCTCGTAGCGGATGCTCGCCCCGCACGTGTCGCCGAAGCCGCGCGCGACCCACTCCGCCACGACGTCCAGGCCGTAGCGGCCCAGCGCCTCGAGGTGCCCGCGCCACATCAGCACCGCGGGGTGGCTCTGCCAGCCGTAGCCGGGCACCGTCGTGGCGCGCACCACCTGCAGGGTCTCGACCCGCTGCTTGCCCAGCCGCTTCGGGTCGAGCGCGGCCGCGCTGGCCGCGAAGTCCGGGTGGGGCAGGAACGTCTGCACCGCCTCAGCCCCGGTGGTCCTGCGCCACGTCGAGGACCTCGCGCCGGACCACGCCGCGCACCTCCTGGGGCTCGGTGACGACGCTGCGCACCACCCGCACGCGCTCCACCGGCACGACCTCCTTGGTGACCACGACCCGCTCCTCGTGCCGCACGAGCTCGAGCACCTGCTCGCCGACCGGCGCCTGCTCCCCGGCGGGCAGCGCCACCCGCTCGCCCGGCGGGACCTCCTCGTGCTCGACGGTGATCTCCTCGCGGGTGACCTCCACGGTGAAGGTCCGCTCCTCGGTGACCAGGTGCTTGCGCACCCGCACGCGGCCGGTCACGACGGTGTCGGTGAGGACCCGCAGCCGCTCCTCGTGGCGGACCATCCAGCCCGGGCCCTCCTCGGGCGGCGCGGGCGGTCGCGGGGCGCGCTGCGCGTAGTGGTGGCCGAGGCGGGCGACGTCGTCGTGGGAGAGGTCGACGGCCGGGTCGTAGGCCGGGGCCGTGCGCAGCTGCTCGGCGTCGTAGGGCACGCGGATACCCGCGCCGTCGACGGAGACCCGGTCGAGCGGGACGAGCGCGGTCGCCCCCCCGCCCACGTCGACCGCCGCCCACGTGGCCGCACCGCTCGTGGGTTCGGTGTAGACCGTGCTCACGCGGCCCAGCGGTTCGCCGGCCGCCCCGGACACCGCGCATCCGACCCACGACCGCGGATCGGCACTGGGGTTGGTCACCTGGGCTGCCCCTTCCGTCGTCGACGGCTCCGTCGACCGGACACCGCCTTCACCGCCCGGGTACCCCGCTCCGCGCGACTCAGCCCTCGGTCGGGGCGGCGTTGAGGTCCAGCCACATCCCCAGCAGGTGCAGCACGTCGACCGAGACCAGCACGTCGTGCGAGCGGCGGGCGGTGTCGGCCGTGCCGGGCAGCGCGATGCCGCGCCAGTACGGGGGCGGGCCCACCGCGCCGTCGACCCGGATCCGCGTGGGCCCGACCGAGACGTCCAGGGAGATGCGGTGCAGCCCGACGATCCCGCCGAACGCCTTGCGCGGCCACACCAGGATCGAGCCCGCCGTGGGCAGGTGGACCTGGCCGTCGAGCAGGTCGCCGTCCACGGTGAACTGCAGCGGACCCTCCGCCGTGCGCCGCCAGTGCCCCAGCAGCGGGAGGCTGCGCGCGGGCGAGCCGTCCCGGTCGACCCGCAGCACCACCGTCACCTGCGGGTCCGGCTCCGCCTCCGCCTCCGGCCCGGCCACCCCCGCCCCGGCCGGGGTCCCATCGGCCACCTCGGCAGCGGCCTCGTCGGCTACCTCGACAGCAACGGCAGCAGCAGCGCGATCACCGCGGCCAGCCCCAGCACCAGCGGGGCCAGCACCGCCCACAACCGCGCCGTCGAGCGGCTCGTCCGCGGCACCGTCGCGGCCGGCCGCGCTTTTCCCGCCCCCACCGGACCCCGCTCGCGGCCGAGCCGGGTCGGGCCGGCCACCGCGATGTCGGGCGCCAGCACGACCAGCGGGCTGGCCTCGTCGAGCAGCGCGGTCAGGTCGGCGGCCGAGCCGACGAGGTTGAGCAGCAGCGCCCGGCCCGGACGGCGGTCCACGACGAGCTCGCCCACCCGGGCGACGAACGCGGCCCGCGAGCGCGGCGAGCCCGCGTCGCCGAGCCAGTCGCGCTCGGGTACCTCCGGGGCGCCCGCACCGGACGGCTCCGGCCCGGGCAGCGCGCGCACCGCGGCCACCACCCGCTGCCGCACGTCGACCGGCGGCACCGGCTCGGGCGCGGCCAGCATGCGCTCGACCTCGTCCTCGGGGAAGGCGCTGTCCAGCGCCCGCGACAACCCGCCGGGGACGGGCCGGGAGCGGGAGGCGCCGCCCTGCTCGGCGACCCAGCACCGCACGAGCGCGACCACGCCCGCCGGCTCCACCGCGGGCGCCCCACCGCCGCTCTCATCGACGACCAGCGTGTAGCGGATCACCGTGCCGACCGCGTCGCGGCGGGCCGACGGGATGCCGCTGAGGTAGGCCCGGTAGCCGGCGCCGTCGGACTCGACCAGCACCGTGGGCCGCTCGAACGCGGTGTGCCCGGCGTAGGCGCGCCACCACGGACGCGCGGGGCCCGCGCCGAGGAAGTCGTAGTCGCGGTGGCGCTGTCGGCCCCGCGTCTGGACGTGGACGGCGGTCACCACGGCGCCGTCACCACTGCCGTCACCGGGCTCACCGCCCTCCTGTCACCACTGGTGGACCCGGTCGCTGTGCGCGCGCCGGGCCAGCGACTCGACGATCCCGGTCAGCGCCCTGGCCCGCTCGGCGGCCTGGATGGCCTCCTCGCGGCTGCTGCGCGCGGCGTCGGCCCGCAGCCTGCGCTCCCCGCTGACCAGGTACCAGATGTTGCGGAAGAAGCCCTCGTCGCGCTCGGCGAAGGTCTGCGCGGTGTCGGCCTGCTCGCGGCGCAGCCCGGCCTCGCGCTCCTCGACCTTCTGCCGGCCCGACACCAGCTGGCGGCACAGCGCGATCATGATGTCCTCGGTGCCCTTGACCGAGCGCTCCCCCGGCGGGCGCACCCCGTAGTGCGCGACGAAGGTCAGCGCGCCGGGCTCGTCGGGCTCGGGCAGCCAGTCGGCCCGCAGGATCTCCACGCAGCCGATCGTGTCCACCGGCGCGTAGACCACGCGCATGCTGCGCACGTCGGGCGCCTCGTTCGGGACCAGCTCGATGACCTGGCGGTACACCTTGCGCACCCACTGCAGCAGCGTCGCGGACTGGTCGCGGCGCCCGCCGTTGTCGTCGAAGTAGGACTCGCACTTGACCGGGCACAGCAGCAGCAGGGCGGGCTCGTCGGGCCGCTCGTTGCGCCGCTTCAGCCAGCTGCGCACGACGTCGGTGACCTGCGGGGTGCCCAGCACGGTCGGCACGGCCCGCAGGTGGCTCGCCGTCGTGGCCTCCATCAGCACCGCGGCGTCGACCGGCACGACCAGCACCGAGCACTGCTCCAGGAAGCGCTCGCACTCCTCCCACTGGGCGTCCACGCCCGCCGGGCGGGTGTGCGGGTCGAGCCAGCCGCCCGGGTAGTCCAGCAGCTGCAGCTCGATGCCGGTGCCCGGGATGCCGGTGTCGAGCAGGAGGTGGAAGGTGAACTGGTCCTGCGAGCCGCCCAGCGCGCCGGCGTCGAACTCGCCGGCCAGCAGCGAGCCGTCCAGTTCGCGGCGGTGCTGGCTCAGCCGCTTCTGGGTGGCGGTGCCGACCGCCTTCATCGAGATCGGGGTGCCCTCCAGCAGCCGTTGGCCGTCGTGCAGCAGGGCGGTGATCAGGGACGTCTTGCCGACCCGGGAGGGCCCGACCATCCCGATCCGGTAGACCAGCCTGCCGTCCTCGCCTGCCGCGGCGGCGCTCGCGGCGGCGGCGGGCGCCTGGTTCGTCGGGATCACGGCATGTCCTCCTTGCGCGCGCCCAGAGTCGCGACCAGCAGGTCGCGCGCCCGGGTCACCGCGGTGAACCGGGCGTTGGCGGCGTCCATCTCCCGGTACACCCCCGGCCAGATGTCGTTCTTGTAGGCGTCGGCGAGCCGGCGGAACTCCACCTCGGACTCCCCGGAGCGGATGACGGTGTCCTCGAACTGCTCGGCCGCGGCGTGCAGCACCAGCGCCGGCGTGACCGCCTCGCGCAGCAGCGCCTTCTGGGTCAGGTAGGCGGCCTGCTCGGCCATCCGCAGCACGAACCGGTACAGCTCCTCGGCGCCGGCCGCGGTGGCCGCCACCGTGATCTGGGTGCGCAGCTGGCCGGTCTGCGGGTCGGGCAGCTCCAGGGCCAGCCCGTCGAGCTCGGAGCGCACCCGCGGGTGCAGCTGGGAGCGGTAGTCCAGGCGGATGCCGCGCAGGGTGCGCACCGCCCGGCGCAGCCGCGGGCACGGTGGCTGCGCGGCGTCGAGCAGGTCGGCGAACCGGTCCAGCGCGTCGTGCCCGGTGCCGGTGCCGCCCTCTCCGACGTCGGTCTCCGGGTCGCCGAGCAGGGTGCCCAGCTCCGTCCCGAGCACCCGGGCGACGTCGGTCCACAGCTTCTCGACGCGCTCGGTGAAGAACCCGTCGATCCGCTCGAAGCTGTCGCTGATCTCCACGCGGACCCGGTTGAGCTCCTCGCCGGCGTAGCCGCCGCTGAAGCTGTCGACCCGCATCCGGCGCAGGCCCTCGTCGCGCCAGGCCTCCTCGCCGACACCGAGCCCACCGGTGATCCACTCGCGGGTCGCGAGGTAGGCCCGTTCGACGGTGGCCACGTACTCCGGGTCCTCCGCGGCGTCGCGGGCCTGCTCGCGCAGCCGCGCCACCAGCTCCTGCAGGCCGGCGGCGACGTCCTGGCGCAGCCGGCGGGCCCGGCGGTCGAGGTCCTCCGCGGCGCTGCCGGTGGCCGCGCGGACCGTGGCCAGCGCCCGGCTCAGGTCGCCGACCAGCACGTCGATCCGGTCGACGACGGCCTGGGTCTGGGCCCGGGTGGCCGCCAGGACCTCGGCGTCCATCGCCGGCAGCCGGGCGGCGAGGTGGTCGAGCACCGGGGCCAGCACCCGCCGGTGCACGTCGGCGGGGTCGGCGGCGTCGGTCTCCACGACCTGGAAGAACCGGTCGGGCTCGCCCATGTTGACCTCGCGCGTGACGTCGTCGCGCAGCGTGGTGGCCATGGCCTCCTCGACGCCGCCCTGGTTGAGCACGAGCACGACGAAGTCGCGCTTGGCCACGAACCCGCGGGCGATGTCGAGCAGGTCCAGTGCGCGGGCGTCGGCCTCGCCCCAGTACGCCTCGTCGCCCATCGCCCGCTTGACCAGCAGCACGACGTCGACCTCGTTCTGCAGGCCCTCGACGTGGTGGGCGTCGGCGCCGACGGCGACCTCGCCGAGGCCGGGCAGGTCGACCACGGCAAGGCGCTGCACCCGGTTGTGCGGGAACCGCGTCTCGATCCGCAGGTCGCGCACCGCCAGGTAGCGCCGCGACACCCCGGACGCGTCGCCGAGCTCGGCGTTGGTCGGGTAGGCGACGTAGGGGCGCAGCTCGTCGAGGTGCAGCTCGCGCTCGCCGCCGACGAGGTCGCCCGCGTACGAGGGCAGCGCGGCCTGCATGTCGCGCAGCCGCTTGAGCAGCGTGGCGTGGCTGGGCGGCGCGGCGGGGTCGCCGGACTGCTCCCCCGGCGCCGACGGCGCGGGGTAGCGCCACCGCGCGAACTCCTCCAGCGACGTGGGCAGCCCCGGCAGGCCCAGCTGGGCGTGGTGCGGGGCGAGCACGTCGGCGGCGAAGGTCTCGAACGTGTGCAGGCTCAGCGTGGCGCGCTCGGCGGTCTCGCTGTGCCGGATGCGGCTGCGCACGGCGGTGACCGGCAGCCCCTTGCCGGTCGGGATCTGCTCGTCGTCCAACCCGGAGATCGACTGCAGCAGGGTGCTCTTGCCGACCCGGGCCTTGCCGCTCACCCCGACGGTGATCGTGCCGCGGGCGAACCGGGCGCTGAGCACCCGCAGCAGCCGGGTGGCCTCGGCGACGCCGCTGCGGGCGTCGTCGACCCGCCCGTCCAGGCCGAACGCGGCCAGCTCGGCGCGCAGCTCGGCGGAGGTGGACGGGTGGTCGCGCAGCACGGCGACGGCCGCGGCGAGCGCGGTCAGCTGGGCGTCGACCCGCTGCCACCACTCCAGCTCGGCGCGCACCGGGGCCACCAGCGCGTGCCGGCGGTCCAGGATGGCGCTGATCCGCGCGGGGAGATCGCCGTCCGGCGGGACGGGTTCCAGTGCGGTAGGGGCGTCAGGCACTCAGCAGGACCTCCTCGATCCGACCCGGGGCACACGGGTGAACCCGGTGCGTCCATCGTCGCGGTGCCCGACCGGCGGTCGCAACCGAGGGCCCCGGCGGCGGGTCACCGGTGCCGAACCGTTACCGCACCCCCGCCGGCGCGCCGGCGGCAGAACGACGTTAGGGCGGACGGCGGTAGCGCAGGATCCGATGAAAGCGCTCTCATTGAGACGCTCCACACACAGGGTGACAAGGAGGTCCCGTGCCCCCCACTTCCCGTCCCACCGCCGAGCCCGGCGCCGCAGCGCCGACCCGACGACCGCGGTTACCCGTCGCGCTCGCCGCGGCCGGCGCCGCGCTGCTGGTCGCCGTCGCGCTCGCCCCCACGGCCGCGGCAGCGCCCACAGCGTCGACACCGCCCACAGCGCCGGCGGCGCCGTGGGCGCCGACCGCCATCCCCGCCACACCGGCCGGCTGGACGCTGGCCTTCGGCGACGACTTCACCGGTGGCGCCGGGTCGCTGCCCTCGTCGACCGACTGGATCATCGACACCGGCACGAGCTACCCGGGCGGGCCCGCGAACTGGGGCACCGGGGAGATCCAGCGCTACACCGCCGACCCGGCCAACCTCTCCCAGGACGGCGCGGGCAACCTGCGGATCACCCCGCTGCGCGACTCCGGCGGCGCCTGGACCTCCGCGCGCATCGAGACCCGGCGCACCGACTTCCGCCCGCCCGCCGGCGGCATCGTGGCCATGGAGAGCCGCATCCGGATGCCGGACGTCACCGGCGACGCCGCGCTCGGGTACTGGCCGGCGTTCTGGGCGCTCGGCGCGCCGTACCGGGGCGACTACCAGAACTGGCCGGCCATCGGCGAGTTCGACATCATGGAGAACGTCAACGGCGTGAACTCCGTGTGGGGCGTGCTGCACTGCGGCACCAACCCCGGCGGCGCCTGCAACGAGAGCACCGGCATCGGCGCCAGCCGGGCCTGCCCGGGCAGCCCCTGCCAGGCAGGCTTCCACACCTACCGCTTCGAGTGGGACACCTCGGTCAGCCCCAACCAGCTGCGCTGGTACGTCGACGGGCAGCAGTACCACAGCGTGTCGCAGTCCCAGCTGGACGCCACGACCTGGTCGAACATGACCGGCCACGGCTACTTCCTGCTGCTCAACCTGGCCATGGGCGGCGCGTTCCCGAACGCGCTGGCCGGCTCGACGCCCACCGCGGCCACCACCCCCGGCGTGCCGATGGTCGTCGACTACGTGGCCGTGTGGACCGCAGCGGGCTCCGGGGGTGAACCCGACCCCGACCCCGAACCCGACCCCGACCCCGATCCGGGCACCGGCACGGACGCCTACGGCACGCTGCAGGCCGAGGCGTTCACCGAGCAGGGCGGCACGACGACCGAGGCCACCACCGACACCGGCGGCGGGTCCAACCTGGCCGCGCTGGGCAACGGCGACTGGGCGCGCTACTCCGGGATCGACTTCGGCGCCACGCCCGCGCGGCAGTTCCTCGCCCGGGTGGCCTCCGGGGCGGGCGGCGGGGTGAGCGGCCTGGTCGAGGTCCGGCTGGACAGCCGGATCGCCGCCCCGATCGGCAGCTTCGCCATCGCCGGCACCGGCGGCTGGCAGTCGTGGCGGACGGTCCCGGCCGACATCGCGAACGTGACGGGCGTGCACGACGTGTACCTGACGTTCACCAGCGGGCAGCCCGCCGACTTCGTCAACCTCAACTGGTTCACCTTCGGCCGCTGACCCGGCCGACTACGCAGCGCACCCGGAGGGGCGGGTCCGCGGGGCGCGGGCCCGCCCGTCCGGTGTGTAAGCGCTTCCATTGATCATCTCACCCGTTCGCCGCAGCGACCGACTACCGCCCCGGCGTTCCCGACCGGCAGGGTAGGGCCATGAGCACCGACGAGCGCGCCGCGTTCCGGTCGCCGACCCTGGACACCGTGGCCGCCGCGGCCGGGGTGTCGCGGGCCACCGTCTCCCGGGTGGTCAACAACTCCGCGAAGGTCTCCGCCGACGTCCGCGAGCTGGTCGACGCCACCATCACCCGGCTCGGCTACGTCCCCAACCGCACGGCGCGCAGCCTGGCCAAGCGGCGCACCGACTCGGTCGCCCTCGTGCTGCGCGAGGCCGACGCCACGGTGCTCGCCGACCCCTACCTGGCCGCCATGATCATCGCCACCAGCCGCTCACTGGTCGGAACCGGCGTGCAGCTGGTGCTGGTCAACGCCCGCGACGACCCCGAGCACGGCACCCTGGCCGACTACGTCCGCGGCGGCCACGTCGACGGCGTGCTGCTGGCGTCCATGCACGCCGACGACCCCCTGCCGCGGATCCTCGTCGAGGCGCGGGTGCCGACCGTGGTCGGCGGCCGCCCGGAGCGCCCGGTGCCGGGCCTGGCCTACGTCGACTGCGACAACGTGGGCGGCGGGCGCCTGGCCGCCGAGCACCTGGTGGGCACCGGGCGGCGGCGGATCGCCTCCATCGCCGGGCCGCCCGACATGACCGCGGCCGCCGACCGGCTCACCGGGTACCACCGCGGGCTGGCCCACGCCGGGCTGCCCATCGGCCCGATCGCCTTCGGCGACTTCACCCGGGTGTCGGGCGAGCGGGCGATGACCGAGCTGCTCGAGCGCGCCCCCGACCTGGACGCCGTGTTCGCGGCCAACGACCTGATGGCGGTGGGCGCGCTGCGGGTGCTGCGCGCCGCGGGCCGGCGGGTGCCAGAGGACGTCGCCGTGGTCGGCTACGACGACGTCGAGCTGGCCTCGCTGACCGAGCCGGCGCTGAGCAGCGTGCACCAGCCGGTCAGCGAGCAGGCCGACACGATGACCGAGCTGCTGCTGCGCCAGATCGGCGGCGCCGCCCCCGGCGACCCGGTGCTGCTGCCGGTCGAGCTGGTGCGCCGCGACTCCAGCTGATTTACCGGCACCCGCTCGCGACCACCGCCGAGGACGCGCGGCGCGAGCCGAGCGGTCACCAGCCGCGCTGGTCCGGCGAGGCCACCAGCGACATCTGCAGCTCGTAGCGATCGCCGCGGTAGGTCGTCAGCGCGTGCTCCACGGCCACGTCGCCGCTGTAGGAGATCCGGTCGGCGACCAGCACCGGGCGGCGCGGGGCCAGGCCGAGCAGCGTGGCCATCTCCGCGCTGGCCTCGGCCGAGCCGACGGTCTGCTCGGCCCGATCGATCGTGTGCCCGTACTGGTCGGCCATCGCCCGGTAGACCGACTGCGTCAGGTCGAGCTTGTCCAGCCCGGGGAACAGCTCCGCCGGGTACCAGCCCTCGTCCACCGAGATCTGCAGCTTGTCGGCCAGCCGCAGCCGGCGCAGGTGGTAGGCCTCGGCGCGCTCGTCCAGGCCGAGCGCGGCCGCCGTGCGCGGGGGCGGGACCTCCCGCTCCGCGCTCAGCACCACGGTCGAGGGCTCCATCCCCATCCGGCGCATCTCGTCGGTGAACGAGGCCAGGTGCAGCCGGGAGCGGGCGGTGCGCGCGGCGACGAACGTGCCCTTGCCGCGCACCCGCACGAGCAGGCCCTCGGCCTCCAGCTGGCCGATGGTCCGGCGCACCGTGATCCGGCTGACCCCGTGGTCCAGGCAGAGCTGGCGCTCGCTGGGCAGCACGTCGCCCGGGGTCAGCGAGCGGGCCAGGTCGATCAGGATGGTGCGCAGCTGCTCGTGCTTGGGCACCATCCCGTCGACGATGTGCCGATTCTGCGCCACCCTTGGTCCCCTCCCGATGCCCCCCGGTCGCGCTGCCCCTCCCGCGCCGTCCCGGCCATCTTCCCATCCGGCCGCGACCCGCACCGCCGAATGGCCGTGTCGTCAGCCCAGGTCGCAGGCCGCGGCGTAGCGGTAGTGGTCGCCGTGGCGCAGCTCGGCCGCGGCGGCCTCGTCCAGCACGACGGTGACCCGCGGGTGCCACTGCAGCACCGAGCCCGGGCAGGACGCCGAGAGCGGGCCCTCCAGCGCCGCCGCCACCGCCGCGGCCTTGCCCGCCCCGGCCGCCATCAGCACCAGGTGCTCGGCCCGGCCGATGGTGCCCAGCCCCTGGGTGATCACCCGCCGCGGCACGGCGGCCAGCGACCGGAAGAAACGGGCGTTGTCCTGGCGGGTCCGCTCGGTGAGCGCGACGACCCGCGTCGTGGAGCGCAGCGACGAGCCGGGCTCGTTGAACCCGAGGTGGCCGTTGCTGCCGATCCCGAGCAGCTGCACGGCGACCGGGCCACCGGTGCGCAGGGCGCGCTCGTAGTCGACGGCGGCCTTGGCCGGCTCGGGGTGCACGCCGTCGGGGCCGTGCACGGCGGCGGGGTCGATGTCGAGCTGCCCGGTGAACTCGCGGCGGATCACCTCGCGGTAGGCCTGCGGGTGGCCGTCGGGCAGACCGATGTACTCGTCGAGCAGGTAGGCGCTGACCCGCGCGAAGGACAGGCCCTCGACGCGGTGGCGGCGGATGAGCTCGCGGTAGGCAGGCAGCGGCGAGGAGCCGGTGGCCAGCCCGAGCACCGTGCGCCCGCCGCCGTCGCCGATCGCCTTCGCCACGATGTCGGCCACCGCGCTCCCGCGCTCCCGCGCGTCGTCCAGGATGAGCACGCGCACGTCAGACCGCCTCCCGTCCGGGCTCGGAGTGCACCCAGTGGCCGGCCCGCATCACGGCCACGGGCGTCAGGTCGTCGTCGGTGAGCACCAGGTCGGCGCGGCGGCCGGCGACCAGGTCGCCCACGTCGGCCAGCCCGAGCAGCCGGGCCGGGGTGGCGCTGGCCGCGGTGACGGCGTCGGCCAGCCCGACACCGCTGTGGCGGACCACGCGGCGCACCACGTCGATGAGCCGGGAGGTGCCCCCGGCGATGGCGCCGGGCGGGTCGCCGGCCAGCCGGGCGACGCCCTGCACGACGTCGGTGAGCAGCGAGCCCAGCCGGTAGCGTCCGTCGGCCTGCCCCGCGGCCGCCATCGCGTCGGTGACCAGCGCGATCCGCCGCGGCCCGACCAGGTCGAACACCGCCGCCACGGTCTCGTCGTCCAGGTGCACGCCGTCGGCGACCAGCTCCAGCACCATCTCCCCGCGGGCCGCGGCGGCCAGGCAGGCGGCCACCGGGCCGGGCGCGCGGTGGTGCATCGGGGGCATGCCGTTGAACAGGTGGGTGGCGCTCAGCGGCCCGCCGCCGACCTCGCCGATCGCCTCGCGGGTGAGCCCCGCCCCGGCGTCGGTGTGGCCCAGACTGGGCAGCACGTCGTGCTCGGCCATGGTCTTGACCAGCTCGGCGTAGCGCGCGGTCTCCGGGGCCAGGGTCATCGACCGGACGGTCCCGCCGCCCGCCTCGATGAGCTCGCGCAGCAGGTCCGGGTCGCCCGGGACGATCATCCGGGGGTCCTGGGCGCCGCAGCGCGCCGCGGACAGGAACGGGCCCTCCAGGTGGATCCCGGCCAGCTCGCCCGCCACGACCAGCGGCGCGAGCAGCCGCACCCGCTCCCGCAGGACCTCGGCCCGCGCCGAGACCAGGCTGCCCACCAGCGAGGTGGTGCCGTGGCGGAGGTGGTGCTCCGCGGCGGCGCGCACCCCGGCGCGGTCGGAGTCGGGGAAGCCGTGCCCGGCGCCCCCGTGGCAGTGCACGTCGACCAGCCCGGGCAGCAGCGTGCCCGCCGGCTCCGGCGGCCGCGGCCCGCTCCACCCGGCCGTGGGACCGGCGAACTCGATCCGGTCGCCGCGCACGGCGACCAGCCCGTCGTCGATCAGCCGGCCCGCGCTGACCAGCGTCCCGCGCAGCAGGTGCTGCCCCGCTGTCATCCGGCTCCCTCCCGCCGCCCGACGGCGTCCGGCCCGACCGCCGCCGCGGCCGCCCTGGCCTCATCGGGGCCGCGCGCGGACCGTGCCGCCGCGGCGCGCTCGCGACACACCGGCATGCCGACCGCGGCCAGTGCCGCGCGGACGTGCGCCCGCGCGCCCGCCGCGGTGGACAGGCTCGTCGCCCCCAGCCCGACCAGCACGGTGGCCAGCAGCGGGTCGGCCGCGGCCTCGCCGCACACCCCGACCGGCTTGCCCGCCGCGGCCCCGGCCGCGCCGACCATCGCGACGAGGTCGAGCAGCGCGGGCTGCCACGGGTCGAGCAGGTGGCCCAGCGGCCCGCAGGCGCGGTCGGCGGCCATCACGTACTGGCCGAGGTCGTTGGTGCCGATGCTGACGAAGTCGACCACCTCGAACAGCTCGGCGGCGCGCAGCGCGGCCGAGGGCACCTCGACCATCACCCCGACCCGGGTCAGGCCGTGGCGGTGCGCGGCCTCGGCGAACGCGGCCGCCTCCTGCGCGGTGCTGACCATGGGGGCCATCACGCTCGGGGTGCGCCCCGTGCCGGCCGCGGCCATGGCCAGCGCGGCGAGCTGCTCGTCGAGCACCCCCGGGTTGGCCCCCGACGTGCGCAGCCCGCGCACCCCCAGCGCGGGGTTGTCCTCCGGGCCCAGCGGGAGGAAGGCCAGCGGCTTGTCCGAGCCGGCGTCCAGGGTGCGGACCACGACCGGCCGCTCGCCGAACGCGGCCAGCACGGCGGCGTAGATGCGGGCCTGCTCGTCCACCGAGGGACGCACGGCGCGGTCGAGGAAGAGCAGCTCGGTGCGCAGCAGGCCGACGCCCTCGCTGTCGGTGGCCGCCGCGGCCAGCGCGTCGGGGCCGCTGCCCACGTTGGTCAGCAGGGGCACCGGGTGCCCGTCCGCGGTGCGCCCCGGCCCCGGCTCCAGCGACGGGGAGCTCTGTCCCGCGCCGTCGTCGACCTCATGACCCCGGTCTCCGGGCTCGGGCGGGTCGATCTCGACGGTGCCGGTGGTCCCGTCGAGCCGGACGGGGGTGCCGGGCGCGAGGGCGCCGGCGCCGGCGCAACCGACGACGGCGGGCAGCCCGAGCGCGCGGGCCAGGATCGCGGTGTGGCTGGTCGGGCCGCCCTGCTCGGTCAGCAGGCCGACCACGTCGCCGCCGGCCAGACCGGCGGTGTCGGCCGGGGACAGGTCGGTGGCCACCAGCACCACCGGGTGCCCGGGCGCCGGGACGCCGGGCATCGGCTGCCCCGACAGCACCGCCACCACCCGCTCGCCGACGTCGCGCAGGTCGGCGGCGCGCTCGGCGAGGTAGCCCCCGTGCGCGCGCAGCCGCTCGCAGAACCCGCGCACCGCCAGGGTGACCGCGTGGCCGGTGGGCGCGCCGCGGTCGAGCTCGGCGCCCGCCGCGCCCAGCAGCGCCGGGTCGGCGGCCATGGCCGAGGTCGCGAACAGCACGTCCGCGGCCACGCCGCCGGCCCGCTCGGCCCGCCCGGCCAGGTCGTCGGCCACCTCGGCCAGCGCCGCGGCGACCCGCTCGCGCTCGACCGCCGGGTCGGCGCCCACCGGGTCGTCCGGTGAGGTCGACACGGGCGGCCCGAGCCGCACCACCGGGGCGCTGACCACGCCGGGGCTGACCCCGCGCCCGGTCAGCACCCCGGCGGGCGAGACCGTGCTCGTCACGGCTTCCCCAGCAGGGCGGCCAGCGAGTCGAGGACCTCCTCGCTGCGCTCGCCCTCCGCGCTGAGCACGACCTCCTGGCCGTGCCCGACGCCCAGCGTCATCACGGCCAGCATGCTGGCCGCGTCCACCGGCTCACCGCCGGCGACCTGCAGCCGCACGGGGATGCCGCTGGCCGCGGCGGCGCGGGTGAAGGTGGCCGCGGGGCGGGCGTGCAGCCCGACCTCGGAGGCGACGACGACGGTACGGCTGGGCACGGTGGCGCTCGCTTTCGGTGCGGGGGTCGGGACGGGTCGGGCCGGGGGTCAGCCGGTGGTCGGCGGGTCGGTGGGCCGACGGTGGCCCGGCTCGGCGGAGCCCTCGCCCGCGGACTCGGCGGTCCTGGTGTCCGCGCCCGTGTCGGTGGACATGGCGGTGGCCGTCTGGGTGGCGGTGGCGGGCTTCGGGGCGGCCGCGGCGGTCACGGCGTCGTCCTCGACCGGCTCGTCCTCGCGGCCCGGGGTGCGCAGGTTCCAGCGGCGGATGACGAACCGGAACAGCACGTAGTAGATGACCGCGTAGATCGCGCCCAGCACGAGGAGCAGCAGCGGCTGGGTGGCCTGGCCGAAGTTGAGCACGTAGTCGATGGCGCCCGCGGAGAAGGTGAACCCGTCGTGGATGCCCAGCGCGTTGCTGATCGCCAGCGAGGAGCCGGTGAGCAGCGCGTGCACCACGTACAGCGGCCAGGCCACGAACAGGAACGAGAACTCCAGCGGCTCGGTGATACCGGTGACGAACGCGGTCAGGGCGGTGGACAGCATGATGCCGCCGACGACCTTGCGCTGGGCGGGCTTGGCCTCGTGCCAGATCGCGATGGCCGCGGCGGGCAGGGCGAACATCATGATCGGGAAGAAGCCGGTCATGAAGGTGCCCGCGGTGGGGTCGCCCGCGAAGAACCGGTTGAGGTCGCCGTGCACGCCGTTGTAGTCGCCGACGATGAACCAGACGACCGAGTTCAGGATGTGGTGCAGGCCCAGCGGGATGAGCAGCCGGTTGGCCACGCCGAAGATGCCGCCGCCGATCACGGTGTTGGCGTCGACGGCCTCGCCGAGCGCGGTGAGCCCGTTGTTGAACACCGGGTAGATCAGCGCCATCAGCACGCCGACCACCATCGCGACCAGGGCCACGATGATCGGCACGCACCGCCTGCCGCCGAAGAAGGCCAGGTAGGTCGGCAGCTTCGTGCGGTAGAACCGCTGCCAGAGCACCGCGGCGAGCAGGCCGATCACGATGCCGCCGAGCACCCCGAAGTTGATCTCGGCGGGTTCGCCCTTCGAGTCCACGACGCCGTCGAGCACCAGCGGGCTCATCGCCGTGAACACCCCGTCGAGCACGAGGTAGCCGACGACGGCGGCCAGCGCGGTGGAGCCGTCGGAGCGCTTGGCCCAGCCGATCGCGATGCCGACCGCGAAGATCAGCGGCAGGTTGTCGAACAGCGCCCCGCCCGCCGCGCCGATCACCGAGGCGACGTTCTCCAGGCCGGGTACCGCACCGAGCAGGTCGTCCTGCCCCAGGCGCAGCAGCAGGCCCGCCGCGGGTAGCGCGGCGATCGGCAGCATCAGGCTGCGGCCCAGCCGTTGCAGTCCGGCCAGGCCGAAGCGGCCCTTCGGCGGCGCGGGTGCGGCGACGCTCGTGCTCATGGCGACCCCTGCTCACTCGTGAGTTCGTGTGTTGTCTCGTTACCGGCGCACCGGTACGGTCCGGTAATTACCAGTTGGCGGAGAGAGTGGACCGCCGACGGCGATACGTCAACCACGAGTTGTGAAGTCCGGGTCAAATCCGGCTCCCGAGCCCGCGCGTCACCGCCGCGGGCCGTCGGGCAGGCTGGCGCGACCGCGGACGCCGGGTCAGCGGCACGGATGCGAGGAGGGGCCACATGGCCAGCGCGGAGGAGATCGTCAGCGGGCTCGGCGGGGCGGACAACATCGTCGAGGTCGAGGGGTGCATCACCCGGCTGCGGACCGAGGTCCGCGACCCGTCCCTGGTCGACGAGCGCGCGCTGCGCGCCAGCGGCGCGCACGGCGTGGTGATGGCCGGCACGATCGTGCAGGTCGTCGTCGGGCCGGAGGCCGACACCCTGGCCGACGACGTGCAGGACCTGTTGTGAGCCCGGTGCAGGTGCTGGCGCCGCTGGCGGGCACGCTGGTCGGGCTGGCCGACGTGCCCGACCCGGTGTTCGCCGAGCAGCTGGTCGGGGCGGGCGCCGCCGTCGAGCCCGCCGCGGGCGCCGGGCGCACCGCGGTGTGCGCGCCGGTCGCGGGCACGGTGGTCAAGGCCCACCCGCACGCCTTCATCGTCCAGCACGAGTCGGGCGCCGCCGTGCTGGTGCACGTCGGGATCGACACGGTGAAGCTGGCCGGCGAGGGCTTCGAGCGCCACGTCGACGAGGGCGCGGTGGTGGCCGCGGGCGACCCGGTCGTCACCTTCGACCCGACGGCGGTGCGCGGGCGCGGGCTGTCGGCGGTGACGCCGGTCGTGGTGCTCGACTCGGCCCCGGACAGCGTCCCCGGCCTGCGCACCGGCCAGGACGTCGACGCGGGCGAGCCGCTCTACGCCTGGGAGGGCTGACACCGGTACTCGGCCCGGGGCCTCCGGCCCGGAGGCCGTTCACGGCCGGACCGCGGGCGCCCGGGTGGGTCGGGGCGACCGGGCCAGCACCGGCAGCACCAGCAGGGCCGCGGCCGCGCCTGCCGCGGCCAGCACCGGGTAGCCGCCGCCGGCCAGCAGCGGGCCCGACGCCGCGCCACCGGTCGCGGCGGCGACCCCCATCGCGGCCTCGCCCAGCCCCTCGCGCCGCGGCCGCCCGGCGACCGGCACGCCCGCGGTGAGCAGGGCGCTGCCCGCGACCAGCGCGAGGTTCCAGCCCGCGCCCAGCAGCACCATCGCCGCACCGACCACGAGCGGGGCCTGCCCGCCCGCCGCGACCGCGCACGCCGCGACCAGCACGGCGGTCGCGAGCGCCGCGGCCCGGCGCGGGCCCGCCCGCGCGGTGAGCCGGGCGCTGAGCGGCGCAGGCGCGTACATGGCGGCGATGTGGGCGCTGACCACCGCACCGATCGCCCACAGCCCGGCCCCGCCGTGGTGCAGGTGCAGGGGGGTCATCGTCATCACCGCGACCATCACCAGGTTCGCCAGCGCGAGGGTGGCGATCCCGGCCGCGCCGACGGGCAGCGCGCGCTCCGGACGCGCCCCGGGCTCCGCCGCGACCGGTCGCGGCAGCCCGCGCAGACCCCCGAGCAGCACGGCCGCGGCCGCCGCGAACGCCGCCGCCGCCATCGCGAACGACCCCGTCGCCCACCCGGTCCCCGCCGCGGCGGCCAGCAGCGCGGCCGGCCCGAGCAGGTTGGGTCCGGTCACCGCGCCGACGGTGACGGCCAGCAGGACCGCGGCCATCGCCGCCGGCCGGGCGCGCTCCGCGACGAGGTCCGCCGCGGCGTACCGGCCCAGGCTCACCGCCGTCGCCCCCGCGCCGATGAGCGCGTTGCCGACCAGCACGACCACCAGCACGCCCGGTGCGACCGCGATGACCGCGCAGCCCAGCGCGCCCCCCGCGGCGCCGGTCGCGAGCCCGGCCCGCCTGCCGTGGCGGGCGGTCAGCCGCGAGAGCGCCAGCCCCGCCGCGGCGGCCCCGGTGACCTGCGCGGTCATCGGCAGGCCCGCCACGGCGTCGGGCCAGCCCGCGGCCGGGGCGAGCAGGCCGCTGGCCGCTCCGGCCAGCGACTGCGCGAGGCCGCCGAGGGCCCCGGCGCCCCACAGCGCGCGGCGGATCGGGCGGGTCGGTGCGGGCCGCGAGGGGCCGGTGCTGGGCATGCCACCACGCTAGGAAGGCGGCTCGCCTCGCCGAAGGGTCTGTGACAGGGTCTTCTCGTCAGGGAGTTGACGCCCGAAAGGCGAATCGCCATGTCAACCGTTCGTCCGGATCCGGTGCTCGACGCGACCGACTGGCGGCTGCTCGGCGAGCTGCAGGCCGACGGCAGGCTGTCGTTCAAGGAGCTGGCCCGCCGCATCCACCTCTCTCCGCCCGCGGTGGCCGAGCGCGTCCGGCGGTTGGAGCAGTCCGGGGTGATCACCGGCTACGCGGCGCGGGTCGACCCGGCCCGGGCCGGGCAGCCGCTGCTGGCGTTCGTCCAGATGCGCTGCTCGCTGGGCCGCTGCCTGCTGCGCACGACCACCGCCGAGGAGTTCCCGGAGCTCGTGGAGATCCACAAGCTGTCCGGGGAGCACTGCACGCTGCTCAAGGCCAGGGCCGCGTCGCTGCGCCACCTGGAGGGCCTGGTCGAGCGGCTCGGCGAGCACGGCGAGATGCGCACCCACATCGTGCTGTCCACCCAGTACGACGGCAGGCCCGTGGAGCCGGTGGCCGAGTCCAGGCCGATCACGCCGTCGGCCGGCTGGGGCGGGTCGCGGTGAGGCGGCGCACCCGCCGCGCGCCCCGCCCGGGCGGGTGCCAGGCTGCCCCGGTGGAGCCCGGCGGTGTGCGCGGCTGGTCCGACCTGCACGGCGGGGTCGAGGTGTCCGGCCCGGCGAGGGTGTGGCTGCGCGGGGTGCAGCGGTTGGCGGCGGTCGGCCCGGTGGCCCGGATCCCGCCCGACGCGCTGACCGCCGCCGGCCTGCTCAGCACCGCCGGCGCGCTCGCCGCCGCGGTGGCGGGCGGGCGCTGGGCGCTGCTGAGCGTGCTGCTGGTGGTGCTCGCCGGTGTGCTGGACGGTCTGGACGGCGCGGTCGCGCTGCGCTCCGGTCGCGCGCGGCCGCTCGGTGCGGTGCTCGACGCGACCGCCGACCGGGTCGGCGACCTGCTGCTCGCCGCCGTCCTCGCGGTGCTCGGCGCCCCGCCGCCGTGGTGCGCGGCCGCGGCCGCCCTGGTGCTGCTGCACGAGTACGTCCGGGCCCGCGCGCAGGCGGCGGGGATGCCCGGGGCGGGCGCGGTGACCGTGGCCGAGCGCCCGACCCGGATCATCCTGGTCGCGGTGGCCGCGCTCGGCGCCGGCGCGCTGCCCGCGGGCACCCCGCTGACCGGGTGGGACTGGGCCACCGTCTGCGCGGTCGCCTGGGTGGTGGTGGGAGCGGTGGGGCTGGTGCACCTCGCGGTCGGCGTGGTGCGCCACGTGCCGGCGGCGTTCCCGGGTCAGGCCGGGCCGACCAGCCCGGACACGATCTCGGCCGACAGCGCCACCAGCGGCAACCCCCCGCCGGGGTGCGCCGAGCCGCCCACCAGGTAGAGCCCCGGCACCGGGGAGCGGTTCGCCGGGCGCAGCAGCGCCGCCGCGGCGCCGTGCGAGGCCGTGCCGTAGATCGAGCCGCCCGGCGAGGCGGTGTCGCGCTCCAGGTCGGCCGGCGTGCGCACCTCCCGCCAGCGCACCCGGTCGCGGACGTCGCAGCCGCGGGCGGCCAGCACGGCCAGGACCCGGTCGGCGTAGCGCTCGGCCAGGCCCGGCGCATCCCAGTCGACGCCGCGGACCGGGTCGTGCGGTGGGGCGTTCACCAGCACGAACCAGCCCTCCCCGCGGTCGTCGGGGCGCAGGGCCGGGTCGTCGGGGGCGTGCACGTAGACCGTCGGGTCGGCCACCGGCGTCGGGCGCCCGCCCAGCACGGCGTCGAACTCGGCGTCGTAGTCGGCGGGGAAGAACACCCGGTGCGCCGGTCCCGGTTCGCGGCCCTGCAGGGCCAGCAGCAGCACGAACCCGGCCAACGACCGGGGTGCGCGGCGCAGCGAGCGGCGGGCCCGCCCGGCCACGCCCGCGGGCAGCAGCCGCTCGTAGAGCACGGCCGCGTCGGCGTCGCTCACGACGACGTCGGCCGGTACCGGCCCGTCGCCCAGCCGCACCCCGGCCACCCGCCCGTCGCGGACCTCGATGCCGAGGACCTCCGAGCCCAGGTGCACGGCCACCCCCAGCTCGCGGCAGCGCCCCAGCAGCGCGTCGGCCAGCCCGCGCAGGCCCCCGCGCACGTACCAGGCCCCGAAGTGCTGCTCGACGTACGCCGTGACCGACAGCACCGACGGCGTGCGCCGCGGGTCGGAGCCGGAGTAGGTGGCGTAGCGGTCGAGCCAGGCGCGCAGCCGGGGGTCGGGCAGCATCGCGGTGCCGAGCCCGCGCAGGGTGCGCCACGGCGCGACGGTCCGCAGGTCGCCCAGGCGCCGGGAGAAGCGCAGCAGGTCGGGCGCGGTCAGCGGGCGGCGCAGCACGGGCTCGCCGACCAGCTGCCACAGCCGTCCCGAACGGGCGTGCAGCGCCGACCAGGCCGCGCCCGCCCCGGGCCCGAGCGCGGCGTCGAGCGCGGCGGGCACCGCCGCCGGGTCGTGCGGCAGGTCGAGGACGGTCCCGTCGGCGAAGCGGTAGCGGCAGGCCGGGTCGACGGGGTCGAGCACCAGGTCGGCGGGCCCGCCGGTGGCGGCGAACAGGTCGTCGAAGACGTGCGGCAGGGTGAGCAGCGAGGGGCCGGTGTCGAAGGCGAACCCGTCGCGGCGGTACCGCCCCAGCTTGCCGCCGTGGGTGGCGGCCCGCTCGTGCACGGCGACGTCGTGGCCCAGCGCCGCGAGCCGGGCCGCCGCGGCGAGCCCGCCGACGCCCGCGCCGACCACGACCACCCTCACAGCCGCCTGCCCTTCCAGGTCAGGGTGCCCCGCCGGTGGCCGATCCAGGAGCGCGCCCACAGCCACAGCAGCGCCGCCACCGAGACCGGGTGGGCCAGCGCGTCGGGCCAGGCGGGCACCCGGGCCCGGCGGGCGGCCATCGCCCGGCCGGCGACCGCCGCCGCGTAGCCGACGAGCCCGGCGCGGGAGCCGCGGGCCGCGGCGACCGCCGGCACGACGTAGGTCAGCGCCAGCAGCCCGGCCACCGCCACCGACGACGCCGGCGGCCCGAACGCCGACCACAGCGACTTGCGGTACCCGGCGCTGAGGTCGGCCCACCCCTCGTACATCCGGCAGGTCGCCAGCGCGGTGCCGTCGGCCACCCCGACCCGGCCCCCGGCCCGCTTCACCGCCCGGGCCAGCGCGATGTCGTCCAGCACGGCGCCCGCGGCGGCCATCGGACCGCCCGCGGCGGCGAGCGCGGCCGCGTCGACCACCAGGAACTGGCCGTTCGCGGCCACCATCGACGGGCGAGGGGAGCGCTCGGCCACGCGCAGCGGCAGCGTCACCAACCACGACCAGGCCAGCAGCGGCTGCACGAGCCGCGGGCCGGGGCCGTCGGCGAGCTGGCGCGGCCACGGGCAGAGCAGGTCGAGCCCGGCCCCGCGCAGCACGACGATCGCCGCGGCGACGGCGTGCGGGGCCAGCACGACGTCGGCGTCGACGAACACCAGCACGCGGCCGCGGGCGGCGGCGGCCAGCTGGGCGCAGGCGTGCGGCTTGCCGAGCGCGCCCGGCGGCGGCGGGTTGCCGACGAGCACCCGCAGCCGCGGGTCGCCCGCCGCCACCGCCCGCACGACGTCGGCGGTGCCGTCGGTGGAGCCGTCGTCCAGCACCAGCACCTCCAGCTCGCCGACCCCGGTCTGGGCGAGCAGCGAGTGGATGGTCGGGGCGATGCGGGCGGCCTCGTCGCGCGCCGGGACCAGCACCGACACCGGTCCGGCCACCGGCGGCGGCTGGGCGGGCGGCACCCGCAGGGCGCGCTGGTTGACCAGCTGGTGGGCGGTGCCGGCCAGGGCGAGCAGGGCACCGGCCCGCACCGCCGCGGCGCCGGCCCGCGGGGAGCGTGCGGACATCGGTGACGACCCTAGGGCCGGCGGGCCGCCGACGCGCGTCGACGGCCCGGGCGGCGCCCGCGGTGGGCACTGCGGTGGGCACTGCGGTGGGCACTGCGGTGGGCACTGCGGTGGGCACTGCGGTGGGCACTGCGGTGGGCACTGCGGTGGGCACTGCG
>NZ_JAGSOV010000078.1 GCF_023898865.1 Pseudonocardia humida
CGCGGCGGCCAGACGGTGCGCGCGGTGCTCCCGGGACACCGGAGCTGCTCGGCTAGGGCCGGCGGGGCTGGGCTCGGATGTGCATCCGCTCGCCCTGCGGCCCGAACAGGCTGAGCAGCTCGGCGTGGTCCGGTCCGGGGTTGGCGAACCAGTGCGGCACGTGCGTGTCGAACTCCACCACCTCGCCCGGCCGGAGGATCACGTCGTGCTCGCCCAGGACGAGCCGCAGCCGCCCGGACAGCACGTAGAGCCACTCGTAGCCCTCGTGGGAGCGCGGGTCGGGCTGCGCGTCCGAGGGCGGCATGACGTGCTTGAACGCCTGCAGCCCGCCGGCCCGCCGGGTGAGCGGGATGATCGTCTGGCCGAACCGCTTGACCGGGCGCAGCTGGACCCGCGGATCCCCGGTCTCCGGCGCGTCGACCAGCTCGTCCAGCGACACCTGGTGGGCCCGCGCGAGCGGCAGCAGCAGCTCGAGGGTGGGCTTGCGCTGCCCGGACTCCAGCCGCGACAGCGTGCTGACCGAGATGCCGGTGGACTCCGAGAGCTCGGTCAACGTGGCGCCGCGCTGGCGGCGCAGCGCCCGCAGCCGGGGCCCCACGGCCTCCAGCGCGCCGGCGAACTCCGCGTCCTCAGCCACCGCTCCACTTTGCCACAGCGGCAACGCGATTTGTCAACATGACCGTCCGGCGGGCACCGTGGCGGCATGGGTGCAGCGGAGGAGTTCTGGGACGGGCAGTACCGGGCGACCACACGGGTGTGGAGCGGCCTTCCGAACGCGGTGCTGGCGGACGTCGTCGGCCCGCTGGCCCCCGGCACCGCCCTCGACCTGGGGTGCGGCGAGGGCGGCGACGCCCTGTGGCTGGCCCGGCGGGGCTGGCGGGTGACCGCCGTCGACGTCGCCCCCACCGCGCTGGCGCGGGTGGCCGAGCGGGCCGCCGAGGCGCGGGTGTGCGCGCTGGTGCGCACCGAGCAGCACGACCTCGCCGCCACGTTCCCCGACGGCCGGTACGACCTGGTGTCGGCGCAGTACCTGCAGTCGCCGCTGGAGCTGCCCCGCGAGCGGGTGCTGCCGGCGGCGGCGGAGGCGGTGGCGCCGGGCGGGCTGCTGCTGGTGGTGGAGCACGGCTCCGCGGCCCCGTGGTCGTGGAGCCAGGACGCCCGGTTCCCGACGCCGGAGGAGCTGGTGGCGGCGATGGGGCTGGCCGAGGGGGAGTGGGAGGTGGAGCGGGCGGGGACGCCGCGGCGGGAGGCGACGGGACCGGCCGGGGAGAAGGCGATGGTGGTCGACGTCGTGGTGGCGGCGCGACGGGCTCGCGCGTAGGGCGCGGCCCGCCCACCCGACTCGCCGGGCTGGTCGGGTCGGGACGTGGGGCGGCTCGGGTCGGGGTTGCGCGTCGAGATCGACGTGGTGGGGCTTCGCGCCGCGGCGGGACCCGATGAGGTCGATCTCGACGGGAGCGGATCACCCTGCGAGGCGCGCGGCCCCGTTCGGCCGCCGCGACTGCGCGCGGGAAGACGTCGGGGCCCCGCCACCACCGTGGCGAGGCCCCGACGACCGTCGCAGCCCTCAGGCGGCCTGCTTGGTCTCCCAGAAGATCTTGTCGATCTGGGCGATGTAGTCCAGCAGCTCCTGGCCGGTGGCCGGGTCGGTGGACGACTTGGCGCCACCGGGGCCGCCGCCCGCCTTCTTGGTGGCCTTGTTGAACAGCTCGTGCAGCTGCGGGTACTTCTCGAAGTGCGGGGGCTTGAAGTAGTCGGTCCACAGCACCCACAGGTGGTGCTTGACCAGGTCGGCCCGCTGCTCCTTGATCTCGATGGCCCGCTGGCGGAACTCCGGGTCCTGGTTGCCCTGGTACTTCTCCTGGATCGCCTTGACCGACTCGGCCTCGATCCGGGCCTGGGCGGGGTCGTAGACGCCGCAGGGGAGGTCGCAGTGCGCGGTGGCCTCCAGCCGCGGGCGGAGAATGCGGGTCAGCATCCGCATGGGGTGTCCTCCCTGGGTGATCGTTCTGGCAGGGCCGACCCTACTCGTGCGCTGGTGGGGTGGCAGGTCCGGTGAAGGGGGTCTCATGGGGTGGCGGCGGGTGTCGGTGCGGGGGCCGTCGATGTCGCCGACGCTGAGCGACGGCGACGTCGTGCTGGCCCGGTTCGGGGCGCCCGTCCGGGTCGGTGACGTGGTGCTGGTGCGGTGGGCGGCGCGGCCCGGGCAGCTGTCGGTGAAGCGGGCGGTCCGCCCGGGCGCCGACGGCTGGTGGGTGCGCGGCGACAACCCGTTCGGGTCCACCGACTCGCGCGCCCTCGGCCCCGCGACGGTCCTGGCCGTCGTCCGCACCCGGCTCTGGCCCCGCCCCGGCCGGCTGCGCCGGGCGGGTCCCATCAGGGGGCGGGGAGCGTGACGGTGAAGCGGGCGCCGCCTTCGGGGGCGGGGGTCGCGTCGATGCGGCCGCCCATGCGGGTCACCAGGCCGTGCACGAGGGCCAGCCCGATGCCGCCGGTGCCGCGGCGCTCCCGGTAGCGCTCGTGCAGCACGCCGGGGGCGAACGCCACGGCGTAGTCGTCGTCGGACAGGCCGGGGCCGCCGTCGCGGACCTCCAGGACGCCGCCGCCGGGCACCGGGCGGACCGCCAGCACCAGCGGCGCCCCGGGCGGGAGGACCCGCAGGGCGTTCTCGGCCAGCCCGTCGACGACCTGGCGCAGCCGGCGCGGGTCGGCGCGCACGACCGCCGGGCCGGCCGCCTCCACCCGGAACTCGACGCCCGCCGCGGCCGAGCGCGCCGCCCAGACCTCGGCCGCCTCGCGGGCCAACCCGGCCAGGTCGACGGGGGCGGGGTCGAGGCGGAAGTCGTCGGCCTGCAGGCGGGCCAGCTCCATCAGGTCGTCGACGAGGCGGTTGAGGCGCTCCGCCTCGCGCAGCACCACGCGACCGACCTCGGGCACCTCGTCGCCGGAGACGACGCCGTCGGCCAGCGACTCGGCGAACCCGCGCACCGCGGTCAGGGGGGTGCGCAGCTCGTGCGACACCGACAGCAGGAACGCCCGCTGCCTGGCCTCGCTGTGCGCCAGGGCGTCGGCCAGCTCGTTCACCGCGCCGGCCACCTCGGCGATCTCGGTCGGCCCGCGCTCGGGGATCCGGACGTCGCGCCGCCCGGAGCGCAGGGCGGTCGCGCCGGCCACGGCGCCGCGCAGCGGGCGGGCCAGCAGGTGGGCGACGACGAACCCGACGACCAGCGCGGTCGCGGCTCCGGCCAGCAGCGCGAAGAGCACCGACCGCCGCAGCTGCGGGCCGACGCCGACGGCCCGGTCCACCGGCTGCACGAGCGCGAACCCGCCGTCGCCCGCGGGACGCGCCTCGACGACCAGGGTGCGCGCGCCCACCTCGGCCGTCGCCGACACCGGCAGGCCGTCGAGGACGCGGGTGACGTCGGTGGTGGCGAGGGCGGCCGCCGTGGACCCGGTGGGCGTGGGGTCGAGCCGGCCCGGGCCGACCACCAGGACGTCGACACCCTGCCCGCGCAGTGCCGCGGCCGCCCCGCGGACGCCGACGGCGCCCCCGGGCCCGTCGACGGTCTGCGCGGCCAGCACGTCGGCCTGCCGGGCGAGCGCCGCCTGGGTGACCTCGCGCGCGGTGACGGCGATCAACCGGACCGACACCAGCCCGGCCACCAGCACGGCGAGCACCGCCACCAGCAGGCACCCCGCGGTGATCCGCCACGCCAGCGACCCCTGGCCCCGCGGCAGCCCGCCGGTCGCCCCGCTCACGGCGCGCCGCCCGCGTAGCCGACCCCCCGCACGGTCCGGATCGGGGCGCCCGGCCCGAGCTTGGCGCGCAGCTGGGCGACGTGCACGTCCACGGTCCGGGTGCCGGCGC
Source organism: Pseudonocardia humida (assembly GCF_023898865.1). Taxonomy (GTDB): domain Bacteria; phylum Actinomycetota; class Actinomycetes; order Mycobacteriales; family Pseudonocardiaceae; genus Pseudonocardia; species Pseudonocardia humida. The sequence continues at coordinate 3,869 of NZ_JAGSOV010000078.1, forward strand.
TCGACGCGTACCCCCACACCGCGCCGAGCAGCTGCTCGCGGGTGAAGACGCGGTCGGGTGCTGCGAGCAGGTGGGCCAGCAGGTCGAACTCGGTGGCGGTGAGCGCCACCTCCCGCCCGTCGACCAGCACCCGGCGGCTCCCGGCGCGCAGCACGACGGGGCCCACGGCCAGCTCGACGTCGGGGGCCGGGCGGGGCGCGCCGCGCCGCAGCACGGCGCGCACCCTGGCCACCAGCTCGCGCGGGCTGAACGGCTTGGTCACGTAGTCGTCGGCGCCCAGCTCCAGACCGAGCACGCGGTCGACCTCGTCGTCGCGGGCCGTCACGAACAGCACCGGCACGTGGTCGCCTGCCGCGCGCAACCGCCGGCAGACCTCGACGCCGTCCAGGCCGGGCAGCCCGACGTCGAGGACGACCGCGACCGGGCCCAGCCGCCCGGCGGCGGCCAGCCCGCCGGGCCCGTCCCGCTCGACGTGCACGCCGAACCCGTCGCGGCGCAGGTAGCGCCCGACCAGGTCGGCGATCGCCGGGTCGTCCTCCACCACCAGCACCAGCCCCCGGCCGTCCTCCGCCACCACGACCTCCGTGCTCGATGCGCCGGCGGGCACGATCGTGCCCGATCACCCCGGGGCCCCGACGTCGGCCGGGGCCGGGGCCGCGGCGGAGGGCTCACCCGCACCGGTCGTCGCGGAACGCGGTGATCCGCCGCTCGGCGCCCGCCAGCCGCTCGGCCAGCTGCGGGCGCCGGTCCAGCCGCTGCTGGAGCCGGTCGGCCTGGGCGGTGCGGCCGGCGTCGCGGGCCTGCCGCACCCGCTGCTCCAGCCACGCCGTCGAGCCCGGGGTGCCGACGTCGGCCGCGGCCCGCTCCCGCGCCCCCGCGATCCGCTCCAGCAGCCTCGGGATGGCCTCGTCGCACACCCGCGCGGTCTGCTCGGCGGTGAGGGTGATCGGCGGCGGGCCCGGCTCGGGGTCGTCGGCCGCCGCCGCACCCCCGCCGGCCACCAGCATCCCCGCCGTCGCCACCGCCACCGCGATCCCACCGAACGCCCTGCTCATGGGTCCTCCCGTCCTCGGTGCCCGGCCGGTCGCCGGGCACCGACGACGGTGCCGGGCGCGGATGGGGCGAGCGTGCGGTGAACGTTCGGATCGGATCAGGACGATCGCCGGTTACCATGGGTGCGCACCCGACAGCCGAACCTCGTCGGCGCGCGCCGCGCGAACCCGCGATGCGTCCCGCGAGAGGCCGTCCGGCACCGCGGACCAGGGCGAAACCCGGCCTCCGGTGCACGGCGAGCAGCGCCATGGGGCGCTACCCACCTGAGCACCGCACGAGGAAGCCCTTCACCATGACTGTCGTCCCCGACCGCGTCACGACCGCCCCGGTCACCCGCGACGAGATCTTCGGCGCCCACCGCGGTGGCAAGCTGGCCACCGGCCTCACCGCTCCGCTCTCCGACGCCCGCGAGCTGGCCATCGCCTACACCCCCGGCGTCGCCGACGTCAGCCGGGCCATCGCCGCCGACGCCGCCCTCGCCGACCGCTACACCTGGGCCGGGCGGCTGGTCGCCGTGGTCAGCGACGGCACCGCCGTGCTCGGGTTGGGCGACATCGGCCCGCGCGCGGCGCTGCCGGTGATGGAGGGCAAGTCGGCGCTGTTCAAGGCGTTCGGCGGGCTCGACTCGATCCCGATCGTGCTCGACACCACCGACGTCGACGAGATCGTCGAGACGCTGGTCCGGCTGCGGCCCAGCTTCGGCGCGGTCAACCTGGAGGACGTCTCGGCGCCGCGCTGCTTCGAGCTGGAGCGCAGGCTGGTCGAGGCGCTCGACTGCCCCGTCATGCACGACGACCAGCACGGCACGGCGATCGTGCTGTTGGCCGCGCTGCGCGGGGCCTGCGAGGTGCAGGGCCGCGAGCCGGGCGAGCTGCGGGTCGTCGTGTCCGGGGCGGGCGCGGCCGGGGTGGCCTGCGCGCGCATCCTGCTCGCGGCGGGCGTCTCCGACGTCGTCGTCCTCGACTCGCGCGGCGTCCTCGTGCCCGGCCGCGACGGCGTCACCGGGGAGAAGGCGGCGCTGGCCCACCGCACCAACCCCCGCGGCGTCACCGGTTCGCTGGCCGACGCGCTGCCCGGGGCCGACGTGTTCGTCGGGCTCTCCGGGGCCCGGCTGCCCGAGGAGCTGCTGGCCACCATGGCCCCGGACGGGATGGTCTTCGCGCTGTCCAACCCCGACCCGGAGGTCCACCCGGACGTCGCAGCCCGGCACGCGGCGATCGTGGCGACCGGCCGCAGCGACTTCCCCAACCAGATCAACAACGTGCTGGCCTTCCCCGGGGTGTTCCGGGGCGCGCTGGACGCCGGGGCGCGGCGGATCACCGAGGAGATGAAGCTGGCGGCCGCGGAGGCCATCCTCGACGTCGCCCGCGACGACCTCGCGGCCGATCGGATCGTGCCCAGCCCGTTCGACCCGCGTGTCGCGCCCGCCGTGTCGGCGGCCGTCGCGGCGGTCTCGGAGCCGGGAGACGACGCTGGGTGATCATGTTCTAGCGGCTGACCTGCGCCGATTCGCCTACCTGCCCTACTTCGCGGACTCGTTCGGCCCACAGCTATCACTCGAGTGGACTAGTCCGGGCTGACGGGGGCGAATCCCGCGGATCGTCACGCATGCGGCATCGTTGACCCCGGTGAGCGACGGACACGGCCGGGAGGTGCACGTGGGCGACTTCGGATACCCGCTCGACCGGGCCGTCGTCGTGCCGCCGGCCGTCCCGCTCACCGGGGCGGCCGGCCTCGACTTCGTCGGCGCCACGTCCCACCCGGCGGTTGCCCGGTTGCCCGACCGGAACACCGTCCACGGGCTGACGGTCGGCGGTCCGGTGCCGTTGCGCCCGGACGGGCCCGTCGCCGCGGCCGATCGCCCGCCGACGGGTCCGGTGCCCGTGCCCCGGCCGGTCCAGGCCGACAGCGAGCCGGGCGAGCTGGTCCGGCTACCGGTCCCGGTCCACGACGAGGAACCCGACGAGCAGCCCGCGGTGCTCGTGCTACCCGACGTGCCGGACGAGCCCGCCCTGCTGTGCGACCGCGAAGGGCGCATCGCCCGGGTCAACGCGGCCCTGCTCGGACTGGCCTCGCGGCTGCCCGCGGTCCCCGGCGAGGACCTGCCCGGCATGGGGTGGCGGGCCGCGCCCGACGGGCTCGACCGGGCGCCGCTGCCCGACCTGGTCAGCGGGCCCGACACGGACGCCCGGCTGGTCCGCACCGACGGCTCGCTGGTCCCGGTGCGGCTGGTCCGCCGGATCATCGCCGGCGGCGAGCTGTGCCTGGTGCTGCCGCACCGGGCGGTGCCCGGCCACGCGTGCGGGACGCCGGTGGGTACCTGGACGTTCGACCCGGCCGCGGCCGCCCTGTGCCGCGACGCCGACCTCGAGGAGCTCTACCGGGCCGCCGGCGTGCCCACCGGCCAGGGCCCGACCGCGGTCGAGGCGCAGCAGGTGGCCGCGCTCAGCCAGGCGCTGCGCACCCAGGCCCGGCCCGCCGAGCACCGCATGGAGCTGGCCGTCGCCGGCAACCGCGCGCTCGACTACGCCACCCACGTCGAGTACGGCGAGGACGGCACCCCGGTGCGGCTCGTCGGCACGGTCCGGCTGGTCGCGGCGACCCCGCGCTCCCCGCGCCCGCCGCAGAGCCGCTCCCACCGCCCCCCGGCCCCCGGCAGGCGGTTCGCCGACCAGGCCTCCCGCCGCTTCGCCGACCTGATGGCCGCCGTGCCCGGCGGCGTCGGCCTGATCGACCGCACCGGCCGGGTCATCGACGCCAACGCCGGGCTGTGCGACCTGCTCGACGTCCGGCTGGAGATGCTGCGCGGGCGCACCGCGGCCTCGCTGACCGCCGACGGCTTCACCGGCCAGGACCCCGACCCCGCCGAGAGCGCCGACGGGCTGCCCGGCTGGCTGCGGCGGGCGTCGATGGCCCCCGACCGGCTGTACCGGGCCCCCGAGGTGCCGCTGCTGCGCATCGACGGCACCACCGTGTGGTGCGAGCTGGCGGTCACCGCCACCCCCGCCGACGACGGCAGCCCGCTGTGGCTGGTCGTGTTCACCGACGTCACCGAGCGCAGGCGGGTCAGGGAGCTGCTGCGCAGCGCGGGCACCGTCGACGAGCTCACCCGGCTGCCCAACCGGGCCGCCACGATCGAGCTGGTCGACCGGTTGCTGGCCGGCCCGGGCCGCGACCGCGTCGCCGTCGTCTGCGGCGACCTGGACGACTTCTCCCGGGTCAACTCCTCGCTGGGCCACGAGGCCGGCGACGACCTCCTGGTCACGCTGGCCGGCAGGCTGCAGCGCGAGCTGCCCGTCAGCTGCACGGCGGCCCGGCTGTCCGGCGACGAGTTCGTGGTCATCTGCGCCGACCACTCCGAGGTCGGCGGGCCCGACATCCTGGCCCGCACCGTCGCCGACCTGCTCCGCCCGACGATCACCGTGCACGGCCGCCCGGTGCAGATGACGGCGTCGGTCGGTGTGGCCCAGCCGGTGCCCGCGGGGGAGGTGCGCGCGGCCGACCTGCTGCGCTTCGCCGAGGTGGCGATGCAGGACGTCAAGCGCCGCCAGCGCCGCGGCGGGATCGGCATGGCCACCGACGGGGTGGTCAGCTCCGCGACGATGGCCCTGGAGCTGGAGGCCGAGCTGCGCTCGACCATCGCCACCGGCGGGCTGACCCTGCTCTACCAGCCGGTGGTCGGCCCGGACGGCACCGTGCTCTCGGCGGAGGCGCTGGTCCGCTGGCCGCACCCGGAGCGCGGCATGATCTCGCCCGCCGAGTTCCTGCCGGTGGCCCAGCGCAGCGGCCTGCTGCGCGACCTCGACATGTGGGTGCTGCGCACGGCGGCCGAGGAGGCGGCGACCTGGCCGGTGGCGCGCGGCATCCGCCCGGCCGTCGCGGTCAACCTGGCCGGCCTGCTGCCCGGCGACACCGACTTCCTCGACGTGGTGACCGGGTTCGTCACCGACGCCGGCCTGCCCTGGGACCGGCTGGTGCTCGAGCTCGTCGAGACCAGCCTGGTGGCGCTGCCGCCGCACGCGCTGGCCGCGATGGACACCCTGGTCAAACGGGGAGTGCGGTTCGCGGTCGACGACTTCGGCACCGGCTACTCCTCGCTGGCCCGGCTCAAGGAGCTGCCCGCGCAGACCATCAAGATCGACCGCGCGTTCGTGACCGGCGTCGGCGAGGACCGCGCCGACTTCGCGGTGGCCAGGGCGGTGGTGGACATGGCCGCGGCGATGAACCGCACCACCGTGGCCGAGGGGGTGGAGACGGGCGAGCAGTTCCTGGTGCTGCGCAGGCTGGGCGTCGACGCGTTCCAGGGCTACTTCTTCGCCAAGCCGCTCACCCCGCACGAGCTGCGCGCGAAGCTCGACGCCGTCGAACTGGTGGCCCCCGCTGCGGGTCTCTAACAGGTCACGGCCGGTCGCCGTTGTCGGTGCAGCGGGATAGCGTTGCTCCACATGCGGCGGCCGGCAAGGGGTCGTCGGTGAACACGGAGGTCCCTCGGATGATCGAGTTCCGGGGCGTGACCAAGCGCTTCCCCGACGGCACCGTCGCTGTCGACGCCCTCGACCTGACCGTCGACGCCGGAAAGATCACGGTGTTCGTCGGACCATCGGGATGTGGCAAGACGACGTCCCTGCGCATGATCAACCGCATGATCGACCCCAGCGACGGGGTCATCTCCGTCGACGGGCGCGACATCATGTCCGTCGACGCCGCCGACCTGCGCCGCGGCATCGGCTACGTCATCCAGCAGGCCGGGCTGTTCCCGCACCGCACCATCCTGGACAACATCGCCACCGTCCCGATGCTGTTGGGCTGGGACAAGGCCAAGGCCCGCAAGCGCTCCGCCGAGCTGATGGAGATCGTCGGGCTGGTCCCGGAGATGGCCAAGCGCTACCCGGCCCAGCTCTCCGGCGGCCAGCAGCAGCGCGTCGGGGTGGCCAGGGCGCTCGCCGCCGACCCGCCCGTGCTGCTGATGGACGAGCCGTTCAGCGCGGTCGACCCGGTGGTCCGCGAGAGCCTGCAGGAGGAGCTGCTGCGGCTGCAGTCCGAGCTGGGCAAGACCATCGTCTTCGTCACCCACGACATCGACGAGGCGGTCAAGCTGGGCGACAAGGTCGCCGTGTTCCGCACCGGCGGCATCCTGGCCCAGTACGACGACCCGGGCCACCTGCTGGCCCGCCCGGCCGACGACTTCGTCGACGGGTTCGTCGGGCGAGACCGCGGCTACCGCGGTCTCGGCTTCCTGTCCTCGGCCGAGCTGCCGCTGGGCGAGCTGCCCACGGTCACCGTCGGCGACCCGGCCCCCACCGGCGACGACGCGGCCTGGACGCTCGTCCTCGACGCCGACCGCCAGCCGCAGGGCTGGCTGCAGGGCTCCGGCGACGGCCCGCGGGTGACCGCCGAGCACCTCGTGCCCGGCGGCTCGCTCTACGACGTGTCGTCGGGCTCGCTGCGCAGCGCGCTCGACGCCGCGCTGTCCTCGCCGTCGGGCAAGGGCGTGGCGATCGACGCCGACGGCGCGTTCGCCGGTTCCATCAGCGCCGACGACGTGCTGACCGCGCTGGCCAGGGTGCGCAGCGCGGAGGCCGCGGCGTGACCTGGGTCCTGGGCAACCTGGAGCTCATCGGCGACCTGACGCTGGAGCACCTGGTCTTCGCCCTGCCGCCGGTCGTCATCGGGCTGCTGCTCGCCATCCCGCTGGGCTGGCTGGCCAACCGCACCCGCACCGGCCGCACGATCGTGATCAACCTGGCCGGCCTGCTGTACACGGTGCCGTCGCTGGCGCTGTTCGTGATCCTGCCCGCCGTGCTGGGCACCGGCATCCTCGACTCGATCAACGTCATCATCGCGCTCACCGTCTACACGCTGGCGCTGCTGGTCCGCACCGTCGCCGACGCGCTGTCCGCCGTGCCCGGCACGGTGATCGACTCGGCCACCGCGATGGGCTACCGCCCGGTGCGCCGGTTCCTGGCCGTCGAGCTGCCGCTGTCGATCCCGGTGGTGCTGGCCGGCGTGCGGGTGGCGGCGGTGTCGTCGATCAGCCTGGTCACCGTCGGCTCGGTGATCGGGTTCGGCGGGCTGGGCAAGATGTTCACCGACGGCTTCCAGCGCGACATCCCCCAGGAGATCATCGCCGGGATCGTGCTGGTGCTGGTCATCGCGCTGGTGGTCGACGGCCTGCTGCTGCTGCTCGGGCGGGCGCTCACCCCGTGGACCAAGGCGAGGGCGGGAGCGCGATGACCATCTTCGGGTGGCTGTTCGACCCGGCGAACTGGACGGGCCCGCAGGGCGCGCCGCAGCGGCTCGTCGAGCACCTCGGCTACACCGCGCTCACCCTGCTCATCGCGATCATCATCGCGGTCCCCTTGGGCGCCTGGATCGGCCACACCGGCCGCGGCGGATTCCTGGTCGTCGGGCTGGCCAACGGGCTGCGCGCGCTGCCCACCCTCGGCCTGCTGGTGCTGCTGGTCGGCGCGATCGGCATCGGCCTGCTCGGCCCGCTCATCGCGCTCGTCGTGCTGGCGGTGCCGCCGATCCTGGCCGGCACGTACGCCGGCGTGCGCAACGTCGACGGCGCAGTGGTCGACGCGGCCAAGGGCATGGGCATGCGCGGTCGCGACGTGCTGTTCCAGGTCGAGCTGCCCAACGCGCTGCCGCTGATCATCGGCGGCATCCGCAGCTCGCTGCTGCAGGTCCTGTCCACCGCCACCATCGCCGCGTTCGTCGCGCTCGGCGGCCTGGGCCGGTTCATCATCGACGGTCTGGCCGTGCGCGACTTCGGCCAGATGATCGGCGGCTCGCTGCTGGTCGCGGGCCTCGCCATCGTCTCCGACCTGCTGCTCGCCGGTCTGCAGAAGCTGCTCGTCTCGCCCGGTCTGCAGGCCGCGGCGGCCCAGCGCGGCGGCAAGCGCCGGCTGCGCGCGGTGCCCGACAAGACCCTCACCGCGGAAGCGGCCTGAACCCGACCCGCCGCAGCGCCGCGGCATCGTCTCAACCAGAAGGACCCCCGATGCACCGATCCGTCCTCTCCCGACGTGCGGCGGTGGCCGCAGTGGCCGCCGCCTCGGCGCTCGCGCTCGTCGCCTGCGGCGGCGGCGGCGACCCGCTGGCCAACGGCGGCTCCGGCCAGCAGTCCGGCGGCGACGCCGCGCAGACCATCGTCGTGGGCTCGGCCAACTTCACCGAGAGCCAGATCCTCGCCGAGATCTACGCCCAGGCCCTCGAGGCCAAGGGCGTCACCATCGAGAAGCGGCTGTCCATCGGCAGCCGCGAGACCTACATGCCCGGCCTGCAGGACGGCTCCATCGACCTGATCCCGGAGTACAGCGGCGTGCTGCTGCAGTACTTCGACAAGGGCGCCACCGAGGTCGAGGCCGAGGCCGTCTACACCGCGCTGCAGGCCGCGCTGCCCCCCGCGCTGACCGTGCTCGAGAAGTCCGAGGCCGAGGACAAGGACGCCGTCGTCGTCACCCGGGAGACCGCCACCCGCCTCAACGCCACGTCCATCGCCGACCTCGCGCCCAACTGCGGGCAGCTCGTCTTCGGCGGCGCGCCGGAGTTCCAGACCCGCCCCGACGGCATCCCCGGCATCGCCGAGAGCTACGGCTGCACCTTCGCCAGCTACCAGTCGCTCGACGCCGGCGGCCCGCTGACGGTCGGCGCGCTGGCCAACGGCGACATCCAGGCGGCCAACCTGTTCACCACCGACGCCTCCATCAAGACCAACGACTTCGTCGTGCTCGAGGACCCGGAGAACAACTTCGCCGCGCAGAACGTGCTGCCGCTGATCAACAAGGAGAAGGCGACCCCCGAGGTCACCGAGACCCTCAACGCCATCTCGGCCAAGCTCACCACCGACGGGCTCATCGCCCTGAACGCCGAGGCGTCCAGCGACGCCAAGCCCAGCCCGGAGACCGTGGCCAAGAACTGGCTGGACCAGAACGGCCTGTCCTGACCCCAGCCCCGCGGAGCCCCCGCCCCGGCTTCCCGCCGGGCCGGGGCTCTCGGCGTTCCGCTCGTCCCTGCTCAGCGCAGGGCGGGGTGCGAGCGCGCCTCTCGCCCAACCTCGTCGGGCGAATGCGACTCTCGCTCGGCTGATGCGGCGCGCAAGCGCCGCGAGGCGGGCCCAGGCGAGGCGGCGCGCAGCTCCACTCCCCTCCCGAGGCCCCTGCTCGATCCGAGGGCGCTCACCGCGGAGGCGCCGCCGGAGGCGCTCTTCCACCCCGATCTGGATCAGCCCGCTCGCCCGAGGCTGGGCGCGCCGCCCGGCAACGTTCCTGCCTACTGAGGGCGTCCGCGCTCGTCCGCTCCGGGAGAAGAGCTCGTCGAAGAGAGGGGAAGTGCGCCTCCGGCGGCGCCTCCGGCGAGGACCTCGGCTCGAGCAGGGGGCACTTCTCCGGGGACCGGCGAGGGATCGGGGAGATGGCGGGGTCCGGCGGGGGTCCCTGGGCACCGCGCGCACCGTGTGGTCGCCGCGCACATGTCGTGACGTGTGCGCGGTGGAGAGTCGGTGTGCGCGGTGGTGGCTGGTGTGCGTGGTCATCCGAGCGGGGCGCGGCCCCGGCCTGCCCGGGCGAGTGGCGCGCTCGCCCAACCTCGTCGTGCGGGCGCGCCGCTCGCTCACGGGGTCGGCGAGCACACGCGGCTGCGCGGAGCGTCCGTCACATCCACTCATTCCACGCGGTGGCGGTCGTCCTTCCGGGCGGCGCGGAGGGTGCGCAGGGTTCGCAACGCGGAGACGTTCAGCAGGACCATGACCCCCAGGCTGACGACGTAGGCGCTCAGGCCGACCGGTTGGGTCGTGAACCGCAGCCAGGCTTCGCTGGCGTTGACCAGGTTCATCGCGATGGCCGATCCGCCGCAGACCACGACGGCGACCATCGACGTCACCATCGCGGCGGCCGCCACCCGCCGGGGCGACCGGGTGCGCCGGAAGGTCAGCGCGACCAGGAGCCCGGAGACCGCGGCGATCGTGGTGGCGGCCACGTCCTGCACCCTGGCCAGCACCTTCACCGCGGCCGGGGCCGGGGGGCCGGGGGCCAGGCCGCTCTGCCAGACGAAGTCCCAGCCCACCATCAGCGCGGGCAGGGCGATCGCGAGCAGCAGCGCGGTGCGCCTGCCCTGCCCGGCGGCCAGCTCGTCCTGGTAGAGCGGGGCGATCTCGGCGACCGGGCCGAAGTCGCGCACGGCCAGGCGGGCGGCGGTGTGCGGGTCGACGCCGCCGCGGCGGTAGGCGTCGGCGGCGTCGTCGAGCCCGTCGCGGGCCTCGCGGACGATGTCGCGGCGGGCCCGGGCGGGCCCGCGCAGGCTCCGGTCGAGCTCGGCGAGGTGGGCGTCGAGCGGATCGCGCAGGGACGCGGTCACGACGGCTCGCCTGCCGGTCGCGGCGGGCGCAGCACGGCCTCGACGACCGAGCTGAACTCGCTCCAGTCGGCCCGCTGCGCGGCCAGCGCGTGCCGCCCGGCCCGGGTGAGGGTGTAGGTGCGGCGCTCCCGGCCGCCGACGGTGCTCCACGAGCCGGACAGCCGCCCGGCCCGCTCCAGCCTGCGCAGCGCCGGGTAGACGGTGCCGGTGGGCAGGTCGAGCGCGCCGCCGCTGCGGGCCTGCAGCGCCTCGATGATCGCGTAGCCGTGCCGGGGGCCGTCCTCCAGCACGGACAGGATCAGCCCGTCCAGGTGGCCGCGCACGGCGTCAGGTCGCACGAGTAGGGAGTCTACTCACGATGTTGATGGTGTCATCAGGCTCGCCATCAGGGACATCCCTGATGCACATGTAGAGAGTCTACCTATAGCGTTCCGGAGCGTGGACACTCTCACCCGGCCGGTGCGGGCGCGCCGGCCCGTCGTCTCGCTGTGGTTGCTGCGCTTCGCGCTGACCGCGCACCTGCTCGCGGTGCTGGTCCAGCCGGTCCTGGCCGGGCTGTTCCTGACCGGTGACGTCGACGCGATCGCCCTGCACGGCGTCATCGGCAGCGCGCTGGTGCTGGTCACCCTCATCACCACCGCCGTCGCCGTCGGCTACGTCCTGGGCGGGCGCGGACGGCTGTGGATCCTGCCGGCGCTGGTGGCGCTGTTCCTGGTCGAAGGCGTGCAGATCGGCGCGGGCTACGCCCACGAGCTGACGCTGCACGTGCCGCTCGGGGTCGCACTCGCGGTGCTGGCGGCGCTGCTCGCGGTCTGGGCGTGGACGCCGTCAGCGGCGCGGGCGCGGGGTGCCCGGTGAGCCCGCGGATGTCGCGGCGCGGCTTCCTGGGGCTGCTCGGCGGAGCGGCCGCCGGGGTCGCGCTGGCCGGCTGCGGGCTCGGCACCCAGCCCGGCCAGACCGGGGAGGCCGTGGTCAGCGCCGTCCCCCTGCCCGAGCCGTTCCGGGTGCCGCTGCCCGTGCCGCCGGTCGCCCGGCCCGTCGGCACCGACCCCGGCGGCGCCGAGCTCTACCGGATCACCCAGCGGGTCGCCGAGCAGGAGATCCTGCCCGGGCTGCGCACCCCGGTGCTGGGCTACGACGGGATCTTCCCCGGGCCGACCATCGAGTCGCGGCGGGGCCGCCCGGTCGTCGTCACCCACCGCAACGAGCTGTCCGTGCCGACCGTCGTGCACCTGCACGGCGGGCACACCCCGGCCGAGCACGACGGCTGGCCGCTCGACCTGGTGCTGCCCGTCGACGGCGCGCACGACGGCAGCGGGCACCACGGCATGATCGGCGACTCCGTCGTCGGCGAGCGCGACTACCGCTACCCGAACGAGCAGCGCGCGGCCACGCTCTGGTACCACGACCACCGGATGGACTTCACCGCGCCCGCCGTCTACCGCGGGCTGGCCGGCTTCCACATCGTGCGCGACGACGTCGAGGACGCGCTGCCCCTGCCCCGCGGCGACCGCGAGCTGCCGCTGATGATCTGCGACCGGTCGTTCACCGCCGACGGCGCCTTCGCCTACCCCGGCGTCGACCAGTCGATGCGCAGCCTGCCCGGCGTCGACCCGGAGTGGATGGAGGGCGTCCTCGGTGACGTGGTGCTGGTCAACGGGGCGCCGTGGCCGGTGCACGAGGTCGACGCCGCGCGCTACCGGCTGCGGCTGCTCAACGCGGCCAACGCCCGCCGCTTCCAGCTGGTGCTCACGCTGCCCAACGGCGAGAACCTGCCGATGCAGCAGATCGGTTCGGACGGCGGCCTGCTGGCCGCCCCGGTGGAGCACCGGTCGCTGCTGGTCGCGCCCGGCGAGCGGTTCGACATCGTCGTCGACTTCTCGCTGGTGCCGGTGGGCACCGACGTGACCGTGGTGAACGCCCTCGGCACCGGGAGCACGTCGCAGGTCATGCGGTTCCGGGTGGTCCGCCCCGCCCGCGACGACAGCCGGGTGCCCGACGTGCTCTCCGAGATCGAGCCGCTGGTGCCCGCCGCGGGTGCGACCGTGCGCACGTTCGAGTTCCGCCGCGGCGCCGTCAGCGGGCACTCGGGCTGGACGATCAACGGGGAGTCCTTCGACCCCGACCGGTCACTGGCCGACATCCCGCTCGGGCAGGTCGAGCGCTGGCGCTTCCACACCGACGTCCACCACCCCGTGCACGTCCACCTCGACCAGTTCCAGGTGCTGCGCCGCGGGCCGGGCGGGCCGGTCGACACCGACTCCGGCTGGAAGGACACCGTCGACCTGCCGCCGTACGAGGTGGTGGAGGTGGCGGTCCGGTTCACCGACCACACCGGCCGCTACGTCATGCACTGCCACAACCTCGAGCACGAGGACATGGCGATGATGGCGACGATCCGCACGGTGTGACCGGCTCGCCCCGGCCGCCACGAGCCTCAGCTGAGGTGCGACCAGCGCCGCAGGACGGCCGCGGCGAGCGCGACCGCCACCACCAGCTGCAGCAGCGTGAGCAGCGGCGGGGCGCCGACCGCCACCATCGTCGCCACTGCGACCACGGACATGGCGATGAACAGCCAGAACGCCCACCGGTAGCCGGTCCACAGCCCGGCGTAGGCGACCAGGCTGACGGTGGCGCCCACGGCGGACACCAGCAGGACCGGGGTCGGCTGCTGGCCCAGCGCGGTGTCCTGGCTCCACGCCGTCACCAGCACCGCGACCACGACCGCGTGCTGGATCATCGCGATGGCCAGCACGGTCGTCAGTGCGGCGCCGCGCTGGGAGGGGGTGGTGCTGGTGCTCGTGCTCGTCGTCATGGGTCACCGGATCCGAGGTGCGGGGAGGCGGGGAGCTACTCAGCGTCACTGTAGGGCGGCTCCGGCCCGCGGCGATGCCCCGAACGCCGCCCGGCGGCGATCGGCGGACGAGCGGTCGAACCCCGCGGTGACCGGCCGACGACCGCCGTCACCCGGTCGGGGTCGGGTGGTGAGGCAGTCGCGGTGCCGCGGCGGGACGAACGCGGCGCGGTGGTCGCGGGTCCACGTCCGCACCGGGTTCGGGGCCCGGCCGAGGACCTCGGCGACGTCGTCGGTCAGCACGGCGTTGTGCCCGGCCCGCGCCCACCCGACGCCGGTGCCGGTCGCCCCGGAGACGAGGATCATCCCCGGACGCTGTCAGCCGGCCCCGGGCCCGGCGTAGGACGTTCCGGCCGCATCCGCTCGCGGGACGGGTCCGCCGCGGGCGCCGGTACCTACAGTGGCGGCGTGCCCCATCGCGCGCTCGCCGTGCCGCCCGCGCTGCGGCCGTGGCCGGTCGCCGTCAGCGTGGGCGCGCTGGCCGAGCCCCGGACCGTGCCGGAACCGCCTGACAACGCCACCACCCTCGCCCTGCGCACCGCCCCGGACCGCGCCCCCGAGCTGGTGGTCATGGGCCCGCGGACCAGGGCGCTCTACGTCGACGGCGTGCCCGGACCGTCGTGCGCGCTGCTTCGGCTACGGCCCGGCCGGGCGCGGGCGCTGCTGGGCCAGTCGCTGCGCGGGCTCGCCGACCGCGCCGTCCCGCTGGTCGAGCTGGGTGCCGGCCTCGCCCCCGAGCCGGCCGACCTCGCCCACGGCGATCCCGGCCACCTGACGGTGGAGTCGCTGTTCGCCGCTCTCGACGCCGTCCGGCCGGCGTCCGATCCCGTCGTCGCCGACGCGGCCCGGCTGCTGGCGGCCGGCACGGGTGTCGCGGCCGCGGCCCGGCGGTTGTACGTCGGCGAGCGGCACCTGCGCAGGCTCGTCGCCGACGGGTCCGGGCTCTCGCCCCAGCGCTACGCGAGCATCGAGCGGGTGCGGACGGTGCTGGCGCGCGGGGGGGAAGGGGCGGTGGCGGCGGCTGGCCGTCGAGGCGGGCTACTTCGACCAGTCGCACATGAGCGGGGAGTTCCGCCGGCTCATGGGCACCACCCTCACCGACTACACACGGGCGGCTGCCCGTCGCCGGCACGTGCGCCGGCGACGGGTAGCCGGGCTCAGGCCCGCGGCTCGCCCCGCTGGGCCTCGTCGGCGTCGACCGCGTCGGGGCTGTCGCCCCGGCCGTCCGGGTCGGTGAGCGAGGCCCCGGCGTCGGGGCGCTCGCCCGGGGGCGCGGTCATGGTCGGCTCGGCGTCCTGGTCGACCACGTCGTCGTCCGCTGGGTTCGTCATGCCGCAGCCGTACCCGCGTCCGCGTGCCTGACACCGTTACGACGCCGATCCGGGGGAACACCGGGGGGATGGGATTCGTGGTGGCGGCCTCGAGCGGGTGGACGGACCCGGACGGCGTGCGCCGTCCGGCGGGCGAGGTGCACGGTTGGCGCCCCGGCACCAACCAGACGGTGTGCGGGCTCCCGCTGAGCAAGGCGCGACTGGGTCGGTACCCGCACGTGGACTGGGCCGACGTGCAGCCCGAGTCCGGGCGGCACGCCGACGGCGTCCGGCGCGTGTGCCCGCGCTGCGCCGCCGCCGCCCGTCCCCGCCGGGCCCGGCGGCCGACCGACTTCCGCCGCCCCTGACGGGGCCGGGTCAGCTGGTGAGGGAGGTGCCGTAGGCCTGGATGGTGCCGTCGACGTCGTCGTGCATGGCGTAGACGGCGAACTGGTCGACGCCCAGGTCCGCGAGCTGGGCCAGCTTCTCCCGGTGCGCCGGGACCGGCCCGAGCAGGCAGAACCGGTCGACCACCTCGTCGGGCACGAAGTCGGTCGAGCGGTTGCCCGCGCGGCCGTGGTGGCTGTAGTCGTAGCCGTCGCGGTCCTTGATGTAGCCGGTCAGCTCGGCCGGCACCGACGCGGACGACTCCCCGTAGCGGGTCACCAGGTCGGCGACGTGGTTGCCGACCATGCCCCCGAACCAGCGGCACTGGTCGCGGGCGTGGGCCAGGTCGTCGCCCACGTAGGCCGGCGCCGCGACGCACATCGTGATCGAGGCCGGGTCGCGGCCCGCGGCCTCGGCCGCCGCGCGCACCGACTTGATCGTCCACTCCACCAGGTACGGATCGGCCAGCTGCAGGATGAACCCGTCGGCGGCCCGACCGACCAGGTCGAGCGCCTTGGGGCCGTAGCCGGCCATCCACACCGGCAGCTCGCCGCCCGGCGTCACCCACGGGATCCGCAGCGCGGTGCCCTCGACCTCGACCTCGCGGCCCTCGGCCAGCTCCCGGATCGCGTGGATCGAGGCCTCCAGCCGGGCCAGCGTCGTGGGCTTGCGGCCCTGCACGCGCACCGCCGAGTCGCCCCGGCCGATGCCGCAGATCGTCCGGTTGCCGAACGCCTCGTGCAGGGTGGCGTGCATCGAGGCGATGACCGACCAGTCCCGGGTGGCCGGGTTGGTGACCATCGGCCCGACGACCAGCCGCGAGGTCCGGTCCAGGATCCGCGGGTAGATGACGTAGGGCTCCTGCCAGAGCACGTGCGAGTCGAACGTCCAGCCGTGGCTGAAGCCCAGCTCCTCGGCCAGCACCATCCGGTCGACCAGCAGCTGGGCCGGGGGGTCGGTCTGCAGGACGAGTCCGATGTCCATCGCGCTCACCTGAGGTACTGGCAGGTCGTGCGCTTCTGGAAGGCGCCGTCGCCCGCCTTGCCCAGGTACTCGCCGCCGTCGACGACCACCCGGCCGCGCGAGAGCACGGTGGAGACCTTGCCGGTGGTCTCGCGGCCCTCGTAGCAGGAGTAGTCGACGGCCATGTGGTGCGTCTTCGCCGAGTGCACCTGGGTGGCGGCCGGGTCGTAGAGCACGATGTCGGCGTCGGCGCCGGGGGCGATGGTGCCCTTGCGCGGGTAGAGCCCGAACATCTTCGCCGGCGTCGCGCAGGCGATCTCGATCCAGCGCTTGCGCGAGATGCGCCCCTCGACGACGCCCTGGTGCAGCAGGTCCATCCGGGTCTCCACGCCGGGCAGCCCGTTGGGGATCTTGGAGAAGTCGCCGATGCCCATGTCCTTCTGCCCCTTGAAGCAGAACGGGCAGTGGTCGGTCGAGACCACCGACAGGTCGTCGGTGCGCAGCCCGCGCCAGAGGGCGGCCTGGTGCTCGGCCGGGCGCAGCGGCGTCGAGCAGACGTACTTGGCGCCCTCGAAGCCGGGACGGGCCAGGTCGTCGGTGGACAGGAACAGGTACTGCGGGCAGGTCTCGGCGAAGGCGTTGAAGCCCTCGTCGCGGGCCTGCTGGACCTGGGCCAGTGCCTGCGCCGCGGACAGGTGCACGATGTAGATCGGCGCCTCGGCCACCTGGGCCAGCTTGATCGCCCGGTGGGTGGCCTCGGCCTCCAGCAGGGCGTGGCGGACCTCGCCGTGGTAGCGCGGATCGGTCTGGCCCTTGGCCAGCGCCTGCTCGATCAGCACGTCGATGGCGATGCCGTTCTCGGCGTGCATCATCGTCAGGCCGCCGGTCTCGGCGCCCTTCTGCAGCGCCCGCAGGATCTTGCCGTCGTCGCTGTAGAAGACGCCCGGGTAGGCCATGAACAGCTTGAAGCTGGTCACGCCCTCCCCGATGAGCGCTTCCATCTCCTTGAGAGAGGAGTCGTTGACGTCGGCGACGATCATGTGGAACGCGTAGTCGATGGCGCAGTTGCCCTCGGCCTTGGCGTGCCAGGCGTCCAGGCCCTCGCGCAGCGAGCCGCCCATCGACTGGATCGCGAAGTCGACGATCGTGGTGGTGCCGCCCCAGGCCGCGGCCCGGGTGCCGGTCTCGAACGTGTCGGCCGACTGGGTGCCGCCGAAGGGCATCTCCATGTGCGTGTGCGCGTCGACGCCGCCGGGCACGACGTACTTGCCGGTGGCGTCCAGGACCGTGTCGGCCGTCCAGCCCTGCGCGAGCTCCGAGCCGGACGCGGCCAGCGCGACGACCCGCTCGCCGTCGACCAGGACGTCCGCGGCCAGCTCGTCGGCGGCGGTGATCACCAGTCCGTTGCGGATGAGGGTGCGGGTCATCGCTCTCCCTCGCTGCGCTCGGTCGGCAATGCCCCAGGGCGCTGTGTCGATGATTCGCTCGCAAGCTCGCTCATGCGGTGATCTCCTCATCGGTGGTGGGGGCGCCGGCGGCGAGCCCGCCGTCGACCTCGCGGATCGCGGCGATGAGCGCGGTGAGCCCCTCGGTGGCCTCGTCGGCGGTCAGCGTCATCGGTGGGGCGATGCGCAGCACGTTGCCGTGCAGCCCGCCCTTGCCGACCAGCAGCCCGCGCCGCTTCGTCGCCTCCAGCACGGCCGCGGCCAGCTCGGGCGCCGGGTCGCCGGGGGTGCCGGTGCCCGGGCGGACCAGCTCGACGCCGATCATCAGGCCCTTGCCCCGGACGTCGCCGACGATCGGCGAGCCCAGCGCGCGCAGGCCCTCGATCAGCACCGGGCCGTGCCGGGCCGCGTTGGCCTGCAGGTCGTGGTCGAGGAGGTAGCGCAGGTTGGCCAGGGCGCCCGCCGAGGTCAGCGGGGAGCCGCCGAACGTCGAGATCGAGTTGGCGCCGAGCGAGTCCATGACCTCCGCCCTGGCGATCACCCCGCCCATCGACAGCCCGTTCCCGACGCCCTTGGCGAAGGTGACGATGTCGGGGGTGAAGCCGTGCGCCTGCCAGCCCCAGAAGTGCTCGCCGGTGCGGCCCCACCCGGTCTGCACCTCGTCGGCGATGATCAGGATGCCGTGCTCGCGCAGCACCTCGGCCAGGGCACCGAGCAGCCCGTCCGGGCCGTGGGTGAAGCCGCCGACGCCCTGGATGGGCTCGGCGATCAGCGCCGCGACGTCGCCGCCGGACTGGTCGAGCACGTCGCGCAGGTCGGCCACGCAGGCCGCGATGAACTCCCCGTCGGACAGGCCCGCGAACGGCGAGCGGTACCGCTGCCCGCCGTGCACGTAGTACGTCTGGAACGGCGACAGCGACGTCGGCGACCACGACCGGTTGCCGGTGATCGCGATCGTGGAGAACGACCGGCCGTGGTAGCTGTTGCGCAGCGCCAGGATCTGGTTCGACCGGCGCAGCGACGAGGCCAGCAGCAGCGCGGCGTCGTTGGCCTCGGTGCCGCTGGTGGTCAGGAAGACCTTGGCGTCCGGGATCGCCGACACCGCGGCGATCTGCTCGGCCAGCTCGACCATCGGCCGGTTCAGGTACAGCGTCGAGCTATGGATGATCTTCCCGGCCTGGTCGGCGACGGCCTTGGTGACCTCCGGCAGCGCGTGCGCGGTCATCGTGGTCAGGATGCCGCCGAAGAAGTCCAGGTAGCGGGTGCCGTCGTCGGTCCAGACGTAGCGGCCCTCGCCGCGCTCGATCTCGATCGGCTCGTCGTAGTAGATCGCCAACCAGGACGGCAGCACCGCCCTGGTCCGGCCCAGCAGGTTGTCGTGCTGCGACGTCCGCTCGCCGTGCGCCGACGGCCCGTTCATTGCTGCACCAGCGGTCCGTAGGCCTCCGGGCGGCGGTCGCGGTAGAACGCCCAGGTCTGCCGGACCTCGTCGATCAGCCCCAGGTCGAGGTCGCGGACCAGCAGCTCCTCGTCGTGGCTCGACGCCGTCTCGCCGACGAACTGGCCGCGCGGGTCGACGAAGTAGCTGGTGCCGTAGAAGTCGTTGTCGCCGTACTCCTCGACGCCGACCCGGTTGATCGCGGCGATGAAGTACTCGTTGGCCACCGCGGCCGCCGGCTGCTCCAGCTTCCACAGGTAGGACGACAGGCTGCGGCTGGTGGCGCTGGGGTTGAACACGATCTGCGCGCCGGCCAGGCCGAGCGCCCGCCAGCCCTCCGGGAAGTGCCGGTCGTAGCAGATGTAGACCCCGACCTTGCCGACCGCGGTGTCCCACACCGGCCAGCCCAGGTTGCCCGGCTTGAAGTAGTACTTCTCCCAGAAGCCCTTGACCTGCGGGATGTGGTGCTTGCGGTACTTGCCCAGGTAGCTGCCGTCGGCGTCGATCACGGCCGCGGTGTTGTAGTAGTTGCCCGAGCTCTCCAGCTCGAACACCGGCACGACCAGCACCATGCCGGTCTCCTTGGCCAGCGCCTGCATCCGCTGGACCGTCGGACCGTCCGGCACCGGCTCGGCCCACCGGTAGTGCTCGGCCTCCTGCACCTGGCAGAAGTAGGGCGCGTTGAAGACCTCCTGGAAGCCCATGACCTTCGCGCCCTGCTCGGCCGCGCTGCGCGCGTAGGACTCGTGCACGTCGATCATCGAGGCGGTGTCGCCGGTCCACTTGGCCTGCAGGATGGCCGCGCGCACCACGCCGGCTCCCGGGTCGCTCATGTCCCTGTCCTCCTGATGCCGCCGAGGGAAATGCCCACCGTGATCCGCCGGGCGGCCGACCGCAAGACCCCTCGCGGGCCCGACACCCGCTCGTCACACGAACGGTCGCGGTGACCGCGCCGGCACCCGACCGGCGCAGTGGCGTGATCACGCCACGCGGACTACCCCGCCACGGTATGGAACCGACACCCGGCCGTGACCTATGGTCGCCGACAGCGCGGCTGTGCGCCGCCGGGAAGGATGACCGTGGACTGGGTTTCGGCAGGGTTGGCGCTCGTCTGCCTCGCGGTCGTGGCGCTGCACCTCGCCCGGCTCGCCGTGCACGCCACGGCGTTCGGCGACATCCCCGGCGGGCCGGTCGGCGAGGTCTCCCACGCCACCATGGCCCTGGGCATGGCCGCCATGTTCTCCCCCCTCGGCGACCCGCTGCCGGCTCCGGTGTGGACGGTCGCGTTCGTGCTGTGCGGGGCCTGGTTCGCGGCGGTCGCGCTGCGCACCCGCTCCTTCGACGGCGACGCCGGCCACCACGTCGTGGGCAGCGCGGCGATGCTGTTCATGCTGCTCAGCGGGCACGACCACACCGCCGTCGACGCGACGGCGGACGCCGCCCACGCCGGGCACCACGGCGCCGCGGGCGGCGGCGTCGGCGCGGTCTCGCTGGTGGCGATCCTGCTGGCCGGCTACTTCGCCTGGCACGCGCTGCGCTGCTCCGACCGGCTGCGCGTCGGCGGGCACGACGCCCCGAGCGCCGACGCCGCATCGCCCGGCACCGCCGCGGTCGCCCAGCGCACCGGGGTGCTCCGCTCCACCGGGACTGCCGCACTGGCGCACGTGGTGATGGCCGTGGCGATGACGGTCATGCTGCTCACGATGGTCTGAGCCGGTGCGACGTGCGGGGTGAGCCGGTCCGGGTGCGGCCCGCCGGGGCGCGCTCGACGCCGCCGCGCGCGCTGCGCGCCGGGCTGGCCGCCGGGCTCGCCGTCGCGGCCGCCGTGCTCGCCCACGCCGCGGGCGGCGGGTCCGTCGACCCGGGCGGCGCGGCGTGGGCCTTCGCCGCGCTCGTCGCCCCGGCCTGGTGGCTGGCCCGCCGGGAGCGCGGCTGGGGCGCGATCGCGCTGACCCAGCTCGGCGCCCAGCAGCTCGTCCACGTGCTGCTCTCCAACGCAGGCGAGCACGCCGCCCACGGTGCCCACGTCCTCGTCGGCGCCGACGTGATGCTCTACGCGCACCTGGCCGCGGCCGCGCTGACCGGCGCCTGGCTGCGCTGGGGCGAGCGCAGGGCGTGGGCGGCGGTGCGCCGGTTCCTGCTGGTCGTGCTGCCGCACCTGCCCCCGGTCGGGGCGGCGCCCGCCGTCGGGCTGCCGTGCCCGCCGGTCCAGCACCCCGCCGGTGCGCTGCTGCGGCACGCCGCCCCCCGCCGCGGCCCCCCGGTGCCCGCCGCCTCCTGATCCCCCGCCCGCCCGGAGTTCAGGAAAGCCACGATGCCGCCCCCAGCGGGCAGCATCGTGGCTTTCCTGAACCGGGTGGGCCGTCCCCGGCTCCGGTCGGGACCGCCGGCCGCCCCGAGCGGAGCGCGACCCCGCGCCCGCCGTCGCGGCGCGCCGCCGTCCCGCCGAGCCGCTCCCCGTCCTGCCTGGAGACACCCGTGACCACGACCGCCGGCCCGCCGGACACCCCTACCACCACCACCGAGCCGCCCACCCCGACCCCGACCAGCCCCGGCCTGTGGGCGCAGCTGCGCCCGCTCGTGCTGCGCCTGCACTTCTACGCCGGGGTGCTGGTCGCCCCGTTCCTGCTGGTCGTCAGCCTGACCGGGCTGGCCTACGTGTTCAGCCCGCAGCTGTCCGACCTCCTGTACGGCGAGCGGCTGCTCGCCCCCGACCCCGGAGCCCCCGCCCGCCCCCTGGACGAGCAGGTCGCCGCGGCCGTCGCCGCGCTGCCGCAGGGCTCGCTCAGCAGCGTCACCGTGGCGACCGACCCGACCCGCAGCACGGCCGTCGCGTTCGACGTCGACGGGCTCGCCGAGGACATCCAGCGCACGGTCTACGTCGACCCCGCGTCGTCGCGGGTGCTCGGCACCCTGGACACCTGGCTCGGCTACTCGCCGCTGCAGACGACGCTGGACGGCCTGCACCGGCACCTGCTGCTCGGCGAGCCGGGCCGGCTCTACTCCGAGACGGCGGCCAGCTGGCTGCCGGTGCTGGTGATCGGCGGGCTCGCGCTGTGGATCGGGCGCCGCCGGTCCCGCCGCCGGGACCTGGTCGTGCCGCCGGCCACGGCCCGGCCCGGGCGGGCGCGCATCCGCGGCTGGCACGCGGTGACCGCGCTCTGGCTGACGGTCGGGCTGGCCTTCATCAGCGTCACCGGCCTGACCTGGTCGACCTACGCGGGGGAGCGGTTCCAGGCCGTGGTGACCGCGTTCGACGGTTCGAGGCCGCAGCTGGCCGCGGAGCCGGTGCCGGTGGTGGCGGGAGCCGCCCCGATCACCGTCGGCGAGGCCGTCGAGCGGGCCAGGGCCGCCGGGCTGGCCGACCGGCTCGCCGTCACCGTCCCGACCGAGCCGGGCGGCGTCTACACCGTCGCCGAGGACGCCGACGGCATCCCGGTCCAGCGCGACGAGGTGGCGCTCGACCCCTACACCGGCGCCGTGGTGGAGACCGTGCGCTGGGACGACTTCCCGGTGCTGGCCAAGCTCACCACCATCGGCATCTCCGCGCACATGGGCCTGCTGTTCGGGCTGCCCAACCAGCTGCTGCTGGCCGCGCTCGCCGCCGGGCTGCTGTGCGTGCTGTTCTGGGGCTACCGGATGGCCTGGCTGCGCAGGCCCACCCGGGCCGGGGCCCGGCTGGTCGCCCCGGCCCCGCGCGGCACGATCCGGGCGCTGAGCCAGCCGGCGGCGTTCGTCGTCGTGCTGGCGGCGGTGGCGGCCGGCTGGCTGATGCCGCTGTTCGGCCTCAGCCTGCTGGCCTTCGTGCTGGTCGACGCCGCCCTCGGCGCCCTCGCCCACCGCCGCCTCCGCGCCCGCCCCTGACCCCGCCTGCTCCCTGCTCCCTGCTCCCGAATGTCAGGAAAGCCACCATCAGGACGCCTGGTGTCCTGAAGGTGGCTTTCCTGACACGGGGGTGGGGCGGGCGAGGGCGCGGGTTGGGTGGACGGCCCAGGTGGACGGGTCGGGGTGGACGGGGCTCAGGTGGACGGGTCGGGGTGGACGGGGCTCAGGTGAAGCGGTCGATGAGGTCGGTGACCAGCAGGACGACGAACAGCGCCGAGGCCGCGGTGAGCATCGCGTTGGACAGCCAGCCGGAGCGCCCGTCGCGGGCGATCCGCCGGGAGTTCAGCAGCAGGATCAGCGAGATCCCGAGGAACGGCATGAACGCCGCGCCGAGCACGCCGTACACCAGGGTCACCGCGAACGGCCGGTCGATGAACAGCAGCCCCATCGGGGGCAGGGTCAGCCACAGCAGGTACCCCCGGAACGGCAGGCTGCGCTCGGCCTCGCTGGCCCGGTAGCCGGTCGCGGTGCCGTCCGGGGTGCCGGCCAGCGCGGTGTTCGCGGCGTCGGTGTCGCCCTCGGCCGTGCCCGCCGCCGCCGGCACGCCGACCTCGGCCTTCGCGCCGTGCGGCAGCCGGATCGTCCGGGTCCAGTCGGCGAACAGCAGGCTGACGCCGTTCCAGACGCCGAGCAGCGAGGTCCAGGTGACGGCGAGGAAGCCGATCAGGAACAGGATCCGCGCCCAGTCGCCGTACCGGGCGCCGAGTTCCTCGCCCAGGGTCAGCAGGCCGGTGTCGCTGGCGGTGAGCTCCTGGCCGAGTAGGATCTCGGCGCCGACGATCAGCATCGCGATGACGAAGATGCCGGTCATCACGTAGCCGATGGTGTTGTCCAGGCGCATCATCGACAGCCAGCCGGTGCCCTTCCAGCCCTTGGCGATCATCCAGTAGCCGTACGCGGCCATCGTGATGGTGCCGCCGACCCCGCCGACCAGGCCGAGCACGTAGACCACCGAGCCCTCGGGCAGCCGCGGGACCAGCCCGTTCGCCACGTCGAGCAGGTTCGGCGAAACCAGCACCGCGATCGACACCACCGACACGAACTTGATCAGCACCAGCACGGTGATGAACTTCTCGAAGACCGCGTAGCGCTGGATCCAGACCAGCACCAGGCCCAGCACGCCGGCGATCATCGCCCAGTACCGCACCGACAGCCCGCCGAACAGGGCGTTGAGCGGCAGCCCGACGGCCGACATCGCGGTGGCGCCGTAGACGAAGCCCCAGATGACGATGTAGACGCCGAAGAAGACGGTGGCCCAGTAGCCCAGCCGCCGCCAGCCGTCGAGCAGGGTGCTGCCCGAGGCCAGGTGCCAGCGCCCGACGCCCTCGGCCAGGGCCAGCTTCAGCACGGTGCCCAGGACGGCGGCCCAGAGCAGCAGCGTCCCGTACTGGGCGCCGGCGACCATGGTGGCGACCAGGTCGCCCGCGCCGACGCCGGTGGCCGCGGCGAGCAGGCCGGGACCGACCTGCTTGAGCCGGGCCTTCGTGCCGGTGGGCGGGGTCGACGCGGTGGTCGCGGGGGGACCCGGATCGCTCATCGCCCGCCCCCGCCGGGCTCGGTCGGCGCTGCGCCGGGGCGCGGTGCTGGTGATCCGCTCGCGAACTCGCTCAAGGCTGCACTCCTCGTCGCCGGGGGAGGAACAGGCGCCGCCGGGCCGGGCGGTGAACCGACGGTAGAGGCGATGGCCACCCCGGCGCACGACCCGATGCGGTTTTGTTCACCGTCGGGCTGCGCCCGCGTCGATCGGGTGCGCTGATCCATGCAAGTGCCGGAAGGTGCCGCCCGCTCCGACGGATTAGATTCAACAACGGCAAGCGAGGCAGGACGGCAGGGGAGCCCCGGGCATGACGAGCATCGAACAGGTCAAGGGCGGCATCATGCAGGTCTGCAACCAGATCCAGGAGAGCAACAGCACGTTCGAGCACGGCCGTTCGACCCTGGAGCAGGCCTCGGCGATGCTGACGCAGGTCACCAGCGGCACCACCCAGGCCGACGTGTCCGACGTCACCGCGGCGCTGAACCGGGCCATGGACAGCGCCCAGGAGGCCCAGCAGGCCGCGAGCGCGGCGATCCAGGCGGCCGAGGACGTCGCCGCACGGCTGTGACGCCGTCCGTCGCGGAAGGCCGCCGGTGAGCCTGCCGCGGGTCTGCGTCGACGCCGCTGGGCGGCCGTAGCCGGTGGTCGTTTTCGGGCGCCGCCGGCGCATCCGGGAGGCCTACGAGGCCCTGTGCACGTCCATCGCGACCGCGCTCGGCGGCGCCGAGACGGCCGCGGAGCGGGTCCGCCGCGCGCACCTCGACGCCGTCGTCGAGCTGCTGCTGCGGGAGAAGGGGCTGGCCGCGGCGCGGGCCGACCCGGCGCTCGCCCGGGTGCTGGCCAGCTCCGGCGTCGCGGACGTCGTGCGCCGGGTGGAGCAGGACGCGAGCGCGCTGGCCGTGCCCGACGAGGTCCCCGCCCGGCTTTCGGCGATCGTCGCCGACGCGGCCATCGGCGCGGCCGGCGACCGGGGCACGAGCTGGTTGGAGCGCACCGGCGACCTGGACGGCACCGGCGCCCTGCCCGGCCTGTGGCGGATCGGCACCGCCCGGCTCGGCGGCTCGGCGCCGTTCGACGTCGCCGTCCCGCTGCTCGACGAGTCCCACCTGCAGGTCACCACGGCCCTCGACCGCCGGGAGGCCGGGATCGCGGTCGTGCAGGGCCTGCTGATGCGCGTGCTCAGCACGGTCGAGCCGGGCGCCGTCGAGCTGCACGTCTGGGACGTCGGCCAGCTCACCGGCCCGCTGCCCGACCTGCACCCGCTCACCCGCACCGGCCTGCTGACCGTGCACGACCCGAGCGGGCTCGCGCCGCTGCTCGAGGAGCTGTCCGACCGCATCCGCCGGGTGCACAACCGGGTCCTGATCGACGGCCAGCCCTCGCTGCGCGCGCTCGCGCAGGAGACCGGCAAGCGCGACGAGCCGTGGGTCGTCGCGGTGCTGGTGGGCAACGGGCAGGCGCTGCCCGACGACGAGCACCGCCAGCTGCAGCGGGTGGCCCGCGGCGGGCTGGCCTGCGGGGTGCACCTCGTGCTCGTCGACGTGCCGCTCGCGATGGGCGCCCCGGTGGAGACCATCGCCTTCACCACCAGCGGCCTGGTGACCACGAGCATGACCGGCCCGCACGCGCAGGTCGAGCCGGACGCGCCGCTGGAGCCCACCGCGGTCAGCGCGGCCTGCCACCGGATCGCCGACGAGCACGACGTCCGCCGGGCCCGGATCGGCACGTTCGTCGACCTGCTGCCGGACAAGCCCGGCACGCAGAGGTCGATCGCCGGGCTGCACGCGCCGATCGGGTTCGACGGGGGGCGCGACCGCCAGCTGCTGCTGGTCGACGCCTCCCCGCACGCCCTCATCGGCGGGCCGAGCGGCTCCGGCAAGACCAACCTCCTGCTGGCCATGATCGCCTCGATGGCCAGCAGGTACAGCCCCGACGAGCTGGAGCTGTACCTGCTCGACTTCAAGGAGGGCGTCTCCTTCGCCCAGCTGGCCCCGAGCCGCCAGGACGAGTCCTGGTTGCCGCACGCCCGGCTGATCGGCGTCAACATCAACACCGACCGGGAGTTCGGGCTCGCGCTGCTGCGCTTCCTCTCCGCCGAGCTGCGCCGCCGGGCGGAGGCGGCCAAGGAGCACGGCGTCGCGAAGCTGGAGGACCTCCGCGAGGTCGACCCGGACGGCCGGTGGCCGCGGATCGTGGCGGTCGTCGACGAGTTCCAGTACCTGTTCGGCGTGCGCGACACCGTCACCCGGGAGTCGATCAGGCTGCTGGAGGACGTCGCCCGGCGGGGCCGCTCCCAGGGCATCCACCTGGTCCTGGCCAGCCAGGACGTGTCCGGGATCGAGGCGTTCTGGGGCCGCCCGGCGATCTTCGAGCAGTTCGTGGTGCGGATCGCGCTGCCCCGCGCCCGGCGCATCCTCGACGAGCGAAACGAGGCCGCCCTCGACCTGCCGCGCTGGCACGCCGTGGTCAACCACGAGTCCGGGATCCGGCACGGCAACGAGATCGTGCGGGTGCCCAACGCGAGCGCCCGCGGCACGGTCGACGTCGTGCAGCGCCACCTGCACGCCCTCTACGCCGAGCAGAACCCGCCGCCGCGGCTGTTCGACGGCTCCCGCTCGCCGCGGACCGAGGACCTGCTGGCCGGCGCCGCTCCCGGCGGCGAGCCGATCGCCCTCGTCGGGCAGGTCATCGACGTGGCCGGCAGCCCGGCCACCGTCCCGCTGCCCGACGTCCCCGGCCGCAACCTCGGCGTGCTCGGCCCGGGCCTGCGCGACGCCGTGCGGCTGCTGGACTGCGCGGGCGCCGCGCTCGCCGCGACCCACCAGCCGGGCACCGCCGAGGTGCTGCTGGCCCCGCTGGTCGTCGACGCGCGCAAGCCCGCCGACCGGCTCGCCGCCCGGTTCGCCGACCACGGCCACAGCAGCCGGACCGTGCCGCTGGAGGAGTTCGGCGAGCGGATCCGCGAGCTGGCCGCCGAGGTCACCGCGCGGCACGCCGGGACCCCGGGGCGCCCGGTCGTCGTGGTCCTCTACGCGGCCGACGCCGCCGAGGCCGTGCTCGACCGCCCCGGCACCGACGCGCTGCGCACGGTCCTCCACTTCGGCCCCGAGGTCGGCGTGCACGTCCTGGGCTGGTGGCGCAGCGTCGCCCGGCTCAAGGCGCTGCTCATCGGCGGTGCCGCCGTCGACGACCTGGGCGCGTGGGTCGCGCTCGACGTGCAGGGCACCGAGGTGCAGACCCTGGTGCCCGGCATGCTGCTGAGCTGGTCGCCCCGGCCCGGTCGGGGCCTGTGGTTCGACCGGGCCCAGCACGCCGACCCCGAAGTGATCATCGTCCCGACGCCGGAGGAGGACCTGTGACCGCGGCCGACCGTCCGGGGGACCGGCTGACCAAGCGGCGGGCGGTGTCCCCGGCCACCGCCTACAAGCAGGCGATCCTGGAGGTCACCGGGGGCATGGAGGGCGAGGTCAAGCGCAACGACGAGCGCGTGCGCCAGCTGCGCGAGCGCGTCGCCGAGCTCGACCGCGACCTGTCCACCGCCGCCGACCGCAGGCTGCTCGTGCGCATCGCGGCCAACCTCGCCTGGGAGGACGCGCTGGAGGCGCTCTGGGTCGAGTCCTGGATCACGATGCGCCCGTTCCCCAAGCCGGACCGGATGGCCAAGGCAGGCGACGCGATGGAGCTGGGCGCCGAGATCGAGCAGCGGGCGAACGAGCTGCTGGCCGCCGTGCGGGGTCGCGGCGGCGGGCGGCGCTGAACCCCCGGCTCAGTCCAGGTCGTCCTCGTCGTCGCGGGCCAGGAAGGTGGCGAGGCGCTCGACGGCGTCCTCGAACTGCGGGTTGAGGTCGACGAACGCGCGCAGCCGGTCGGCCAGCCACTCGACGTCGAGCTGCTCGCCGCCGCGCCGCTGGGTCAGCTCCTCGATGCCCCGGTCGGTGAAGTACACGGCGCCAGGCTAGGGGTCGAGCGCATCCGCCCGCATCCACCCGGCTGGCCGGGACCGGAACTCAACGGTCCGACTCGCTGAGGCCTCGACCCCGGTTCGGGAAAGCCACGATGCTGCCCGCTCCGGGCAGCATCGTGGCCTTCCTGAACCTTGCCGGGGACGGGGCAAGCGGAGGAGGGGGGTCAGCCCTCGAACGCCGCCTCGAGGATGGCGTTCTGCTCGACCTCGTGCACCTTCGACGAGCCCGCGGCGGGGGCGGCCATCCGGCGGCGGCTGACCCGCTTCAGGCCGACCAGCCGCGGCAGCTTCTCGGGCAGCTCCAGCCCGAGGAACGGCCAGGCACCCTGGTTGGCCGGCTCCTCCTGCACCCAGCGCACGTCCTCGGCGTTCGGGTAGCGCTCCAGCACCGAGGCGAGCTGGCGGTCGGGCACCGGGTAGAGCTGCTCGATGCGGACCACCGCGGTGTCGGTGATGCCGCGCTTCTCGACCTGCGCCGCGATCTCGTAGTAGATCTTGCCGGTGCACAGCAGCACCTTGTGCACGTCGGTCGCGCCGCCGTCCGAGTCGCGGTAGCGCGGGTCGTCGACGACGGGGCGGAACCGGCCGCCGGTGAAGTCCGACAGCGGGCTGACCACGGCCCGGTTGCGCAGCATCGACTTCGGCGTGAACACGATCAGCGGGCGCTGGATGCCGTCGAGGGCGTGGCGGCGCAGCAGGTGGAAGTAGTTGGCCGGCTCGCTCGGGTAGGCCACCGTCATCGAGCCCTCCGCGCACAGCTGGAGGAACCGCTCGATGCGCCCCGACGAGTGGTCCGGGCCCTGGCCCTCCATGCCGTGCGGCAGCAGCAGCGCGACGTCGGAGAGCTGGCCCCACTTGGCCTCACCCGAGGAGATGAACTCGTCGATGACCGGCTGGGCGCCGTTGACGAAGTCGCCGAACTGGGCCTCCCAGGCGACGAACGCGTTCGGGTTGGCCACCGAGTAGCCGTACTCGAAGCCGACCGCGGCGAACTCCGACAGCGCCGAGTCGTAGGGCAGGAAGCGCTCCTGGTTCTCCGACAGGTTGCGCAGCGGGTAGTACTCCTCGCCGGTCTTGCGGTCGATGACCACCGAGTGCCGCTGGACGAACGTGCCGCGCCGGGTGTCCTGCCCGGACAGCCGCACCAGCTTGCCGTCCATCACCAGCGAGCCCATGGCGATCAGCTCGCCGAAGGCCCAGTCGACGCTGCCCTCGCGCGACATCTGGTGGCGCCGCTGCAGCACCGGCTTGACCCGCGGGTGCACGGTGAAGCCCTCGGGCAGCTCGACGTGCGCGTCGCCGATGCGGTGGATGACCTCCAGCGGGACCGAGGTGTCCAGGTCCGGCGGGACCAGCTGCTCGTGCTCGACCGAAGGGCTGACCCTAGCCGGGGTCTTCTCCAGCTCGCGGACCTCGTTGAACACGTGCTCGAGCTGGTTGGAGAAGTCCTTGAGCGCGTGCTCGGCCTCCTCCATCGAGATGTCCCCGCGGCCGATCAGCGACTCGGTGTAGATCTTGCGGACGCTGCGCTTGGCGTCGATCACGTCGTACATCGCCGGCTGGGTCATCGACGGGTCGTCGCCCTCGTTGTGCCCGCGCCGCCGGTAGCAGATCATGTCGATCACGACGTCGTTGTGCCAGCGCTCGCGGTACTCCACCGCCAGCTTCGCCACCCAGACACAGGCCTCGGGGTCGTCGCCGTTCACGTGGAAGACCGGCGCGCCGATCATCTTGGCCACGTCGGTGCTGTACTGCGAGCTGCGCGAGTGCTCCGGGGCGGTGGTGAACCCGACCTGGTTGTTGACCACCACGTGCACGGTGCCGCCGGTGCGGTAGCCGCGCAGCAGCGCCAGGTTCAGCGTCTCGGCGACCACGCCCTGCCCGGCGAACGCGGCGTCGCCGTGCAGCATCAGCGGCAGCACCGTGTAGCCGTTGTCGTGACCCTTGTCGAGCAGGTCCTGCTTGGCCCGGACGATGCCCTCCAGCACCGGGTCGACGGCCTCCAGGTGCGAGGGGTTGGACGCCAGCGACACCACCGTCTCGCCGTCGCCGAACATCCGGAAGTACTTGCCCTCGGCGCCCAGGTGGTACTTCACGTCGCCGGAGCCGTGCGCCTGGCCGGGGTCGAGGTTGCCCTCGAACTCGCGGAAGATCTGGCTGATCGGCTTGCCGACGATGTTGGCCAGCACGTTGAGCCGGCCGCGGTGCGGCATGCCGATGACGACCTCGTCGAGCTCGTGCTCGGCAGCCTTGTCCAGCACGGCGTCCAGCAGCGGGATGACGGTCTCGCCGCCCTCGAGGGAGAACCGCTTCTGCCCGACGTACTTGGTCTGCAGGAAGGTCTCGAACGCCTCGGCCGCGTTGAGCTTGCTGAGCACGTACTTCTGCTCGGCGGCGCTGGGCTTCTGGTGCGGCACCTCGATCCGGTCCTGCAGCCACTGGCGCTGCTCGGGGTCGGAGATGTGCATGTACTCCGTGCCGATGGTGCGGCAGTAGGAGTCGCGCAGCAGGCCCAGCACGTCGCGCAGCTTCATGTGCTGCTGGCCGCCGAAGCCGCCGACGGCGAACTCGCGGTCGAGGTCCCACAGGGTGAGCCCGTGCGAGAGGACGTCGAGGTCGGGGTGGCGGCGCTGGCGGTAGTTGAGCGGGTCGGTGTCGGCCATCAGGTGGCCGCGGGTGCGGTAGGCGTCGATCAGCTCGATCACCCGGGCGGTCTTGTCGACCGCGCCCTCGGGGATGTCCTTGACCCAGCGGATCGGCTCGTAGGGCACCCGCAGCGAGCGGAAGATGCCGTCGTAGAACTCGTCCTCGCCGAGCAGCAGGGCGTGCACCCGGCGCAGGAAGTCGCCGGACTCCGCGCCCTGGATGATCCGGTGGTCGTAGGTCGAGGTCAGCGTGATGATCTTGCTGATGCCGAGCTCGGCGAGCCGGGTCTCGCTGGCGCCCTGGAACTCCGCCGGGTACTCCATCGCGCCGACGCCGACGATCGTGCCCTGGCCCTGCATCAGCCGGGGCACCGAGTGGTTGGTGCCCAGCGTGCCCGGGTTGGTGAGGCTGATCGTGGTGCCGGCGAAGTCCTCGGCCTGCAGCGCGCCGTTGCGCGCCTTGCGCACGATGTCCTCGTAGGCCGACCAGAACTGGGCGAAGTTCATCGCCTCGCAGCCCTTGATCGACACGACCACCAGTGAGCGCTGCCCGTTCTTGCCGGGCAGGTCGATGGCCAGCCCCAGGTTGACGTGCTCGGGCTGGACCACGGCCGGCTTGCCGTCGGCCTCGGTGAAGTGCCGGTTCATCACCGGGAAGTCGGCCAGCGCCTTGACGACCGCGAAGCCGATCAGGTGGGTGAAGGAGATCTTCCCGCCGCGGGTGCGCTTGAGCTGGTTGTTGATCACGACGCGGTTGTCGGCCAGCAGCTTGGCCGGCACCGCGCGGACGCTGGTCGCGGTGGGCACGGCCAGCGAGGCGTTCATGTTCTTGACGACCGCGTTCGCCGCGCCGCGCAGTGGCGAGGTGACGTCGGCCCCACCGGTGGGCGCGGGGCGAGCGGCGCGGGAGTTGCTGCCGGCCGCGGGCTTGGCCTTCGGGGCCGCCTTCTGCTCGGTCTTCTGCTCGGTCTTCTGCTCGGCCCTGGTCGGCGCCTTGCCGTTCGTGCTCGGCATCGCCTCGCGGTCGGCCACCCGGCGGCGCTCGGTGGGCTCGGCGCGCTCCGCCGTCGGCGTCGGGGCGGGCGCGATCGTCGAGCGGGCCGGCTTCGCGCCGTCGTCGTCCTTGCTCGCGGCGGTGCTCTTCGCCGCGCCCGTGCTCTTCGCCGCGGCTCCGTCGGCCCGGTCGGTGGTGGCGCCGGCCGCGGTGCGGTCGGCCCCCTCGCTCGCGTCGACGTCCGCGTCGCCGTCGGCGTCGGTCGGGCGGTAGTCGGCGAAGAACTCGTGCCAGGCCGGGTCGACCGTCTTCGGGTCGTCGAGGAAGCGCTGGTACATCTCCTCGACGAGCCACTCGTTGGGCCCGAACTGGCCGGCTGGACTGGAGGTACTACTGGTGGACACGCTGAGGACCGCCTCTATCGGATCGCATCGTCATCGCCGAGGACTGCCTCCAGGTTAGCCCTCCGGACATGGGCCGCATACCGCACGCCGGGCCGCGGCGCCACCCTGCGATCACCCGCCCGACGGGTGCTATGCGGTGCTGGCCTCGGGACGCAGGCCGGGCCCGTCGACCACGGCGGTGCGCACCGCCGTCGTGCTGATCACCGTCCCGGTGGGCAGCCCGGCGCGGGAATCGGCGCGGACCGTGTCGCGCTCGCCGGCGAACCGGCCGTCGCTCGGGTCGACCAGCAGCTCGGTGCGGGTGGGCCCGGCGTCGTGCACGAAGGCCAGGCAGTCGAGGCCGTCCAGGTTCGCGGCCCGACCGATGCTCACCTCGGGCAGCCCGGTCAGCGCCTTGTACAGCGCCGAGCGCAGCGCCGCCGGGACCAGCCCGGTGCGCAGCGCCGCCACCGCCGCGGCGAACGGCCCGAACCAGCTGCCGGGGTTGTCCTCGACGAGCTGGTCGAGCAGCCGCTGCGGGTCGAGCGGCAGCCGGGAGAAGAACTGCGGGGTCGGGTCCTTCCAGCTGCCCCGCGGCGCCGGCCGCGGGCTCCCGCACTGCGCGTCGAACTGCAGGTCGCGGTCGAGGTCCAGGTCGACCTCGTAGTCCTGGTAGCCGGCCGAGGTGTCGAAGGCGCCGTGCGGGGCGGCGAACCGGCCGACCGGCGCCACGTCGCGCAGGTCGAACCCGTCCTCCAGGGCCTGCTGGGCCGACCCGGTGAGCCACTGCTGGCCGCCGGTCACCTCGCGCACGAGCAGCCAGTCGCGCTCGGTCCGCTTGGGCACCCACATGCGCAGGCGCTGCTCGGACAGGAACTGGTGGGGCCCGAACGTACCGAGCCACCAGGCGTGCGTCTCGACGTACCGGTACTGATCAGGCCTCACCGGTCGGTCGGACACGGCGAGCGCGAGGTCGAGCAACGGGGGCGCTCCTGCGTTCGGGGGCGGGGGTCGGGATCGAGTGTGGGCCCTCACGTTCCGTCAGCGACAAGAGGGGCCCGCTGCGGCCGCGCGCGTCAGTTCCGCCACTGCTGGAGCAGGGACAACCGGTGGCGCGCACGCGCCGTCGAGAAACCGCGGGCATCCGGGTGAGTGGGGGCTTCCCCGGGCGCCGGCCGCATGCGTCGGGTTGTAACGCACCCCCGGACGGCCGGTCAACCCGAGGCCTCCGGTCAGACCAGCCACTCCTTGACCGTCGAGATCAGCTTCGGGACGTCGGTGCCGACCGGGTTGACCTGCAGGTGGGTCACCCCCGCCGCGGCCAGCGCCGCGATCCGCTCGCGCACGTGACCGGGCGGCCCGATCAGCGTCGTGCGCTCGATGAACTCGTCGGGCAGCGCGGCGGCCGCCTCCTCCTTGCGGCCCGCCAGGTAGAGGTCCTGCACGAGCCTGGCGGCGTCGGGGTAGCCCTGGCGCTCGAACACCGTGTTGTAGAAGTTGCGCCCGCGCGCCCCCATGCCGCCGATGTAGAGCGCGAACACCCCGCGCGCCGCCGCCCTGGCCGGCTCGAACATGTCCTCCTCGAGCGCGAGGATGCCGCCGCCGGTGATCTGCAGCGGCCCCAGCTCTGGCGAGCGCTTCGCCCGGCCGGCGTCGAGCGCGGGCCCGAACACCTCCTGCATCTTCTCCGGCAGCACCGCGAACGGCATCCAGCCGTCGGCCAGCTCCGCGGTCATCTCCAGGTTCTTGTCGCCCAGCGCGGCGACCCAGATCGGGATGTCGGCCCGGCGCGGGTGGTTGATCAGCTTGAGCGGCTTGCCCAGCCCGGTGCCCCGGCCCTCCGGCAGCGGGATCTGGTAGATGCCGTCGTGCTGCACGCGGTCGCGCCGCCACACCGAGCGGCAGATCTCGATGACCTCCCGGGTGCGGGCGACCGGCTTGTCGTAGGGGACCCCGTGGAAGCCCTCGATGACCTGCGGCCCGGACGTGCCGAGCCCGAGGATCATCCGCCCGCCCGACAGCGCGTCCAACCCGGCCGCGGTCATCGCGGTGAGTGAGGGCGTGCGGGTGTAGATGGGCAGGATCCCGGAGCCGATCTGGACCCGCTCGGTGCGCGCCGCCAGGTAGCCCATCAGCGACACGGCGTCGAAGCTGTAGGCCTCCGGGACCCACACCACGTCGAGGCCCGCGCGCTCCATCTCGACGGCGCGCTCGGCACCGGCGATCGGGTCGTCGCTGTACTGGAGCATCGTCGACAGCAGCATCCCGCGGGTCTAGCCCAGCGATCATCGATCGGTCAACCCCGACCGCCGCCCGGTCGGCGGCGGCGGAACGTGCCGCGCCCGGAGTTCAGGAAGGCCACCTTCCTGACCCGGGAGGTACAGGAAGGCCACCTTCCTGACCCGGGAGGTTCAGGAAGGCCACCTTCAGGTCCGGTGAGGGCAGGAAGGCCACCTTGCTGAACCCGGGAGGTCCATGAAGGTGGTCTTCCTGAACTCGCGCGAGGGCCGGCGGCGACCGGACGGCCGCCCGCGAGCGGCTACGGCACGGCGGCCCGTGAGGGGAGCGGCGGAGCGCCCCAGGCGCCGACGCGCGGCCGGGAGGCCCACCACAGGCGGGCGTAGAGGCGCAGCAGCGGCGACGGGCCGGTGCGCGCGGGGCGGCAGCCGCGGGCCACGCGGTGGCGGGCGGCGGCCCGTTCCAGCTCCCGGCGGCGGGTCGCGGCGACGACGTCGTGGCCGTCCAGCGGGTTCATGACTCCTCCTCGTCGTGCGGGTCGTCCGCGGGCGGGGCGGGCAGGGGCAGGTAGCTGGCGAACATCAGGCGCACGGGGCGCGAACCGGGCGGGCGCGCCGACGGGTCCTCCTCGCGCTCGGAGTAGCGCTCCATCACCTCCCAGACCTCCTCCTTCATCCGCTGCAGCTCGTCGGGGGTGAGGTGCTTGACGCGGGAGCGGGTGCCCGAGTGGCGCCGCCAGCGCTCGGGCTCGCGGTCGAAGCGGCGGAAGGACTCCTTCATCCGCCCGAACTCGTGGTCGAGGTAGATCTCGTTGACCGTTTCGGCGGCCAGCGCGGCCTCCGGGTCGAGGCCCTCGGCGCTGATGCTGAGCTGGCGGCTGGTGATCCGCCACGGCTTCTCCCGCCCGGGCCCGGGATCGGCCGGCTCGACGAAGCCGTACTTGGCCAGGATCCCCAGGTGGTACGAGCAGCTGGCGACGCTCTCGCCGGTGAACTCGGCGCACCGGGTGGCGGTCGCGGTCGCCTCCAGGCGCAGCAGCTCGATCAGCTTCCAGCGCAGCGGGTGCGACAGCGCCCGCAGGGCGAGCGGGTCGGTCACCCGGCCCGGCATCTCCTCGGTCACGGGTGTCAAGGTACCTTTATCAAGGAGTCTTGTGCAAGACATCTTGAACAAGGAGCCTTGACTCGACGCCGGTTAGGGTTCGCCGGTGACGTTCTGGGTCGTCCCCGCCGCCTACGTGCTGCTGCTCCGCCGCCCTCCGGACGGTTCCGACGGGCCCGACGAGGTCCTGCTCCAGCTGCGCCACGGCACCGGTTACCGCGACGGCCACTGGGCGGCCGGGGCCGCCGGGCACGTCGAGCAGGGCGAGACGGTCCTGGCGGCGGCCTGCCGGGAGGCCGAGGAGGAGCTGGGCGTGACCGTTACTCCGGACGCACTCACCCCGGTCACGGTCATGCACCGCACTCAGAGCAACCACTCACCGATCGACGAACGGGTGGACTTCTTCTTCACCGTGCGCGAGTGGACGGGACGAGCGGTCGGCCGGGAGCGCGACAAGATCGCCGGCCTGCGCTGGTACGCCCTGGATGACCTGCCCGAACCCGTCGTCCCGCACGAGAAGGTCGTGCTGGACGGGCTGCTGTCGGGCGCGCTGCCGCCGGTCGTGGTGCACGGGTTCGACGGGACGTAGGGGACGTACCGCCCGCCGATCCCGTCGCAACGCGTCAGCACCGCGTGAACTGTCGTCCGCGACGCGCACGTGCTCCCGAGTGCCAGGCGCCGGCCCCCCGCGTGTGCGCCGAGAACGACAGGAGTGATCGCCGTGCGGCACGGATCCGACCAGGACCTCTTCTCCCAGACCGCGCACAGCCCGTCGTTCTTCGACCTCAGCCGCAAGCTCGGCGACGGCGCCCGGGACCTGGTCGACTTCTGCATCCCGTGCAACCCGTACTTCCCGACGCCCGACATGTTCGCCGAGCTCGCGCAGAACCTGGAGGGCGTGCTCAAGTTCTACCCGAGCGCCAACGAGACGATCGCCAACCGGCTGGCCAAGGTCCTGCAGCTCAACCCGTCCACGATCGCCATGTCCAACGGGTCCACCGAGCTGATCACCTGGATGGACCACCTGTGGACCACCAGCAGCATCGCCGTGCCCATCCCGACGTTCGGGCGCTGGACCGACCAGCCGATGGAGACCGGCAAGCGGGTCGACATGTTCCTGCTGCAGGAGAGCGAGGGCTTCGCCCTCGACGTCGACGAGTACATCCGGTTCATCCGGGCCCGCGGGTCGCGGGTGGCCGTGCTGTGCAACCCCAACAACCCCGACGGCGGCTACGTCCCGCGCCGCGAGGTCCTGCGGTTCATGGACGAACTCTCCGACCTCGACCTGGTGGTCGTGGACGAGTCGTTCGTGGACTTCGTGGAGATCGAGCCGGGTGCCTCGGTCGCCCGCGAGGCCACCATCCGGCCCAACGTGGTGGTGCTCAAGAGCCTGGGCAAGAACTTCGGCCTGCACGGCATCCGGTTCGGCTACCTGGTGGCCAACCCGGCGCTGGCCCGCAAGATGGCCCAGACCCTGCCCAACTGGAACCTGAACTCGCTGGCCGAGGCCGTGGTGTTCATGCTCGCCGACCACGTGCAGGCCTACGAGGACAGCCTGTCGCGCCTGGCGATGGACCGCTACCGGATGACGATGGAGCTGTCCCGGCTGCCGGAGCTGCACGTGTTCCCGTCGCAGGCCAACTTCCTGCTGGTCAAGCTGGAGAACGGGGCCAACGGCACCGACCTGCGCGACCACCTGCTCTCCGAGCACCAGGTGTTCGTCCGCGAGTGCGGCAACAAGCTGGGGATGACCAGCCAGTTCCTGCGCCTGGTCGTGCGGCCCGAGCAGGACGTGCAGCGCCTGGTGGCGGGCATCCGCCACTTCAGCCACGGCCGGTGGGCCGACCAGCGCGAGCAGCGGCTGGTGTCGGTGCCGACGCTGCTCGCCCGCAACGTCTCCTGAGTCCGGCGGCGCGGCCCGACCGGCGGCCGGCCCGTCGCCGGGGCGGCCGACCGGACCCGCGCGCCGCCCGGCGGAGCGCAGGCACCCGGATGGTGGCCGACGGCCCCCCGCGCTCCGCGGACCGCGCCGCTCGTTACGGTGATTGTCCCACCTGCCGTCGCCGGTCGTCCCCGGCGCCGACCGCTCGGAGCTCCTCATGAACTCTCCCCTGCAGGCGCCACGCATGCGGGCGGCCGTACGTCGGGTGAAGGCCGGCGGAGAACGGTTCCTCGGTGGCGTGCTGCCCGGGGCCACCGCTCGCCGGCTGCAGACCGCCGCCTTCGCCGACGAGTGGAGCGCCGACAACCTCGACGCCCGCCAGGCCACCGGCCCGTTGTGGATCGTGCTGGGCGACTCGGCCAGCCAGGGGATCGGCGCCACGCGGCGGGAGAGCGGCTACGTCGGCGTCATGCACGAGATGCTGCGCCGCCGCGACGCCTGGCGCGTCATCAACCTGTCCCGCGCCGGCGCCGGCGTGCTCGACGTGCTGGCCCGCCAGCTGCCCGAGTTGGCCTCGCTGATCACCGTCGACGAGCCCGCGCTGGTGACCTGCCTGATCGGGTCCGAGGACATGGCCCGGCGCACCCCCGGTCTGGACGCCGCGCTGCGCCAGGTCATCTCGTCGCTGCCCACCGGCTCGGTGATCGGGCTGCTACCGCACGGCCCGCGCACGGCCGGGGCGCTGAACTCGGTCATCCGCGAGGAGGCCGAGCGGCACGCGATGCGGATCGCGGTGCTGCCGCCGCGGCTGCCCGGCATGCGCATCGGCCGCGACGGCCGGTTCCTCGACGACGTCGGGCACGCCGCGTGGGCGCGCGCCGTGCTGGCCGCGGCCGACGGCCCGGTCGCGGTGGCCGCCCCGGCCACCGACCCCCGCCTGCCCGTGGTGCCCGCCCTGGACACCTCCCCGCCGACCGACCCCCGGATGCCGGTCGTGCCCGCCCTGGACACCTCGCCGCGGACCGACCCCCGGCTGCCGGTGGTGCCCGCGGAGGGCGGCCCGGTCGACGACGCCACGGCCACCGACCGCATCACCGGCGACGCCCTCGCGACCGCCGGTGCCACCGCGTCCGCGACTGCCGTCGCGGCCGAGAGCACCACCGCGGCCGAGAGCACCACCGCGGCCGAGAGCACCACCGCGGCCGACAGCGCCGCCGAGACCCAGCGCATGACCGAGGCCGAGCTGGCCGCGGCGGCCCCGGCGGTGGCCGAGGCCGAGCGTCGGCTCGAGGAGTCCGCCGCCCCCGCCGCCGAGGAGTCCGCCGCCGAGATCGACGAGCCCCGCACCGAGGTCGCCGCTGAGGAGTCGGCCGACGAGGACGAGCCCGGCACGGAGACCGAGGCGGTCGTCGCCGAGTCGGTCGACGAGGAGCCCGGCACGGAGACCGACGCGGTCGTCGCCGAGCCCGTCGTCGAGGACGCCCCGGCCGCGCGGGACGAGCCGGTCGTCGCGGAGAAGGCCGAGCCGGTCGTCGAGGAGCCCGTCGTCGAGCCGGTGGCCGAGGACCTCGTCGTCGCCGAGGAGGTCGTGGTCGACCCGGCCGCCGAGGCCCCGCCGGCCGAGCCGGCGCCGTTCGGCGGGTTCGACACCGACACCCCGGCCCCGCGCTCCGACGCCGAGCCGACCGTCGAGCCGACCGCCGAGCCGACCGTCGAGCCGACCGCTGAGCGGGTCGCCGAGCCGACCGCTGAGCGGGTCGCCGAGCCGACCGCTGAGCGGGTCGCCGAGCCGACCGCTGAGCGGGTCGCCGAGTCGACCGCCGAGGACCGGACCTTCACCGCCCCGTCCTGGTACCCCTCGCCCAACCCGCGGCCCTTCGCCCCCTCGACCGACGCGTCCGAGCCCACCGCCGACGACGACCGGTCGCGCCCGGTCGAGTCCGGCAACGGGGACGGGGCCTCCGGCGGCGG
This sequence comes from Pseudonocardia humida, assembly GCF_023898865.1. Lineage (GTDB taxonomy): Bacteria > Actinomycetota > Actinomycetes > Mycobacteriales > Pseudonocardiaceae > Pseudonocardia > Pseudonocardia humida. Next base: position 43,276 of record NZ_JAGSOV010000078.1, read on the forward strand.
GAACGGAGCCTCCGCCGGCGCCGAGGTCGAGCGCGTCGAGCGGGAGGTCCCGGCCCGCCCGGCGCCCGCCCCGGACGCCGAGGTCGACCTGTTCGCGCCGTCGCTGCCGCGCGCGGCCGAGGACCGCGCCGACGAGGGGCAGCGCGTCGAGTCCGCCGGCAACGGCTCGGCGCCGGAGGACCGCACCGGCCACTCGCCGAACGGCCACGTCAACGGGCTCACGGAGCGCGCCGACCGCTAGCCGGTCGGCGTCGGGGGGAGCACGGGACGCCATGCACGACGGCAGCGGGCGCATCATCGTCAACCAGATCAGCAAGCGGTTCGGTTCGGTCGCGGCCGTGAACGGCCTGAGCTTCTCGGTGGAGCCGGGCGTGGTCACCGGCTTCCTCGGGCCCAACGGGTCGGGCAAGACCACCACCCTGCGGATGGTGCTGGGACTGGTCCGCCCGACCGCGGGCCAGGCGCTGATCAACGGGGTGCCGTTCGGCCGGCTCGGCGAGCCGGCCAAGGTGGTGGGCGCGGTGCTGGAGGCGCAGGGCTTCCACCCGTCCCGCACCGCCCGCAACCACCTCCGCGTCTGCGCCGCCGCGATCGGCGTCCCGGACCAGGCGGTCGACCACGCGCTCGGCTCCGTCGGGCTGGCCGAGGCGGCCGCGCGCAAGGTCGGCGGCTTCTCGCTGGGCATGAAGCAGCGCCTGGCGCTGGCGGCCGCGCTGCTGGGCAACCCGCAGATCCTGGTGCTCGACGAGCCGGCCAACGGCCTCGACCCGGAGGGCATCGCCTGGCTGCGCACGTTCCTGCGCGGGTTCGCCGCCCAGGGCCGCAGCGTGCTGATCTCCAGCCACCTGCTGGCCGAGGTCGAGCAGACCGTCGACCACGTCATCGTGATCAGCCGCGGGTACACCGCCTACCAGGGCTCGCTCGACCAGTTGCGCGCCGGGCAGCGCGCGCGGGTGCTGGTGCGCTGCCCGGACCCGGCCCGGCTGGCCGAGGCGCTGTCCAAGGCCGACGTGCTGGAGATCGACACGCTGCCCGACGGCCGCCTCGCGGTGACCGGCGCCCCGTTGCAGAAGGTCGCCGAGACCGCGCTCGAGGCGGGCGTCCCGATCTACGAGCTGACCGAGGAGCGGGCCGACCTGGAGCAGGTGTTCCTGCGGCTGACCTCGGGGCAGTTCGCCGGCGGCCAGCCGCCGTTCGCCCAGCAGGGCCCGCCGCCGGGCTACGGCCCGCCGCCGGGCCCCGGGTACGGCCCGCCATCGGGTTACGGCCCGCCGCCCGGCCAGTACCCACCGCAGCACCCCCCGCAGCCGGGGCCGTACGGGCCTCCGCCCGGCTCCGGCCAGTACCCGCCCGCGCAGGGCGGCCCGCCACCGAACTGGGGTGGCCGGTGAACGCGATCAAGTCCGAGGTCCGCAAGACGTTCACCACCAAGATGTGGTGGGCGCTGCTGATCCCGATCACCCTCATCTCGATGCTCGCCAACGCCTTCGGCGGGCTGTTCGAGAACGTCGTCGACGTCGGGGACATCCCTGTCGCGCTGCCATCGCTGCTGCCGATCTCGCTGTCGCTGACCCTCAACCAGCTCGTCGTGTTCGCCGCGGTGGCCGGCACGATCGCGGCGGCGGGCGAGTTCCGCCACCGCACGATCACCACCACCTACCTGGTGAACAGCGGCCGCGGCGCGGTGCTGACGGCCAAGCTGCTGATTGCCGCGGCCCTCGGCGCCCTGTACGGCCTGGTCGCGTCGGCGGCCGGGTCCATGGTGGGGCTGCTCGCCCAGGAGGCCAAGCCGGACGCGGCCGACCTGCTCGTCACGATCCTGGTGGGCGTGGTCGTGTTCGCGCTCTGGGGCGTGGTCGGCGCCGGCGTCGGGCTGGCCGTCGGCAACCAGGTCGGCGCCCTGCTGGTGGTGCTCATCTACCTGCTGGTCGGCGAGCAGATCATCAGCGTCGCCCTGCTCAACGCCGACAGCGTGGCGGTGAACGAGCTGTCGGGCTACCTGCCGGGCAACGCGGGCGACGTCGCCGTCGTCACCGAGCCCGCCCGCGGCTTCGCCGAGCTCATCCCGTCCGAGGTGGCGGGCGAGAACGCCGGCAACCAGCTGGTGGAGGCGCTCACCGGGGTGACCAACCCGCCGTCGTCGGTCGTCTCCCTGCTGATCCTCTCGGTGTGGACGGCGGTGGCCGTCGGCCTGGCCGCGTTCTTCAGCGGCCGCCGCGACATCACCTGAGCCGCGCCTCCGGCTGCTCGACGAGCGCTGTCGGGAGCGGGGCTTAACGTAGGAGGGTGCCCCCCGCCCCCACCACCGGCTGGATCCGCCGGCTCACCCGCGCGTGCCTGGTCCACCGCCGCGTCGCCATCGGCGCCCTGCTCGCCTCGGCGATCGGGGTCGGCATGGAGGCGGCGGTCCCGCTGCTGGTCCGGGTGGCCGTGGACGACGCCGTGGCCGGTTCCACCGCGGTCCTGGCGCCCGTGGTGCTGGCCGTGGTCGGGCTGGCGCTGTTCCGGTTCGGCACCTCGTTCCTGCGCCGCTACCTGGCCGGGCGGCTCTCCCTCGACGTCCAGCACGACCTGCGCCGCCAGGTGTTCGCCTCGGTCCAGCGCCTCGACGGGCGCCGCCAGGACGCGCTGCGCACCGGCCAGGTCGTCTCCCGGGCCATCACCGACCTGCAGCTCACCCAGTCGATCCTGGCGATGGTGCCGTTCACGCTGGGGATGTGCGTCCTGGTCGTCACCTCGGTCGCCGCCATGCTCTGGCTCTCCCCGCTGCTCACGGTGATCGCGCTGGTACTGGTGCCGCTGGCGGTGTGGATCACCATGCGCACCCGCAAGGCCCTGTTCCCGGCCACCTGGTCGGCCCAGCAGCGCGCCGCCGACATCGCCCAGCAGGTCGAGGAGACCGTCACCGGCGTGCGGGTGGTCAAGGGCTTCGGCCAGGAGGCCCGCGAGGTCGCCGCACTGGAGACGGGGGCGACGCGGCTGTTCGCCGAGCGCATGCGGGCCGCCCGGATGACCGCCCGGCTCACCCCGACCCTGCAGGCCCTGCCCACCCTCGGCCAGGTCGGGGTGATCGGCCTCGGCGGCTGGATGGCGCTCGACGGCTCGATCACCATCGGCACGTTCGTGGCCTTCACCACCTACGTCGCCCAGCTCGTCGGGCCGGCCCGGATGGTCGGCGGGCTGGTGGTCGCCGCCCAGCTGGCGCGGGCCGGGGTCGAGCGCGTCTACGACGTGATCGACGCCCGCCCCGACGTCGTCGACCCGGCGACGCCGGAGGCCCTGCCCGAGGGGCCCCTCTCGATCGAGCTCGTGGACGTCCACTTCGGCTACACCCGCGACGACCCCGTCCTCGACGGCGTCAGCCTCCGGGTCGCCGCGGGCGAGACCGTCGCGCTGGTGGGGCCGCCCGGCTCGGGCAAGTCCACCGTCGCCCAGCTGCTGCCGCGGTTCTACGACCCGCAGGCCGGGCAGCTGCGCCTGGGCGGCGTGCCGCTGCCCGCGCTGCGCCTGGCCGACCTGCGCCACGAGCTGGGGGTGGTGTTCGAGGAGGCGTTCCTGTTCTCCGACACCATCCGGGCCAACATCGCCTACGGCCGCCCCGACGCCACCGAGGAGGAGATCGAGGCCGCGGCGCGCGCCGCGCAGGTGCACGCGTTCGTCGACGGGCTGCCCGACGGCTACGACACGATGGTCGGCGAGCGCGGGCTCACCCTGTCCGGCGGGCAGCGCCAACGGATCGCGCTGGCCAGGGCCGTGCTCACCGACCCCAGGGTGCTGGTGCTCGACGACGCCACCTCGGCCGTCGACACGACCACCGAGGCCGCCATCCACGACACCCTGCGCGAGCTGACCGCCGGGCGCACCGCGCTGATCGTCGCGCACCGGCGCTCCACGCTCTCCCTGGCCGACCGCATCGCGGTGCTCGACGCCGGCCGCGTCGTCGACATCGGCACCGAGGCCGAGCTGACCGAGCGGTGCCCGCTGTTCCGCGCGCTCATGGTGCCCGGCGCCGACGCCCCCACCGCCGAGCACGCCACCGGCGGCCCCGGCGGCGTCACCGCCGAGCTCTGGCCCGACCCCGCCTCGGTGCTGGTCACCACCACACCGGCCGCCGCCGCGGACCGCGCGCCCGGCGGCGCACCGGCCGGCCCGACCTCGATGGTCGGCGCCGCCCCGCCCACCCCCGAGCTGCTGGCCGCCGTCGACGCGCTGCCCCCGGCCACCGAGCGGCCCCACCTCGGCGCCGAGGACCCCACCGCCCCCGACCCGGGGTTCCGCCTCGGCCGCCTGCTGCACCCGGTGCGCCGGCTACTGGCGCTGGGCGTCGGCCTCGTCGCGATCGACGCGCTCACCTCGCTGGCCGTGCCCAGCGTCGCCCGCCTCGCCATCGACGGCGGCATCGACGCCCGCTCCACCGACGTCCTGCGCACCGCGGTGCTCCTGGGCATCGGCGTGGTGGCCGCGGGCTGGCTGGCGGTGGCCGCCCAGACCGTCATCACCGCGCGGGCCGGGGAGAGCCTGCTCTACCTGCTGCGCGTGCGCAGCTACGCTCACCTGCAGCGGCTCGGGCTCGACTACTACGAGCGCGAGCTGTCCGGGCGCATCATGACCCGGATGACCACCGACGTCGACGCCCTGTCGACGTTCCTGCAGACCGGCCTCACCCAGGCCGTGGTCAGCCTGCTCACCATCTTCGGCGTCGCGGTCGCCCTGCTGGTCACCGACCTCGAACTGGCCCTGGTCGCGCTGGCCGTGCTGCCGGTGCTGGTCGCGGCCACCCTGCTGTTCCGCAAGCTGTCCTCGGCGGCCTACAACGAGGCCCGCGAGCGGGTGAGCGCCGTCAACGCCGACATGCAGGAGAACGTCACCGGGGTGCGCATCGCCCAGGCCTACGTCCGCGAGGAGCGCAGCGCCACCGTCTTCAGCGAGCGCAGCGACGCCTACCGGCGCAGCCGGCTGCGCGCCCAGACCTACATCGCCACCTACTTCCCCGGCGTCGCCCTGCTGTCCGACCTCGCCCAGGCGGCGGTGCTGGGGGTCGGGGCGGCCCAGGTGGCGCGCGGCGATCTCACCCCCGGCGTGCTCACCGCGTTCCTGCTCTACCTCGGCCTGTTCTTCAGCCCCGTCCAGCAGCTGTCCCAGGTGTTCGACGGCTACCAGCAGGCCCGCGTCGGCCTCACCCGCATCTCCGCGCTCCTGCGCACCCCCACCTCGGTGCCCCCGGAACCCCGCGGCGAGCCCGCCGTCGTCCCCGAGCGGCTGCGCGGCGAGGTCGAGCTGCGCGGCGTCGGGTTCGCCTACACCACCGCCGACGGCGACCCCGCCCCCGCGCTGCGCGCCGTCGACCTGCACGTCGCCCCCGGCGAGACCATCGCCCTCGTCGGGGCCACCGGCGCGGGCAAGTCCACCCTGGTCAAGCTGCTCGCCCGGTTCTACGACGTCGGCTCCGGCGAACTGCTCATCGACGGCGTCGACGTCCGCCGCTACCCCCTCGCCGACTACCGCCGCCGCCTCGGGATCGTCCCCCAGGAGCCCCACCTGTTCGCCGGCGACGTCGCCGAGAACATCGCCTACGCCCGCCCCACCGCCACCCCCGCCGAGGTCGAGGCCGCCGCCCGCGCCGTCGGCGCCCTCGACCTCGTCCGCACCCTCCCCGGCGGCTTCCGGCACCCCGTCGGGGAGCGGGGCCAGGGCCTCTCCGCCGGCCAGCGCCAACTGGTGGCACTGGCCCGCGCCGAGCTCGCCGACCCCGACGTCCTGCTGTTCGACGAGGCCACCGCCGCCCTCGACCCCGCCACCGAAGCCGCCGTCCTCGCCGCGGGCGACCGCGTGACGTCCAAGCGCACGGCGTTCGTCGTGGCGCACCGGCTGGGCACGGCGGCCCGCGCCGACCGGATCGTCGTGCTGGACGGGGGGAGGATCGTCGAGCAGGGGACGCACGCCGAACTGCTGGCGGCCGGGGGGCACTACGCGGCGTTCTGGCGGGCGGGGGAGTTGGAGCCTGCTGCGTGATGGCGGCGGTGCGGTTCGGCGTCGAGATCGACGTGGTCGGGCTGGGCGGCGCCGGGGAGCCCGATGAGGTCGATCTCGCGCGAGTGGATCACCTGGATGTCGGGGGGCTGGGCGAGTTCGGGGGACATTCGCCGCTCCGGTGCGGCTCATGTCCCTCAACTCATGATCATCGGCTGGCCCGGGGAGCCCTCCGACCGCTCCCGACCGTGTCGATCTCCCGCGGTGGTCCCCTCGGCCACGTCGCAGGGTCTGTGTGGTCTTCGCAGGTGCGGTAGCCCCTGCGAAGACCATGGCGGCTCTGCGAAGACGGCCCGACTCCCGCCTCGGGACCGCTCTGGGCCCGGTCGAGGGCCGGGCGGACCCCTGCTCGATCTGAGGTCGCACGCCCCGCAGCCGCCGGAGGCGCCCGACCCGGCTCGGCCTCCCCGGCCGAGTGATCTTCCGGGGTGCGCCGACGCGCGGCCTCGCGTCCGGTGGCACTGTGGGTCCGTCCTACGCCGGGGTTACCCGCTGGAGAGGTGATGCTTGCCGAACCGCTGCATTACCGCGGCGTTCCTGCCCGGAAGCGGGCAGGAAACTTGGCTTCGTCGCCGACGTGGCGCATGATCTCGCTGTGCCCACCGGTCCGTACGACGATCTCGTCGCACACCTGGTGCGCAGCACGCCGCTGAGCCCGGGCGAGGCGGCACGGGTCGTGGCCGAGGTGATGGGCTACTTCGCCGAGGCGGTCCCGGACTTCGTCCGGCGCCGGCACGGCGAGCTGAAGCGCCGCGGCCTGCGCAACGAGCAGATCTTCGAGCTGCTGAGCGCGGAGCTGGCGGGGCGGAGGTTCCGGGCGCCGGAGCTGTCCGCCCGCCAGATCCGCCGGATGATCTACGGCTGAGAGGGACCGGTATGTGCGGAATCGTCGGATACGTGGGTGCGCAGGACGCCGCCCCGATCCTCATCGAGGGTCTCGGCCGGCTGGAGTACCGCGGCTACGACTCGGCGGGCATGGCGCTGGCCGGCAAGAGCGGGCTGAAGGTGCGCAAGGTGAGCGGCCGGGTGGCCGACCTGGCGGCCGACCTGCCGGCGCGGTTCAAGGGTGCGCCCGGCATCGGGCACACCCGGTGGGCGACGCACGGCGAGCCGACCCAGGAGAACGCCCACCCCCACACCGACACGGCCGGGCGGGTCGCGGTGGTGCACAACGGCATCATCGAGAACGCCGACGAGCTGCGCGCCAAGCTCGTCGCCGACGGCGTCGAGTTCGCCTCGCAGACCGACACCGAGATCGTCGCGCACCTCATCGCGGCCGCCTTCGCCGCGGGCGCGTCCGACCTGGAGCAGGCGGTGCGGCAGGCGCTGCGCCAGTGCGTGGGCGCCTACGGGCTGGCCGTGCTGGACGCGGAGAACCCCGACCGCATCGTCGTCGCCCGCAACGGCAGCCCCGTGCTGCTGGGGATCGGCGAGAAGGAGATGTTCGTCGCCTCGGACGTCGCGGCGCTGATCGGGCACACCCGCCAGGTCGTCTACCTCGACGACGGCGAGCTGGCCAGCGTCACCGCCACCGGCTACCGCACCTTCACCCTGGACGCGCGGACCACGGCCAAGAGCCCGTCCACGATCGACTGGGACGTGGTCGGCGCCGAGATCGGCGACAACGCGCACTTCCTGATCAAGGAGATCAACGAGCAGCCGCGGACCATCGCCCGGGCGCTGAGCGGGCGCATCGACGAGCGGTTCTCCACCGCGCACCTCGGCGGGCTCAACATGACCGTGCGGGAGGCCCGCGAGATCAAGCGGGTGACGATCCTGGGCTGCGGCACCGCCTGCTACGCCGGGGAGCTGGGCGCCCAGCTCATCGAGGACCTGGCCCGGGTGCCGGCCACGGCCGAGCCGGCGTCGGAGTTCCGCTACCGCAACCCCGTGGTCGACCCGAACACCCTGTACGTGGCGGTCAGCCAGTCCGGGGAGACCATCGACACCCTGGCCGCCGTGCAGGAGCTGCAGCGCAAGGGCGGGCGGGTGATCGGCATCGTCAACGTCGTCGGCTCGACCATCGCCCGGCAGGTCGACGGTGGCATCTACCTGCACGCCGGGCCGGAGATGTCGGTGGCCGCGACCAAGTCGTTCACCTCGACGGTGACGGCGTTCGCGCTGCTGGCGCTGCACCTGGGCCGCATCCGAGACCTGGCCCCCGAGCAGGGCAGGCGGATCATCGCGGGGCTGCAGATGCTGCCCGAGCAGGTCACCGAGATCCTCGCCCAGTCCGACGCGATCGCCGACATCGCCAAGGAGATCGCGCAGAGCAACAGCGTGATGTTCGTCGGCCGCAGGCGCGGCTGGCCGGTGGCCCGGGAGGGCGCGCAGAAGCTCAAGGAGGTCTCCTACGTGCACGCCGAGGCCTACCCGTCGGCCGAGCTCAAGCACGGCCCGTTGGCGCTGATCAGCCCGGAGATGCCGACGGTCGCGGTCGTGCCGGACGACGACCTGCTGGACAAGAACACCTCGACGCTGTCGGAGATCAAGGCGCGCAAGGGGCCGGTCGTGGCCATGGCGCACCGCGAGCTGTCCACCGACATCGCCGACCGGACGCTGGTCGTGCCGAGGAACGAGCCCGAGCTCGACCCGATCCTGATGTCGATCCCGCTGCAGCTGCTGGCCTACCACGCCGCCGTGGTGCTCGGCCGCGACGTCGACAAGCCGCGCAACCTGGCCAAGAGCGTCACCGTCGAGTAGCCGCCCGACCCCCACCGCGCACACCGTTCGGCACCGCGCGCACCTACCCGCCACCGCGCACATGTCCTGACGTGTGCGCGGTGGCCAGACGGTGCGCGCGGTGCCCCGGGACCCCACCGAACCCGCGGATCTCCCCGGCAACCCCCGTCGACCCCCTGCTCGAGCCGAGGCCCGCCGGAGGCGCTCTCACCCCGCCTCCGACGAGCTCCTCTCCCGGAGCGGACGCGCGTCGGACGCGCTCTGCTGCGCGCGCCGACGTGGCGGCAGGGGCCTCGGGAGGGGAGTGGCGCTGCGCGGGGCACGCCGCACACCGTGTGGTGTGCGCGCACAGCATGTGGGGTGTGCGTCGTGGCCGGTGGGTGTGCGCGGTCGAGCGGGCGGGGGAGTCTGCACCCGGTGTCGTGAGGGTGCGCCCGAATTTTCGCTCGTCCAGCCGACCGGCCCACCTCCCCACTACGGTCGGGGCGCGCGCATCACGGTCGCATAGCGTCCCTTGCGCCCGTTCGGCCCCGGTGTCAGGCTCGCGTGATCTTTCCATCGTCGGGAGGTCGCACGTGTTCGGATCGGCCAAGAGGCTCGCGGTGCTGCTCGCCGCGGGGGCGCTGCTCGCCGCGGGGTGCGCCGAGGAGCAGCCCGCACCGGGCGCCCAGGGCGGCGAGGCCGAGACCGGCCCGTTCAAGATCGGCGCCGTGCTCGACATCACCGGGGCGGGGGCCAGCCTCGGCGTCCCCGAGCGCGACACGCTCACCCTGCTGACCGAGCAGCTCAACGCCCAGGGCGGCATCGACGGCCGGCAGGTCGAGATGATCATCGAGGACAACGCGTCCACCGAGGACGGCGCGGCCCGCGCGGCCACCAAGCTGATCACCGAGGACCAGGTCGACATCCTGCTCGGGGCCAGCCGCACCGGGCCCAGCCTGGCGATGCGCCCGATCGCCGAGTCCACCCCGATCCCGATGATCTCCCTCGCGGCGAACGCGGCCATCGTCAACGGTTCGCAGTGGGTGTTCAAGACCGCGCAGAACGACTCGGTCGTGATCGAGAACATCGTCAGGGACGCGGCGTCGAAGGGCTACCGGACGCTGGCGCTGGCCCGGGACGCCTCGGGCTTCGGCGAGGGCGTGCGCGAGCTGTTCGACGAGATCGGCGGCCCGCAGGGGGTCAGCGTGGTGGCCGTGGAGAGCTTCGCCCCGGACGCCACCGACTTCACCGCGCAGATGGTCAACGTCCGCAACGCCAACGCCGACGCGGTCGTCATCTGGGGCATCCCGCCGGCCGCCGGGCTGGCCCAGAAGGCCTACGTGCAGCTCGGGGTGGGCAAGCCCGTCTACCAGAGCCACGGAATCGGCAACCAGGTCTTCCTGGACACCGCGGCCGAGGCCGCCGACGGGCTGGTCGCCCCGCTGGGCCGGCTCGTGGTGGCCGACCAGCTGCCGGAGGACGACCCGCAGAAGAAGGTCATCACCGACTTCGTCGCCGCCTACCGGGCCGAGTACGACGCGGCGCCCTCGACGTTCGCCGGGCACGCCTACGACGGGTTCCAGCTCGCCGTCGACGCCCTGCGCAACGCCGGCACCGAGCCCGACGCCATCCGCCAGCACCTGGAGGGCGTCGACGACTTCGTCGGGGTCTCCGGCACGTTCACCATGAGCCCGGACGACCACAGCGGCCTCACCGCCGACGACCTGGTGCTGGTGACGGTGGCGAACAAGCAGTTCCAGCTCGTGCAGTGACCTGTGCATGAGCGAGCTTGCGAGCGGATCATGACACCGCGCTTCCGCGAAGCGCCGAGCTCGCGCAGCGAGGGAGTGCGTTGAGCGATCTCCTGCAGTTCGTCGTCGCCGGGCTGTCGTCGGGGGCGATCTACGCGCTGGTCGCGATGGGCTTCGTCGCGGTGTTCTCGGTCAGCGGGGTGATCAACCTGGCGCAGGGCGAGTTCGCGGCCATCGCCGGGCTGTCCGCGCTGAGCTTCACCGATGCCGGGCTGCCGCTGCCGGTGGCGATGCTGCTCGCGCTGCTGGTCGTGGCCGTGGTCGCGGTGCTGATGCAGCGGCTGGCCATCGCCCCGGTGCGCCGGATGACGACGCTCGTGTCGATCATCCTGACGCTGGGCGTGTCGACGGCGCTCAAGGCGCTGCTGCTGCTGATCTACGGGCCGCAGGGGCGCGGGCTGGCCCCGCTGCCCGGGGCCGACCTGGTGATCGGCGGGGTGTCGGTGCGCGCCCAGGAGCTGTGGATCCTGGGCATCACGGCGGTCGTCGCGGTCGCGGTGGCCGTCTTCTACGACCGCACGGTGCTGGGCAAGGCGCTGCGGGCGTGCGCAGAGCAGCCGATCGCCGCGCGGCTGGTCGGCATCTCGCCGAAGGCCGCGGCGACGGTCGCGTTCGCCGTGGCCGGGCTGCTCGGCGCGGTGGCCGGCGTGCTGGCCAGCCCGATCCAGCTCACCCAGTGGGACTCCGGGCTGCTGCTCGGGCTCAAGGGCTTCGTGGCGGCCACGCTCGGCGGGCTGGTGTCGATCCGCGGGGCGGTGCTCGGTGGGCTGGTGCTCGGCGTGCTGGAGTCGCTGACCGCGGGCTACATCGACTCCGGCTACCGCGACGCCGTGGCGTTCGTGCTGCTCATCGTGGTCCTGGTGGCCCGGCCGGGCGGGGTCTTCGGGCGGCACGCCGAGGCGAGGGTCTAGCCGGCATGAAAACCCGTTCGGACGTCGTCGGCGTCGTGCTGCTGCTGGTGGTGCTGCTCCTGCTGCCGCTGGTGCTGCCGGTCTGGGTCACCGGCACGGCCGTCTACGCCACCATCTACGCGATCGCCGCGGTCGGGCTGTCGCTGCTGATGGGGCTGGCCGGGCAGGTCAGCCTGGGCCACGCCGCGTTCTTCGCGGTGGGCGCCTACACCCAGGGCATCCTGGTCACCCGCACCGCCGTGCCCGGGCTGCTGTCCGCGGTGATCGCGGTCGCGCTGGCGATGCTGGCCGCGCTGCTGGTCGGGCTGCCGCTGCTGCGGCTGCGCGGGCACTACCTGGCGCTGGCCACGCTCGGGCTGGGCATCATCCTGACCGTCGTGGCGATCGAGACGCCCTTCCTGGGCGCCACCTCCGGCATCTTCGGCATCGACAAGCCCGAGTTCGGGGGGCGCCGCTACGACTCCCCGGTCGAGTACCTCTGGCTGCTCACCCCGGTGGTGGTCCTGGCGATCGTGGGCGCGCGCAACCTCGTGCAGAGCCGGGTGGGGCGCGCGCTGGGCGCGGTGAACGACTCCGAGGTGGCCGCCGAGACCCTCGGCGTCGACACGTTCCGCCTGCGGCTGCAGGTGTTCGTGCTCTCGGCCGGCTACGCCGGGGTCGCCGGGGTGTTCTTCGCGCACTGGCTGGCCGTGGTCAACCCGAACGCCGCCAACTTCGCGCTGTCGGTGGAGTTCCTGCTGATGGCGGTGCTCGGCGGGCTCGGCACGGTGTGGGGCGCGGTGGTCGGCGGGTTCGCCGTGGAGTTCCTCGACGAGGGGCTGCGCGAGGTCGTGCCGCTGGTCGTGCCCGGGGCCACCGGCGAGGTGCAGCTCATCGGGTTCGGCATCGTGCTGACGCTCGTGATGATCTTCCTGCCGGGCGGGCTGCACCAGCTGTTCCGGACGCTCACCCGGCGCTGGGCCCCGGTCCCCGCGGCCGTGGAGGGTACCGCGGCCGGCCTCGGCGACGGCCCGCTGCTGGCCCGGGAGGGCCGACCGGAGCCCGGCACGGTGCTGCTGTCGGTGCGCGGGCTCACCAAGCACTACGGCGGCGTCACCGCCGTCGACGGCGTCGACCTCGACGTCGCCGCGGGCGAGATCGTCGCGCTGATCGGGCCCAACGGGGCGGGCAAGACCACCTGCTTCAACATGGTCAGCGGGGTCGTGGAGCCCAGCGCGGGCACCGTCGAGGTGGCGGGTACCCGCATCGACGGCCGCAAGCCGCACGTCTTCGCCGCCGCCCGCGCCACCCGCACCTTCCAGAACCTGCAGGTCTTCGGCTCGGCGACGGTGCTGGGCAACGTGATGGTCGGTCGGCACCTGCGCAGCCGGGTCGGCCTGCTGCGCGGGATGCTCGGGTTCGCCGCCCGCCGCGAGGAGCGCGAGATCGTCGCCGCGGCCCGCGAGGTGATCGACATGGTCGGGCTGACCGCCGACGCCGACCGCCCGGCCGCCGACCTGCCCTTCGGCCGGCAGCGGCTGATGGAGGTGGCCCGCGCCCTGGCCGTGGAGCCCGACCTGCTGCTGCTCGACGAGCCGATGGCCGGGCTCTCCGGGGCCGAGCGGCGCGACCTGGCCCGCCTGCTGCGCAGGCTGCGCGCGGGCGGGATGGGGATCGTGCTGGTCGAGCACGACGTCGAGGCGGTGCTGGCGCTGGCCGACCGGGTCGCCGTCCTCGACGACGGCGTGCGCATCGCCCTGGGCACGCCCCAGGAGGTCCGCGACGACCCCGCCGTGGTGGCGGCCTACCTCGGGGTGGACGACGACGACCCGGAGGCCGAGCGCGCCGCTCAGGCCCTGGCCGAGGTGACCCACGATGAGCGCTGAGAAGACGGGCGCCGAGAACCCGGGCAGCGGGCAGGGGATCGAGGCCGTCGACCTGGAGGCGGGCTACGGGCGGATCGAGGTCCTGCACGGGCTGTCCCTGGCCGCCGAGCCCGGCGAGATCGTCGCGGTCGTCGGGGCGAACGGCGCGGGCAAGTCGACCCTGCTGCGGGCGCTGTCCGGGCTGATCGCGCCGACCGCGGGCCGGGTGCGGCTGGGCGGGGCCGACGTCACCGGCCGGGGCCCGGAGGCCATCGCCGCCGCCGGGCTGGCGCACGTCCCGGAGAACCGGCTGGTGTTCCCGACCCTCACTGTCGACGACAACCTCACCCTGGGCGCCTGGACCCGCCGCCGCGACAAGGCCGGCCTGCGGCAGCGCCGCGAGCGGGTCCTGGAGTACTTCCCGCGCCTCGCCGACCGCCTCGGCCAGGCCGCGGGCACGCTCTCCGGCGGCGAGCAGCAGATGCTGTCGATCGGCCGCGGCCTGATGGCGCGCCCGTCGGTGCTGGTGCTCGACGAGCCCAGCCTCGGGCTCGCGCCGCGCGTCGTCCGGGAGATCTTCGCGACGCTCGGCAGGCTCCGCTCGGCGGAGGGGCTGGCGATCGTGCTGGTGGAGCAGAACGTGCGGGCGGCGTTCAAGGTCGCCGACCGGGCCACGGTGCTCGACCGCGGCCGGGTCCTGCTCGAGGGGGTGCCGAGCGACCTGCTGGCCGACGACCGCGTCCAGCAGGCCTACCTCGGCGGCGGCTACGCGGTCGACTAGAGCCGCCCGACCAGGTCGCGCGTCCAGGAGCGGAAGCCGACCCGCTCGTACAGCGCCACCGCCCCGGTGTTGATCTCCACGACGTTCACGGTCCAGAACGTGCAACCGCGCCGGAGCAACTCCTCGCGACCCGCCTCCAGCAGCGCCGTACCCGCGCCCGTGCCGCGGGCGGCGGGGGCGACGGCGAGCGACTCGACCTCGCCGCGCACGTCGCCGAGGTCGAACGTCGGCCCCGAGGGCACCAGCCGGAAGAACCCGTAGCCGATCGGCGCCGGCTCGTCGGGGCGGCGCGCGAACCGCAGGAACCCGCTGTCCTCGGCCAACCAGCGCCGGTACTGCACGTGCCGCATCTCCCAGGCCGCAGCCGCGTCGCGCACCGGCATCCTGGCGCCGATCACCTCCTCGTGGTGGGCGACCATCGAGCGCCACAGCGGCCCGATCGCCTCGACGTCGTCCACGGTCCCGGCCACGATCTCGATCTCCACCGCCCCGACGGTAATCGGTGCAACGGCCGGTGCCGTGCCGGCCACCGGGAGATACGGGCGCCACGGCGTCAGGGGGAACGCGCCGCTCGCGGTGCTGGTCCGCAACGGCGACGCCGGCGGCTTCGGCGTCGACGACCCGGCCGACGGGCTCGTCCTCACCCACGCCCCGCTCCCGGCCCCGGGCGGGGAACCGGAGGTCACCCTGCTCCTGCGCGGCGGCGCCACCGCCGTCCTGCTGACGGTGCCGGCGGGGGTCGACCGCCTGGAGATCGCGCCGGTGGCGCGGCCGGGCGGGGCGGTGCCGTGCACGATCAGCGAGGGGTTGGCCGTGTGCACGATCGACGAGCACCCGAACGGCCAGGCGGTCGTCGTGACCGCCTTCCGCGGGCCGGGGGCGCCGGGCGTCGAGGTGTACCGGGGCTGAGGCGCGCCCCCTCAGCCCTCGGCCAGCAGCCGCGCGCGCCGCAGCGCGACCTCCCTGCGCCGCGGGTCGCCCAGCGCGAGCCGCTGCATGGCCCGGTCGTGGACCTGCAGGTCGTCGCGGCCCAGGGCGTGCGCGGCCAGCTCGGCCAGCAGCCCGGGGTCGTCGGCGTCCAGGACGGCGTGGCGCAGCCCGGCGGCCAGCTCCTCGCGCAGCTCCCGGATCTCGGGGGCGTCCGAGCGGGGGAGCAGCGGTCCCGCGCAGGCCCGCAGGGCCTCCGCGGGCTGCCCGGCGCGCAACGCGCGGCGGACCGCGCCGAAGTCGGAGTCCACGGCGGCGGCCAACCGGTACGGGCGGGTGCGCAGCACGTCGGAGCCGATCAGGCCGCGCAGCCGGAGGATCTCGCCGCGCACCGTCGTCGGGTTGCCCTCGTCGCCGTAGAGCAGCAGCGCCAGCCGTTCGGCGGTGAGGCCGTCGGGGTGCAGTGCGAGCACCGTCAGCAGTTCGGCGGGGCGCAGCGTGAGCGGGACGGGACTGCCGTCGAGCAGCGCGGTGGGGGCGCCGTCGCCGGTGAACCGCAGCGACAGCGCCCTGCGCTGCTGGGGCGCGGCGGCCCGCTGCGGCGCCCGCAGCAGGTAGCCCTCCGGCAGCGGCTCGACCAGCATCTCGCGGCCGTCGTCGAGGCGGACGCGGTCGGTGCCGGCCGGCAGCGTCACCCGCTCGGGCCACATGCCGTACGGCTCACCTGCGATGATGCGCCCCGTCGGAGTGACGAGGGCTCCGGAACGGCCCCTGAGGCTGCTCAGATGGGGCATGTTCCGCACCCGCAGCCGCTCGTCGGCGATCGCCATCCGCACCCGCAGCTGGTGCTCGGCGAGCTGGGCGGTGGCCGACACCAGCTGCACCATCGCCGGGTGCACGGTGTGCAGGGGACCGGAGATGTCGACGGCCCCCAGTACCGTGCCGGTGTCCGGGTCGTGCACGGGAGCCGCTGCGCAGGTCCAGGCGTGGTAGGCGCGGACCAGGTGCTCGGCCGAGTGGATCTGCACCGCGGTGTCCACGGCCAGCGCCGTGCCCATCGCGTTGGTGCCGATGGCGTCCTCGCTCCACGCGGTGCCCGGGAACAGGCCGACGTCGTCGGCGGCGCTCAGCACGCGGGCGGCGCCCTCGCGCCACAGGATCGTGCCGTCCGCGTCGGTGACCAGCATCATGTGCATCGCCTCGTCGGCGATGCTCACCAGCGTGCTGCGCAGCAGCGGCAGCACGTCCGAGAGCGGGTGCGCCTGGCGCAGCTCCACCACGTCGTCCGCGGGCACCACGACCGGCGGGGTGCGGCTGTCCGGGTCGACGTGCGCGGCGAGGCTGCGCCGCCACGACTCGGACACCAGCGGGCGCGGATCGGCGGGCCCCTGCCCGCCGGCGAGCACCGCGTCGAAGACCTCGTGCAGCAGGTGCGCGTGGTCAGCGGGGTCGCGTGCCCCTCGAGTCGTCATCAGCACTCCGAGCGTCATCGCCCCAGGACGGGCACATCATCACCCACTGCTCCTAATGCAGCAAGACACGCGTCACGTGCAACGTTCTGGCAACGCGGTAGTTCCTACAGTCCACAACAACCTCGGTCGTCGCCAGCCATGCCGTCGACCGTCACACACCACGGATCGCCGAGGAGGGTGTGCCCGTGACCACGGACGCAGTTTTGGACGCTCGTCCAGCTTCGCTGGATCCCGGGGTCGGTGCCATCCCCACCGCCCGCCGCACGGCCCGCCTGCTCGTCGTCGACTCCGAGGCGATCGTCCGCTTCGGGCTGCGCCAGCTGTTCGCCTCCGACCCCCAATTGGCCGTGATCGGTGAGGCCGCCACCCCGCGCGACGCCCTCGTCATCGCCGACCGCTGCCCGCCCGACCTCGTCGTGCTCGACGTCGACCTGGGCCGTGGCGACGCGGCGGGCGTCGACCTGGCTCGCATGCTGCTCGAACGCCACCGCGGGGTGCGGGTGCTGGTGCTGACCAGCAGCCGCGACCGCGACCTGATGATGCGCGCGGTGCGCCTGGGCGTGCACGGCTACCTGCGCAAGGGCGCCGAGACCGCGGACATCAGCCGGGCGGTGCACACCCTGCTGCGCGGCGAGAGCGTGTTCGACTCGCGCACCGGCTCGGTGGCCGCCGACGTGCTGCGCGACGACGACCGGCCCCCGGTGCGCGGGCTGGGCGGGGCGATGCTGACCGAGCGGGAGAACCAGGTGCTGCGGCTGCTCGCGGTCGGCATGTCGAACCGGGAGATCGGGCGCCGGCTGGTGATCAGCGAGGCTACGGTCAAGTTCCACGTCCGCAACCTGCGCGACAAGCTGGAGGTCCGGCGCCGCACGGAGATCGTCTACACCGCGACGCGCCAGGGCATCGTCTGACCCGCACCCGGCTTCGCTAGGTTCAGGAAAGCCACGATCCTGCCCGCAGAGGGCGGCATCGTGGCTTTCCTGAACTCCGGGGGGCGGGTGCGATGGAGCTGTTGCCGACGGTCGTGGCCAGCGGGTGGGCCAGCGGGATCAACGCCTACCTGTGCGTGGCGATCCTGGGGCTGCTGGGCCGTTTCGGCGGCGTCGAGGCCGTCCCCGAGGTGCTGACCCGCACCGACGTGCTGCTCGTCGCGGCGGCGCTGTACCTGGTGGAGTTCGTCGCCGACAAGGTGCCCTACCTGGACTCGATCTGGGACGCGCTCTCCACGGCCGTCCGGCCGACGGCCGGCGTCGTGCTCGGCATGCTGCTGGCCGGCGACGCGTCCTCGGTCGAGCAGGCCGTGCTGGCCGCGACCGGTGGCGGGACGGCGCTGGTCAGCCACCTGGTCAAGGGCGGGCTGCGGCTGGTGGTCAACACCTCGCCGGAGCCGGTGACCAACATCGGCACCAGCCTCGGCGAGGACGTCGCCGTGGCGGGGGTGGCGGCCATGGCCGTGCTCAACCCGGTCCCGGCGGCGATCATCGCCGGGTTCCTGCTGGTCATCGGGTTGCTGCTACTGATCTTCCTGTGGCAGCGGGTGCGCCGGGGCTACCGGCGCCTGCAGGACTGGCGGGCCCGCCGCCGCGCCGGGGCCCCCACCCGCCCTACCCACCTCTGACTCTGAGCTCGCCCCCCCGCCCGGCACCGCGCCCGTCAGGAAAGCCACCATCAGGACGCCGGACGTCCTGATGGTGGCTTTCCTGACGCGTCGGCCGGGGGAGCGGGGTCCGGGCGGGTGTCGGGGATCAGCAGGGTGGACAGCACCCGGCGGGTGCGGCCCGGGGCCGGTGCGTTGTCGAGGAACGGGGCGATCGCCTCGCCCAGGCGCTCCGCGAGCGCCCGCAGCTCGTCGTCGGTCAGCAGCAGGGCGGCCTGGCGGAAGGACACGCCGTCGCGCGCCGGGTCGATGTCCGGGCGCTCCAGGTAGCGGTCGAGGTCGGCGGCGAGGCCCGCGGTGAACACGGTGAACATCGCGCGCAGGCCGTCGGCGTCGGCGGGGTCGCCGTCGCCCGCGCCGGTGTGGAGGGCATAGGTGCGCTCGACGGCGCCGCGCACCCGGCGCTCGTCGACGACCTCGAGCACGCCGGCCTCGGCCAGGGCGCCCACCTGCCGGTAGAGGCTCGTCGAGGGGATCTCGGGGAGCGCGTCGCGCAGCTCGCCGGTGGTCATGCTGCGCCCGATCAGCGCCTGGGTGATCCGCCAGCGCACGGGGTGGCGCAGCAGGTCGACGAGGCTCGGTCCGGAGGCCATGCGCACCGTTCCCAATTCTGGTATCGTTCCCGGTGTTGGGAACGATACGACCTGTGGAGGCGATCAGTGTGGCGCACGTGCACATCGACGACACGACCGTGACAGTCGTCCTGTCCTGGTGGGAGCGGCCGTTCGCGGGCGGGCGCGCGCGGATGGAGGTGCCGCGGACGGCCGTCCGGGAGATCGCCACCGTCGACCGCCCGACCCGGGTGACCGCCACTGGCCTCCTGCGGTCGGGCGTGCAGGTGACCGGGGTGCTCAAGGTCGGGCGCTGGGGCATGGAGTCCCGCACCCGGCGGTGGGTCAGCGTCCGGCGGAGCGTGCCGGCGCTGCGGATCTCCCTGGACGGCGAGCGCGCCGGCCTGCCCTACGACGAGTTGCTGATCAGCACGTCGGCCGCCGATGCAGATCTCGTGAACGGAAAGCAGGATCGGGACCCTGCTTTCCGTTCACGAAGAGATCAGCCGAAGAAGACCTCGGCCTCGGCGTAGAGGCTCGGGTCGACGACCTTGAGCTCCTTGGTGGCCTCGCTCAGCGGCACCATCTCGATGTCGGTGCCGCGCAGGGCGGTCATCATGCCCCACTGGCCGGCGTGCACGGCGTCCACCGCGTGCAGGCCGAAGCGGGTGGCCAGCCAGCGGTCGCGGGCCGTCGGCGTGCCGCCGCGCTGCACGTGGCCCAGCACCGTGGTGCGGGCCTCCTTGCCGGTGCGCTTCTCGATCTCCCTGGCCAGCCAGTCGCCGATGCCGCCGAGGCGGACGTGGCCGAAGGCGTCCTTCTCGTCGCTGACCAGGACCTCGTCGCCCTCCTTGGGCATCGCGCCCTCGGAGACCACGATGATCGGGGCGTAGTCGAGCCGGAAGCGCGACTCCACCCACCGGCACACCTGCTCGATGTCGAAGCGGACCTCCGGGATCAGGATCGCGTTGGCGCCGCCCGCCATCCCGGCGTGCAGCGCGATCCACCCGGCGTGCCTGCCCATCACCTCGACGATCAGCGCCCGGTGGTGCGACTCGGCCGTCGTGTGCAGCCGGTCGATCGCCTCGGTGGCGATGTTGACCGCGGTGTCGAAGCCGAACGTGTAGTCGGTGCCGTTGAGGTCGTTGTCGATCGTCTTCGGTACCCCGATGACGTTGACGCCCATCTCGTGCAGCTTCGTCGCGACGCCGAGAGTGTCTTCGCCGCCGATCGCGATGAGCGCGTCCACGCCCAGCTGCTGGAGGTTGCTCTTGATCTTCGCGACGCCGTCGGGCTCCTTGAACGGGTTGGTCCGCGAGGAGCCGAGGATGGTTCCGCCGCGTGGTAGCAGGCCGCGCACGGCCGGGATGTCCAGCGGCTTGGTCAGCGCCTCCAGCGGGCCGCGCCAGCCGTCCCGGAAACCGAGGAACGAGTAGCCGTAGACCGGGACGCCCTTGCGGACGATCCCGCGGATTACCGCGTTCAGTCCGGGGCAGTCGCCACCCCCGGTGAGCACGCCGACGCGCATGGGTTCTCCATCGATGCAGAAGCTCTACGAGCCGTCCACGCTATCGCCGGGCCCTGATCGGGGCGACGCCGCCACCCTTTCGGCCCCGCGGGAGGTGCCGGGCAGCCCGATCGCCACGGCGATCGGCAGGGGCAGCGGGATCGCCGTGGCCGACGTCCGTCCCACGACGTCGTTCTCGGCGGCGGCCGTAGGGTGGCGGGGTGCTGCGGGCGGTGACGGCGATCCGGTACGTCACGCCCATGCGCGAGGGCGGGTCGCTGCCCGGCCTCATGGAGGCCGACGACCTGGGCACCTACGTCGTGAAGTTCCGCGGCGCCGGCCAGGGCCGAGCCGTGCTGGTCGCCGAGGTGGTGGCCGGTGAGCTGGCCCGCGGGCTGGGCCTGCCGGTGCCGGAGCTGGTGGTCGTCGACCTCGACCCGGCGCTCGGCGCGTCCGAGCCCGACCAGGAGGTCCAGGAGCTGCTGCGGGCCAGCCCGGGCGCCAACCTCGGCATGGACTTCCTGCCCGGCGCCCTCGACCTCGACCCGACGGCCTTCCCGGTCGACGCCGGGTTCGCCGGGCGGGTGCTGTGGTTCGACGCGCTCGTCGGCAACGTCGACCGGTCGTGGCGCAACGCCAACCTGCTGTTCTGGCACGGCGGGCCGTACCTGATCGACCACGGCGCCACCCTGACGTTCCACCACGCCTGGTCCAGCGCGGACGCCTGGGTCCGCAGGCCCTACGACGCGGGCGCCCACGTGCTGCTGGGCTGCGCGCCCGACCTGGCCGCCGCCGACGCCGCCCTCGCGCCGCTGGTCACCGAGGAGCTGCTGGCCGGCGTCGTGGCCGCGGTGCCCGACGGCTGGTTGGCCGACGAGCCCGGCTTCGCCGGCCCCGACGACGTGCGCGCCGCCTACGTCCGCCGGCTGCTGGCCCGCCGCGACGCCCGCGGCGACTGGCTGCCCGGCGTCGCGGCCGCGGTGGTCGGGGGGCAGGACCGGACGGTCCCGGCGACGCGCCCGCCGGCCTGGATCGCCCAGCGGCTGGGACGGCGGGCATGAGCGAGCCGTCGCCGTCCCGTCACGCCTTCGAGTACGCCGTGCTGCGGGTGGTGCCGCGCGTGGAGCGCGGTGAGTCGATCAACGCCGGGGTGCTGCTGTACTGCCGCGCGCTGGACTACCTGGGTGCGGCCGTGCGGCTCGACGCAGCCCGGCTGTCCGCGCTCGACCCGGACGCCGACGCGGACGCGATCGGCTGCCTGCTCGCCGCCGTCGCCGCGCAGTGCGCCACCGGTTCCGCGGAGACGGCGCGGCTGGCCGGGCCGGCGGGCGAGGAGGACCGCGGCCGCCGCTTCCGCCGGCTCACCGCCCCGCGCAGCACGGTGGTGCAGGCCGGCCCCGTGCACACCGGCCTCACCGCCGACCCCGCCGCCGACCTCCCCCGCCTCCTCACCACCCTCGTCCTCCCCGTCCGACGGGGTCAGGGGGTGGCTACGTGGTCGACGAGGCCGTAGTCGCGGGCCTCGGCGGCGGTGAACCAGCGGTCCCGGTCGGAGTCGGCGGTGATCGTCTCGAAGCTCTGCCCGGTGTGCCCGGCGATCAGCTCGGCGATCTCGCGCTTCATCGCCGAGTACACCCCGGCCCGGATGGCGATGTCGGCGGCGTTGCCGCCCATCCCGGCCGACGGCTGGTGCATCAGGATGCGGGCGTGCGGCAGCGCGTGCCGCTTGCCGGGGGTGCCCGCGGTGAGCAGGAACTGCCCCATCGACGCGGCGAACCCGAGCGCCCAGGTCGCCACGTCCGGCTGGACGAGCCGCATCGTGTCGTAGATGGCCATGCCCGCGGTCACCGAGCCGCCCGGCGAGTTGATGTAGAGCGCGATGTCGCGCTCCGGGTCCTCGGCGGCCAGCAGCAGGAGCTGCGCGCAGATCCGGTTGGCCACGGCGTCGTCGACCTCCTGGCCGAGGAACACGATCCGCTCGGCCAGCAGCCGGTCCACCACGGGGTCCGGGACGCCCGAGGCCGCGGGGGCGTGCAGCACGGTGGTGACGCCGGGCGGCAGGGGCTGCGGGTCGGGCCGCGGCGGCCGCTGCGGCGACGGCGGGGGGAACGGCGGGCGCGGCGGCTCGTGGGCCTGCCGCGGCACCGCCCGGTGCGCCCCGGGACCGCCACCGGGGAGCACGGGGACCAACGGGCGGAACTGCGTGGACATGCTGCCTCCAGGGATCGGTGGTCGGCCCCGAGGCTAGGACGCCGTTCGCCCACCGGGGGCCCGTGTTCGCCCAGAGCGGCGCTGTTCGCCCGCGGCGATCGGGGTTTCGGGCCGGGGACGGCGGGAAGATCAGTGCCGTGAGCAGCGACGCGGTCGACGCCGCGCACTCCCGGCCAGAGGGCGCCTCCGACGAGCTGGTGCAGGCCGCGGGGACCATGTCCGAGGCGCTGGAGTACCTCGAGCGCGCCCGGGGCCACCTCTACAGCTTCCACCAGCTGATCGGCCGGGCCGACCTCCTGCTCGACGACGCCGTCGAGGGGCTGGCCGCGAACGGCCACGAGGAGCTGGCCGAGCGGGTCGGCACCGGGTTGCGCGGGGCCAACGTGCTGGCCGGGCGCTGGACGTTCCAGGTCGTCGAGGAGTTCGACGACGGCTACTACGCCGCGTTCCGCGAGCTGGAGCGGGCCGTGCGCGAGGAGACCATGGGCGGGCGGCGCCACGTCCTGGAGGCCGAGATGAAGCAGCGCCGCCGCACGCACGGGCGCCCCGGCCACGAGGCCACGCCGGACGACGCCTGAGCGGCCTCAGTCGCAGAGCCCGGCCGAGGGGTCGCCGTCCGGGGCGGACCGCTCGAACGAGATGTGCACGTGGTCGAAGTGGTTGGCGGTGGCGCCGCCGCGGTCGGACATCGGCTCCCAGCCGTCGCCGTAGTTGACGCGCTGCCGCCAGATCACGTAGTCGACGCCCAGCTCGTCCTGGTTGGCCAGGGCGCACCCGGCGATCCGGTCGCCGCGCTCGCGGCCGGTCATCAGGTCGACGGCGTGCCCGCTGGGGTGGTCGGAGTAGTTGCCGCCGCGGGAGGCGACGCCGTGCAGTGTCGGCTCGTCGTAGAGGCAGGACAGGAACCGGGCGCCGGAGCGGACCCACGGCTTGACCGCGCCGAGGCCGTCGAGGTCGGCGGCGCAGTGGGCGGCGGCCTCGCGCTCGACCCGCTGCTGCGCGGCCTCGGCCATGCCGGCCGCCTTGACCAGGTCGGACACCCGGAGCAGGGGCGGTTCGGGGGCGGTGTCGCCGGGCACGGGGGCGAGCGGGGCGATCATCCGGGGCGCGGCGTCGGTCGGGGGAGCGGGGGTGGCCGCCTGCAGCACCATCGCGGTGGGCGCGGTCGCGGAGGGCGCCTGCGCGACCAGCGCGGGCACGGCGGGCAGGGCGGCGGCCATGGCGCCGGCGGCGAGGGAGGCGAGGCCGCCGAAGCGGGCGGGGGCCCCGCGGTGGGCCGGCCGTTGCCGTCCGGGGCCCTCCGGAGTCGCCGGGGCCGTGGACAGGGCGGGAGGGCGATGGCCCGCCGATACCGCGGGGCCGGCCGGGCGGCCGGGAGGCGGCGGGGCCGGGTGCCCCAGGGGCGGTCGGGCGGGTGCGCACGCCCCGACTCCGGACGGTCGCAGCCCGGGCCTACCGGTCGGTGCGGGGGCCTGAGCGGGCCGCACGGGGGTGGCGACGGGGCCGCGATGACCCGGGCGCCCGGCGCCGGGCGCCGGCGGCCAGGGGCCGAGCGGGCGGCCCTCCGGCCGGGTCGGGGTCGGGCGGTGGCGGGCGCGGGGGGAGCGTTCCGCGGTCGTCGCGGAGCGGTACCGGGTGTCCACGGGGTGGGGCGGCCCTTCCGGAGTGGGGTGACCCGGGGTGGGGCGGCGCCGTGGGGAGCGGTGCCGGTCCGCGCTGGTCCGGGTCGTTCGGAGATCCGGACCCGGACGCTAGACGATAGGCCGTTCAGTCGAGCTCATTACGCTGATTGGCGAGCTAAGCGTGACGAACCGTGCGACGAGCGTGATCAGCAGCCGCTCAGCCCGCCGCCGCCCGCACCGGCCTCGAACGAGATGTGGACGTGGTCGAAGTGGTTGGCCGTGACGCCGCCGCGGTCCTCCATCTGCTTCCAGCCGCTGCCGTGGTTGATCTGCTGCTCCCAGATCACGTACTTGACGCCCAGGGCCTCCTGGTTGTCCAGCGCGCACTGGGCGAGGCCGTCGCCGGTGGACCGGTCGACCATGAAGTCGACGGCCCGACCGCCCGGGTGGTCGGAGGTGCCCGCGCGGCCCGCGACGCCGTGCATCGCCGGCTCGCCGAACTGGCAGCCCAGGAACTCCGCGGCCGCGCGCACGTTCGACTTGACCGCGCCGAGGCCGGAGGTGTCGATGCCGCAGTCCGGGGAGCCGGTGGCTCCGCCGCCCGAGTCCTCGTCCTGCGCGGCCTGCGCCGCCTGCGCGGCCTGCGCCGCCTGCGCGGCCTGTGCCGCCTGCTCGGCGGCGATCCGGTCGGCCTCGACCTGCGCGGCGACCTGCTGCTCGACCAGCTGCACGGCCTTGACCAGTGACGCGCCGTTCGCGACGTCGGGCTCCGGCGTCCAGACCACCGGCTGCATGGTCGGGGCGACCAGCGGCGCGATCGGGGCCTCGGCGACCGGCTCGACGAGCGGGTCGTCGGCCGGGGCGGAGGACACCTGCAGCGCGTTGAACGCGGCGGCGCGGTAGGGGGAGCCCTCGATCGCGTTCGCGTCGTGCGCGGACTGGACGACCACGGGCACACCCGCGCCGACGAGCGAGAGCGCGCCGCCCGCCACGGCGATGGCGGTGGCACCCCGCCGCAGCGGGGTGTTGCTGGACCGGTGCGCGCCGGCCAGCCCGTCCGCCGTCGGGGTGTACCCGTGCGGCGAGGGCTGGTGCGGGCGCCGGCCTTCGGGGGAGCGATGCCGAGCCACGTACCTGCCTTCCGGATCGACGGCCCGGCCGGACATCCGGTTTCGGGGTGACCGGCGGGGTGGGGAGCCCCCGTGTCCTGTTCGTGACCGGGCCGTCATCGATCCGGAAGCGAACGTAGGCAACCCGGAGCGCATCCGCAGGATCTGTGCGGCGTTATGGGTCGAGAGAGCTCTCGCGAGCGACGAGCGGCCAGGTGGATAGCCCGTACGGGCTACGAGCGCTAGGGCCGTTCGGCCTGACTGCCGCTCGTCGACTTCTCGTCGACACCTCCTGGACGCACGCGCACGTCCGCGCGACCCGCGGACATTCCCGCGGCCCCGGCGACCGGCCACGCTGGGGTTCACATGGATCCGGGAGGGGGCGGCATGGACTGGGTGGCTGGCGTGGCGGCGGTCGGGTCGGGGCTGGTCGGCGGGGTGTTCTTCGCGTTCTCGGTGGCGGTGATGCCGGCGTTCGCCCGGCTGCCGGCCCGGCACGGGGTGGCGGGCATGCAGACGATCAACACCACGATCGTCCGGGCGCCGTTCCTGATCGTGTTCGTGGGCACGGTGCTGGCGTGCGTGGCGCGGGTGGTGCTGGCGCCGACCGACGTGCTCGGGGTCGCCGGGGCCGCGCTGTACGTGCTGGGCGGGTTCGGCGTGACGATGGCGCTGAACGTGCCGCTCAACAACCGCCTGGCGGCGGTCGGTACCGGCGACGACGACGGCTTCTGGAGCGTCTACGCCACCCGCTGGACGCTGTGGAACCACGTCCGCACGGTGGCCTGCACCGGCGCCGCCGCCCTCCTCACCGCCGCCGCCTGATCCCTCACAGCCTCGGGTCGACCGGCTCGGACTCGCAGGCCAGCACCGCGAACACGCACTCGTGCACGCGCCACAGCGCCTCGCCCCGGGCCACCCGCTCCAGGGCCTCCAGCCCCAGTGCGTACTCGCGGGCGGCCATCGACCGCTTGTGCCCGAGCCCGCGCTCGCGCAGCCGGGACAGGTTGGCCGGCTCGGTGTAGTCCGGGCCGTAGATGATCCGCAGGTACTCCCGGCCCCGGACCTTGAGCCCGGGCTGGACCAGGCCGTGCCCGCCGCGGACCAGGTTGGCCGCCGGCTTGACGACCATGCCCTCGCCGCCGCCCGCGGTCAGCTCCTCCCACCAGCCGCACGCCCGCGCCACCGACGCCTCGTCGGCGGTGTCGACGTCCAGCCGGCGGGTGGCGCGAAAGGTCTGCGGATCAGCGTCGACGAGCCGGTCGGCTATGGCCAGGTGCCAGCCGTGCGGGCGGTCGTGGAAGGCGGCGCCCTCGGCCGCCAGTACCTGGAACGGGGCCAGCCGCACGCCGTCGAGCCCGTCGGTGGGCCAGCAGTACCGGCGGTACTCCGCGGTGAAGGCGGCCGCGTTCGCCGCCCGACCGGCGGTGCGCTCGCGCAGCTCGGCCACGTCGGCGCCGCGGGCCGCGGCCGCAGCCAGCGCGGCCGCGGCGGCGGGCAGCGACGCCCCGGCCGCCGCGCCGACCGCGGCGTACTGCTCGCGCAGCAACGCGGTCGCCTTCGCGCTCCACGGCAGCAGCTCGGCGTCGAGCAGCAGCCACGGCGAGCCCAGCTCGTCGAACAGCCCGGCCCGCTCGGCGCCCGCCCGGACCCGGTCGACCAGCCGCGCGGTGAGGTCCGGGCCGAAGAACGGCCGCCCGGTGCGCGTCCACACCGTGCCGAGCGCGTCGTCCGGGGCCCCGAACCGGGCGCGCGCGGCCGCCAGGTCGCGGCAGATCAGCACGACCGCCCGTGACCCCATGTGCTTCTCCTCGCACACGACCTCGCGCACGCCGTCCTGCCGGTAGGCCTCGAAGGCCTGCTCGGGGTGCTCCAGCAGCCCCTCCCGGGTGGACGTGGCCACCGGGCTCATCGTCGGCGGCAGGTACAGCAGCCACCGCGGGTCGACGGCGAACCGGCTCATCACCTCCAGCGCCGCCGCCGCGTTCGGCTCGCGCACCCCGACCCGACCGTGGTGGGCCGTCTCGACGACCCGCGCCGACAGCACGTCGGTCAGGTCGAGCACCTCGGCGTCGCGGCCGGTCGGCGCGGCCGCGGCCGGCGGCCGGACCGGCTCCACGTAGACGCGCGCCGCCGGGACCGCGACGACCTGCCGCTCCGGCCAGCGCAGCGCGGTCAGCGCCCCGCCGAACACGCAGCCGGTGTCCAGGCACATCGTGTTGTTGACCCACTCCGCGGTCGGCACCGGCGTGTGGCCGTAGAGCACGGTCGCGCTGCCCCGGTAGTCGTCGGCCCACCGGTAGCGCACCGGCCGCCCGAACTCGTCGGTCTCCCCGGTGGTCTCGCCGTAGAGGCAGAACGAGCGCACCCGCCCGGACGCCCGGCCCTGGAGGCGCTCGACGAGCCCGGCGTGGCTGACCACCAGCCGCCCGCCGTCCAGGACGTAGTGCGAGATCAGCCCGTCCATGAACGCCTCGGCGGCCGCGGTGAACTCCGGCGGCTGCGCGCCCAGCTGCTCGAGCGACTCCGCCAGCCCGTGCTTGAGCTGCACCTTCCGCCCGCGCAGCGCGCGCACCAGCTTGGCCTCGTGGTTGCCCGAGACGCAGAACGCGTCGCCGTCGGCGACCATCCCCATCACCAGGCGCAGCACGCCCGGGGTGTCCGGGCCGCGGTCGACCAGGTCGCCGACGAACACCGCCCGCCGCCGGGCGGGGTGGCGGGCCCCGACGGCGCGGCCGTCGCCGTCGTGGCGCACGACGTAGCCGAGCTCGCCGAGCAGCACCTCCAGCTCCTCCCGGCAGCCGTGCACGTCGCCGACGACGTCGAACGGGCCCTGCTCGTGGCGCAGGTCGTTGAACAGCCTGCTGCGGGTGACCCGGGCCGCGGCGACCTCCTCCGGCGAGCGCAGCACGTGCACCCCCCGGAAGCCCTCGCGGGCCAGCCCGCGCAGCCCGCGGCGCAGCTGCTCGCGCTGGCGGCGCAGCACGTGCGGGCCGAACTGCCGGTCGGGCCGCGCGGCGTTGCGGTCGGCGCAGACCCGCTGGGGCAGGTCGAGCACGATCGCCACCGGCAGGACGTCGTGCTCGCGGGCCAGCTCGACCAGCTTGCGGCGGTCGTCGGGCTGCACGTTCGTGGCGTCGACGACGGTCAGCCTGCCCGCGGCCAGCCGCTTGCCCACGATGTAGTGCAGCAGCTCGAAGGCCTGCGGGGTGGCGGACTGGTCGTTCTCGTCGTCGGCGACCATCCCGCGGCAGGCGTCGCTGGACACCACCTCGGTGGCCCGGAAGTGGGCGCGCCCGAACGTCGACTTGCCCGACCCGCTGATCCCGACGAGCACCACCAGGCTCAGCGCGGGCACGGCGATCTCCCGGCCCGGCGCCTCGACCGGCGCGGGGGTGGGGGTGCTCATGCCACCTCCTCCTCGGTGGTCGTGCGGGTGAAGACGGCCAGCTGCGTGGGCGAGCCGACCTCCGGGTCGACCTCGCCGACGGGCAGCAGCCGCACGGTGTAGCCGTAGCGCTCGGCGACGCGCGCCCCCCACGCGGCGAACTCCGCGCGAGTCCACTCGAAGCGGTGGTCGGCGTGCCGGAACCGGCCCGGCGCCGGCGTCTCGTAGCGCACGTTGTACTCGACGTTGGGCGTGGTCACGACGACCGTGCCCGGCGCCGCCGAACCGAACACGCAGCGCTCCAGCGCCCCCAGCCGCGACGGGTCGACGTGCTCGACCACCTCCACCAGCACCGCCGCGTCCAGCCCGGCCAGCCGCTCGTCGCGGTAGACCAGCGACGACTGGAAGATCCGCAGCCGGTCGCGCTGCCGCGGCCCCATCCGGTCCAGGCGGAGCGTGCGGGCGGCCACCTCCAGCGCCCGCGCCGACACGTCGACCGCGACCACGTCGGTGAACGCCGGCTCGGCCAGCAGCTCGGCGACCAGGGCACCGGAGCCGCAACCCAGGTCGGCGACGCGGCGCGCCCCGGCGGCCCGCAGCACCTCCAGCACCGCGGCCCGCCGCAGCCGGGCCAGCGGCACCCGCCGCTGCACCGCCTCGACCGCCTCGTCCGCGGGCACGGCGTCGTCGAGCGCCTCCGGCTCCAGGTCGTCGACCTCGGCGAGCCGGGCGAGCGCCGCGCGCGTCAGGCTCTCCCGCCGGTCCAGGTAGCGGCGGGTGATGCGGCCCCGGTGCGGGTGCGCGCCCAGCCACCCCGACCCCGCCCGCACCAGCTTGTCGACCTCGTCCGGGCCGACCCAGTAGTGCTTGGCCCCGTCGAGCGCGGGCAGCAGCACGTAGAGGTGGCTCAGCGCGTCGGCGAGGCGGACCTCCCCGGTCAGGGTGAGGTCGACGTAGCGCGACTCGCCCCACTCCGGCACCGTCGCGTCCAGCGGCACCGCCCCCGCCGACACCCGCCACCCGAGCGGCGCGAAGTACTCCCGCGCGGCCTCCGGCCCGCCGGGGCAGGGCAGCGCGGGCACCCGCACCTCCAGCGGCAGCGCCCGCCCCACCAGCTCCGGTCGGGCGTCGCAGCGCCCGCCCATCGCGGTGCGGAACACCCGGCCGAGCGCCACCGCCAGCAGGCTCGACGCCGCGTACGGCCGGTCGTTCACGTAGTTGCCGAGCGCGAACGCGTCGCCGCGCCGCCTGCCCCGCACCAGCCCGACCGGGTCGACCTCCAGCAGCAGCGCCGCCGTGCACCGCCGCGCCGTCGCCTCCGGGTAGAAGACGTGCGCGGTGCCCACGGCCAACGACTGCGACTGAGGGCGCTCGGGGTGCTTGTGCAGCAGGAAACCGAGGTCGGTCGCGTCGGTGCCGGGGGAACCGGTGAGGCTGATGGTCAGGAACACCCACCGATACTGCCGAGGCGGCGCGCGGACGTCCTCCGTGTTTCCACGGACGGCGCAGACCCGCCGCGACCGTACATTCCCGGCGTGTCCACGAGCGTGCTGCTGTTCCTGGCGCTGCTGGGAGTCGGGGTCCTGATCGGCGCGGCGCCGATCGTCGTGTCGCTGCGCGCGGGCGACCGCCTCCGCGAGGCTCCGTGGGGAGTCGCGGCGGGGGTGGTCGCGTTCTCCGCGCTCTTCGGCTGGGGCGCCTACGCGCTCGACTCGGTCAACGCCCGCACCACCCTGTTCGAGGTCGTCGCCGAGGGCTCCCGCGGCGTGCGCCTCGACGACCCGGCCGCGCCGGTGCGGTTCTTCGACGTCGTCGTCGAGCATCCCGGCGTGGAGCACACGGTGCTGGTCAACCCGGTCGTGGAGACCGAAGTGACCGACGACGCCGGCTCCCCGGCCGAACTGATCGTCCGGCTCGACGGCCCGAGCGGCCGGTCGTACATCGACGAACCGGTGCACCACGACGTCGAGTGCCGGCGGTCGAGCTGCGGGTGGGTGCCCTGGTACGGGCGTTTCACGCCGGCCGAGGCGGGGGTGCACCGGCTGGCCGTGACCGTGGTGACGATCGACGTGCCGAAGGTGCACGTGCGGGTGGAGGACCCGGAGAAGAGCGACGGGGAGCGGGCGCCGGGGTACTGAGGGCGCGCTAGTCGAACACCCCGGTCAGCCACCGGTCGGGCCGCCCGGCGTACAGCACGAAGGTGTTGTCGGGGTCCGCGGTCTCCTCCTCCGCCACCCCCCGCGCCGCGTCCTCCGGCAGGTACCGGCTCGTGATCGCGTACGCCTGCTCGGCGGACGGGCGCCGCTCGACGGCGGTGACCGTGCACTCCACCGTGACGTACCGGTACGGCATCTCGGCGTGCTGGACGTTCAGGCTGAACCGGCCGGCCCGCTCCAGCAGGCGGCTCTTGCGGGCCGTGCGGCCCTGCGTGCCGGTGAAGAAGGTGACGTCGCCGCCGGGGGCGTAGTGGTACCAGACGGGCACGGTCAGCGGGGGGCGTCCGGCGGCGGCCTCGACGGCCAGCACCGCGACGCGGGGCTGGGCGAGGAAGTCCTGGTGGCTGTCCATGACCTGCTCCGTTCTTTCAGGGAACTGACCGGGCGACGGTAGCAGGCGAGGTTCCTCGAGGGAACTCGGACGTCTAGGGTGGGGCCGTGCAACGCACCCGGTTCGGCGACATGGCCTGCTCGATCGCCCGCACCCTCGACGTGGCGGGGGAGCCGTGGTCGCCGCTGATCCTGCGCGACGTCTTCGTCGGGATCAGCCGCTTCGACCAGCTCCAGGCCGACCTGGGCATCTCCCGCAAGGTGCTCACCGAGCGGCTGCGCTGGCTGGAGGATAGCGGGGTGCTCGAGCGCCACCGCTACAGCGAGCGCCCGGCGCGGTACGAGTACCGGCTCACCGCCAAGGGCACCGAGCTGGTCGAGGTCCTCATGGTGATGGTCCGCTGGGGCGACCGGTGGACGGCGGGGGAGGCCGGGCCGCCGGTGCTCTACCGGCACCGGGCGTGCGGGCGGGTCAGCCACGTGGAGCTCGTCTGCGCGCACTGCCGCGAGCCGATGGGCGCCGACGACATCGACGTCGAGGCGGGCCCGGGCAGTGGCCTGAGCTCAGCGGCAGGCCGGCCGGGGCGCCGTCCCGTCGCGGACGCGGCGCATGCCCCACCGTAAGGCGGGGCCGCCGCGGTGGGGGTTCCCCGGATCGACGGACACCTCGGCGACGTTCGCCTGCGCTCGAGTGACGGGACTGCTACAAAGATGGACCGGCCGCCTTGAGCACCCAGGGCACGAGGCCGGTGCGACAAGGAACCGGGCCGCCCATGCTCACTCGCCGCCGCCACGCCTGCGGGCCGATGGCGCGATACGCCGGATGGTCGTCTGCGCGGGGCCCCGCCGGCCGGGGGATCGGGGGTGGCCGAGGTGTCTCGTGAGCCGTACGCGCTGCCGGAGGGGATGACGATCGCCGCCCGGGAGACCGGGGCCGCGGTCGTGCTCACCGTCGACGGCGAGCTGACGCTGCGCTCGGCGCCCCGGCTGCGGGCCGTGCTGGAGCAGCAGGTCGCCGACCGCGGTCGCGTGCTGGTGGACGTCTCCGGGCTGCGGATCGCCTTCCCGTCCGCCGTCGAGGTGTTCCCGATGGCCCTGGCCTCGCTGTGCGGCTGGCCGGAGGCCCGGCTGGTGCTGTTCGGCGCCCGTCCGGCCACGGTCCGGGTGCTGCGCGCGGCCCCGTACCTGACCGAGGCCGTCCACCTGGCCGACACGGAGGACGCGGCGCTGCGGATGCTGGAGCTGCGGCCGCGGCGGCTGAGCAGGCGCACCGAGCTGGAGTACGAGCCCGACGCGGCCAGGTGGGCCCGGTACGTGGTCGAGGCGGTCTGCCGCGACTGGGAGGTCGCGGACGACGACGCCGCGTCGGCCGCCCAGATCGTGGCCTCCGAGCTGGTCACCAACGCGATCGTGCACGCCCGCACGGCCAGCGTGCTGACCGTCACCAGCGCCGCGGAGTCGCTGCGCGTCGCGGTCCGCGACTACGACCCCGCCGCCGCGCCGGAGCGAACCGACGCGCTGCCGGAGCTGGCCCGCGGGCTGGGCCTGGTCGTGGTGGCCGGGGTCAGCCGGTCCTGGGGGGTCACCCCGCACCTGGACGGCAAGTCGGTCTGGGCCGTGGTGCCCCGCCGCACCCCGCCCGGCTGAGCGATCGGCTCACCGCAGCCCGTGGTCGCGGGCGTGCAGCGCCGCCTGGGTGCGGTCGCGCAGGCCGAGCCGCGCCAGGATGTGCGACACGTGGTTCTTCACCGTGCCCTCGCTGACCACCAGCCGCGCGGCGATCTCCCGGTTGGCGGCGCCCCGGGCGACCTCGCGGACGAGCCGCTGGCCCTGGAGCCGCGGCCTCACCCCGAGTGGGTCATCTCGCTGGGCTTCCTGGTGGGGCCGATCGGCCTGCTGGGCCTGTCGGCCGCGCTCTACCGCGACCCGCAGGACGGCGTCCCGCCCGCCCGGCCGACGCCGAGCGGGTCGAGGTCGCGCGGGTCGGGCGTGGGCGCCCAGCGGCCGTCGACGACCGCGTAGTCCCAGCGCGGGCCGCGCTCGACGAGCTCGCGCAGCGCCCCGACCAGCCGGTCGACGTCCTCGGTGGTGCCGGCGAGCCCGAAGCTCGCCCGCACGGCGCCGCCGGCGCCCGCGGCCCGGTCGACCAACGGGTGGGCGCAGAACTTGCCGTCGCGCACGGCGATGCCGTGCTCGGCCGACAGGTAGGCGGCGACCAGGCCGGGGGCCACGCCGTCGACGGTGAACGAGACGACCGCGACGCGGTCGGCCGCGTCCGGCCAGATCCGCAGCGGCCGCACGCCCGCCACGGTGGCCAGGCCCTCGCCCAGCCGGGCCAGCAGCGCCCGCTCGTGGGCCGGGGCGATCGTGTCGACGACCCCGTCGAGGACCCGGCAGGCCCGGGCAAGCGCGGCTACGCCGAGCACGTTCGGGGTGCCCGCCTCGTGCCGGTGCGGGGCGGGCGCCCACGTCGCGGGCGTGTCGCCGGTGGCGTCGACGGCCCCCACGGCGGTGACGGCCCCGCCCCCGGCCAGGTACGGCTCGGCGGCGTCGAGCCAGTCGCGGCGCCCGACGAGCGCACCGGCGCCGTAGGGCGCGTACAGCTTGTGCCCGGACAGGGCGAGGTAGTCGGCGCCCGTCGCGGCCAGGTCGACCCGCCGGTGCGGGGCCAGCTGGGCGGCGTCCACCACGACCCGGGCCCCGGCCGCGTGCGCCAGCTCCACGATGCGCCGCAGCGGCGGCACCTCGCCGGTCACGTTCGACGCCCCGGTCACCGCCACCAGCGCGAACCGCTCCTCGACGAGCGCGCGAGCCAGGCCGTCGAGGGTCTGCTCCACTGTCGGCGCCGTCTGCAGCACCCGCCCCGACCGCCAGGCCAGCAGCGTGGCGTGGTGCTCGAGGTCGAGCCGCAGCACGGGCCCGGGCACGCAGGCGGCCAGCAGGTTCAGCGCGTCGGTGGTGTTGCGGGTCCACACCACGACGTCGTCCTCGCGGGCGCCCACGAACGCCGCCACGGCGTCCCGGCCGCGCTCCACGACCGCGGTGCACACCTGCGAGGCGTACCCCGCACCCCGGTGCACGCTGGCGTGCAGGGGCAGCAGTTCGGCGACGTGGTCGGCCACCGCGCGCAGGGCGGGCGCGCTGGCCGCGAGGTCGAGGTTCGCCGCCCGCACCCACCCGCCGGTCACGAGCGGGACCCGCAGGTCGGCGCCGACCAGCTCGGGCAGGTCGGGCAGGTCGGTGGTGGGGGCACAGGGCAGTACGGCAGTCATCGCGTCCTCCGGACCCGTTCGGGACCCGGTCGTGGACGGGTCCGCGCTTGCCGCCGCGGGTGTCGCGGCAGCCTGGTCGTCACCCGGAGCACCCCACCGCGGAGGAGGGTTGCCGGCCAGCGAGCCGGGGCTTGGCGCTGGCACTCTTGACCTACGACGGACCATACAACGCGGTCCGCGCCCGCGGGAAGCCCGACCGGATCACCCCGGCGCGGGATCGAGGTCGACCAGCACCCCCGCGTGGTCGGACAACCAGACCCCGTCGACGGGCCGGTCGGCGACCAACCGGGCGGCCCCGACGCGGGCCCCGGGACCGACCAGCACGTGGTCGATGCGCCGCCGGTGCCCCGGCTCGCCGAGCAGGCGGCCGATCTCCGCCGCCGCCAGCGGGTTGTCCACCGACCACGTGTACCCGGGCCCGTCACCCGCGACCGCCCAGGCGTCCCGGAACCGTCCCGCCAGCACCCGCAGGCTCGCCGAACCGGGCCCCGCGTTCAGGTCACCGGCGACGACCGTCGGCAGCGCCCTCCGGTGCCGGTCGTCGACGTCGAGTACCTCACCCGCCACCCGCTCCCGCACGT
This sequence comes from Pseudonocardia humida, assembly GCF_023898865.1. Classification (GTDB taxonomy): domain Bacteria; phylum Actinomycetota; class Actinomycetes; order Mycobacteriales; family Pseudonocardiaceae; genus Pseudonocardia; species Pseudonocardia humida. The sequence continues at coordinate 78,160 of NZ_JAGSOV010000078.1, forward strand.
CCTCGACGTCGGGTTCCCACGGGGTCGTCGGGCTGACCAGCAGGAGATCACCGAGCACCGGGACCGTGACGGCGACGGCGAGGACCCACCAGTGCCGCTCGGTCGCCGTCCGGGGCCGGTGTTCGCGGACGTCCACCACGGAGTGCGCCCACCGCGTGGCGACAGCGCCACCCCCGAAGCGCTCCGTCCCGGCCGGCGGGCGGCCCAGCACGTCGGCCTGGTGTGTGGTGTGCACCAGCCCGGTGCCGGCGAGCAACTCGGCGAGGTGGTCGCGGCGGCCGGGGTAGCACACCTCCTGCAGCACGACCACGTCCGCGGCGACCTCCCGGAGCACCCGGTTGAGCAACCCGACCCGCCGGGGATCGCCCTCGTCGTTCTGCACGTTGAGGGTCACGACCCGCACCGCCCACCCCTTCCCCGCACCACGCACACCAGTCGTCACCGCGCGCACCCAGCGTCCACCGCGCACACCTCCCGACGTGTGCGCGGTGGCCACACGGTGCGCGCGGTGCCCCGGGACCCCGCCGGACCCCGCCATCTCCCCGATCCCTCGCCGGTCCCCGGAGAAGTGCCCCCTGCCGTCGCGTCGGCACGCGCAGCGTGCATGGCCGGCCCGGCCCCCGCCACACCGCGCCAACCCGACCCCGGTGCCACGCTGGCGGGGGTCGGGACG
>NZ_JAGSOV010000079.1 GCF_023898865.1 Pseudonocardia humida
GGCTGGGCGAACGCGCCGTTCGCTCGGGTCGGGGCCAGCCGGCGCCCGTGGCCGATCGTCGCGGCGTCGCTGTCGACTCCGACGCCGCGCGCGCCGGGGGCCGCCTCGCCCGCCCGCAGCAGCAGCTCGGCCCACCCGCAGCCGACGTCGAGGACGGTGCCGCGCAGGCCGCGGGCCAGGAACCGGACCAGCCGCGCGGCGCGCTCCTCGGACAGCGACGCCATGAGGTGAGGTCGTCGTACGGCGGGGGGAGCTCGATCACCACGGCCAGAACCTGTCCGGTGGACCCGGCGGGGCAACCGGATTGCGGGTGCGGGGCCCGGGGTGACGGGTTCGCGTCAACAGGCGTAGTCCTACCGATCCACCGCGCGGGCCGACCAGCCACTATGTGGGGGTGAGCGCATCGACCTCCGCCCCGGCCCCCGGCATGCCGTCCGCGGTCGACATGCAGCGGCCCGTCGAACCGCTGTGGCGCGGCATGCTCGTCTACCGGACGCTGACGCTGGCCAGCACGGCCGCGGTGACGGTGTGGCGGCTCGACGACTTCGCCTCCCCGGCCGGTGCGGTCGCGGTGCTGGTGGCGATGGCCGGCTGGACCCTGCTGACCAGCATCTGGTACGTCGGCGGCCGACCCGACCGGCGCCTGGTCGCCATCGCCGACGTGCTGGTCACGGTGGCCGTGATGGCCACGACCCCGCTGGTCCAGTCGCCGCAGCAGCTGGCGGCCGACGCCCCGGTGATGGGCTCGATCTGGACGTCCGGCGCGGTGCTGGCGTGCGCGCTGGCCTACGGGGTGCGCGGCGGGCTGCTCTCGGCGGTGGCGGTGGCCGGGGCGCTGGTGGCGTTCCAGGCCCGGATGGAGACCGAGCTGGGCGACATCCAGCTGATGATCCTGGCCGGGCTCACGGTCGGCTACGCGGCGACCGTCCTGCGCCGCTCCGGCGAGCGGCTGCGCGAGGCCATCACGCACGAGGCGTCGATGGCCGAGCGGGAGCGGCTGGCCCGCGAGGTGCACGACGGCGTCCTGCAGGTGCTCGGCTACGTCAAGCGGCGCGGCGCCGAGGTGGGCGGGCAGGCCGGCGAGCTGGGCAGGTTGGCGGGCGAGCAGGAGTTCGCGCTGCGCACGCTGCTGACCACCGGCCCGGTCATGACCGACGCCCAGGGCCGGCGCGACCTGGCCGCCGCCCTGCGCATGCTCAGCACCGCGCGGATCAGCGTCTCCACCCCGGCGCACAAGGTCGAGCTGCCCGCCCGGGTGGTCGACGAGCTCGTCGGGGTGGTCGGCGCGGCGCTGGCCAACGTGGCCCTGCACGTCGGGCCGGACGCGCCGGCCTGGGTGCTGCTGGAGGACGTCGGCCATGGCGTGGAGATCAGCGTCCGCGACGAGGGCCCCGGCATCCCCGCGGGCAGGCTCGAGGCGGCGGCCTCGGAGGGCAGGCTCGGGGTGGCCAAGTCCATGCGCGGTCGGGTGATGGACCTGGGTGGCACGATCTCCTGCGACACCGCGCCGGGGCGCGGCACGGACTGGATCATCAGGGTTCCACGGGCGGGAGTGGCACGGAATGAGCGAACAGTCGTCCACCGGCGGTGACGCGATCACCGTGATGGTCGTCGACGACCATCCGATGTGGCGCGAAGGGGTCGCGCGCGACCTCGACGAGCGGGGGCTCAAGGTCGTGGCCACCGCGCCCGACGCCGACGCCGCGGTGCGGATCGCGCTGGCCGTGCGCCCCCGGGTGGTGCTGATGGACCTCAACCTCGGCGCCCGCTCCGGCGTGCACGCCACCGAGGCCATCCTGGACAAGCTGCCCGACACGAAGGTGCTGGTGCTCTCGGCCAGCGGCGAGCACGCCGACGTGCTGCAGGCGGTCAAGGCGGGCGCCACCGGCTACCTGGTCAAGTCGGCCAGCGTGCAGGAGCTGATCGACGCCGTGCGCCGCACGGCCGAGGGCTACCCGGTCTTCACCCCGGGCCTGGCCGGGCTGGTGCTGGGCGAGTACCGCAGGCTCGCCGACGAGCCGGAGGGCCCGGCCGGGGCCGCCCCGGTGCTCACCGAGCGCGAGACCGACGTGCTGCGCCTGGTGGCCAAGGGCCTGACGGCCAAGCAGATCGGCGAGCGGCTGGTGGTCTCGCACCGCACCGTGGAGAGCCACGTGCAGAACACGCTGCGCAAGCTGCAGCTGCACAACCGGGCCCAGCTGGTCCGCTACGCCATCGAGCAGGGGCTGACCGACGAGTAGCCATCCACGGCTGAACGGGTGAGGGTCGTGTCCCCGGCCCGGTGACTTGGCAGTATCCGAGGAATGGGGGACTGCCGCTTGCTGATGGTCGCCGGGGCGTCCGACGGCGCCGCCGGTGGCGCCGTCGCCGCGCTGACGGCCGCAGGCCTGGAGCCCGTGCACCGGGCCACGACACCCGACGAGGCGGCCGCCGCCGTCGTCGCCGACCCGCCCGACCTGGTGGTCGTCGCGCTGGCGGCCGGGCCGTCCGCGGTGGCCGCGGTCGTCGAGGCGGCTCCGCGGGTGCCGGTGCTGGCGCTGGTCGGCCCGGTCGGGCCCGACGCCGAGCGGCACGCCGCGGTGCTGGCCGCGGTGGGGGCGGGCGCCACGAGCGTCGTGCTGGACGCGGGCGAGCTGGCCGACGCCGCGCTCCGCACGGTGGCCGGGGCGGCGGTGTTCAGCCCCGGGCTGGCCGAGCTGGTCCTGCAGTCGGTCAGCTCGTCCGACGACGACGCGGCCGCCCGGCTCACCGACCGCGAGGCCGATGTCCTGCGCCTCGTCGTCGACGGCCTGACCGCCAAGCAGATCGCCGCCCGGCTGGTGCTCTCGCAGCGCACGGTGGAGAACCACGTGCAGAACATGCTGCGCAAGCTGCGCCTGACCGGGCGCGCCGCGCTGGTCCGCTACGCCATCGAGAACGGCCTGGCCTGAGGCCGGCTCAGCCGTCGTCGCGCCCGGGTGCCACCAGGCCCGACTCGTAGGCGATCACCACCAGGCGGGAGCGGTCGCGGGCGCCCAGCTTGGTCAGCAGCCTGCTGACGTAGGTCCGCGCGGTGGCCGGGCTCAGGTGCAGGCTCGCGCCGACCTCGGCGTTCGACTCGCCGAGCCCGACCCGGCGCAGCACGTCGCGCTCCCGCCCGGTCAGCCCGTCGAGCAGGTCGGGCCGGGGGCGGTGGTGCAGGCGGTCGGCCAGCTCGGCCAGCACCCGCCCGGTGATCGCCGGGTCGAGCAGGGAGTCGCCCGCGGCCACGGTGCGCACGGCCTTGCGCAGGTCGGTGGGGGTGATGTCCTTGAGCAGGTAGCCCGAGGCGCCGGTGCGGACCGCCCGCAGGACGTCCTCGTCGTCGTCGAAGGTCGTCAGCACGACCACCCGCACGCCGGACAGGGCCGGGTCCGCGACGATCGCCGCGGTGGCGTCGAGCCCGTCCATGACGGGCATGCGGATGTCCATCAGCACGACGTCGGGCCGGTGCCGGCGCACGGCGGCGAGCCCGCCGCGCCCGTCGGCGGCCTCGGCGACGACCTCGATGTCGCCCTCGTGCTCGGCGAGCGCGCGCAGGCCGGTGCGCACGAGCTCCTGGTCGTCGACCACCACGATCCGGATCATCCGGCCTCCCCGACCGGGATGCGGGCGTGCACGGCGAACCCCGGGCCCGAGCGCGTGCGCAGGACGCCGCCGAGCAGCCGCACCCGCTCGCCCATGCCCGTCAGCCCGTGCCCGGCGACGGGAGCGGACTCGGAGGCGCCGCGCCCGTCGTCGACGACGGTCAGGTGCAGCTCCCCGCCGCGGAGCCGGGCGCGCACCCGCGCCCGCCGCGCCCCGGAGTGGCGCACCACGTTGGTGAGCGCCTCCTGCAGCACCCGGTACGCGGCCGCGTCGACCGGTGGGGGCAGCGCCGCCGGGTCGACGTCGACCAGCGTCGTCACCGCGACGCCCGCCTCCCGGACCGGGCCGACCAGGTCGGGCAGCGCGGCCAGGGAGAGCACCGGGGGCGCCGGGGCCGGCTCCGACCCGGTCGCGGCACGCAGCACGCGCACCATCGACCGGACCTCGCGCAGGGTGTGCCCGGCCGCCGTGCGGATCTTCTCGACCGCCTCGCCCGCCACCGGGTGCCCGTCGCCGATCGCCTCGGCCGCCACCCCGGCCTGCAGCGAGATCACCGCCATGGTGTGGCCGACGGTGTCGTGCAGGTCGCGCGAGATGCGCTCGCGCTCGCGCCGCATCCGCGCCTCGGTCTCGCGGGCCACGGCCTGCGCGGTCAGCCTGGTGATCTCGGCCTGCTGCGCGGCCTGGATGCGGCGCCCGCGCACGCTGGAGCCCAGCGCGGTGGCCGCGGCGATCAGCGCCGTGTTCGACACGGCCTCGTAGCCCAGCAGCAGCCCCACCGGGGTGCCCTCCTCGAGCCGGAACACGATCGAGACGACCAGGACCACCACCCCGGCCACGACCGCCCAGCCGGTGCGCCCGGCGTCGGCCGCCGAGAACAGCGCGGCGGCCACCGGCAGCGCGACGCCGATCGGCGGGTACTCGAAGGTGTAGTACGCGAACATCGCCAGGACGGTCACCCACAGCACGACCAGCGGCGCCCGCCGCCGCCACGGCACCAGCGCGCCGAAGCCGAGCGCGAACAGGTAGGCCACGGCGTCGGGCGGGCGGTCGCCACCCTGGTCCGCGGCGACGATCAGCGCGATCGCCATGGCCACCGCTGCGCCCAGCAGCGCGTCCACGACGAGCGGCGGCACCCGCTCGCCGCCGCCGGTCGCGACGGCCCCACCAGCACCCATGCCCCGAGGCTAGAGCCGATCCGCGCGCCGGACATCGGCCCGGTGCACCGGGCGCTGTCGCCTCTCGACGTACGCCGTCGCCGTGCGCGCTCGACCGAGGTCGAGAGCCCCGGCCGATCCGCCGGGCGCCCCCCGGTTCCTAGCGTCGGGGTCGTGGAGAACCTCAGGAGCCTGCACTGGCCGCTGGTGCTCGGGCTGGGCGCGCTCGCCCTGCTCCGGCCGCTGATCCGGATCATCGGCACGCAGACCGGGATCGAGGAGCCGCCCGCGGTCGCCATCGCGGCCACCCTCGCGATCTCCCTGGTCTGGATCGCCGTCGTCGGGCTCACCGGGGTGGCCCACCCGGTGCTGACCCTGGTGATGGTCGGCCTCACCTACGCGGTGCTGTCGATCCTGCTGTCCGCGGTCCTGTCCCCGGTCCTCACCGGCGAGCTGCGGGGCCCGCTGGCCGTGCCGATCGCGATCGTGCCGGTGCTGGCGGTCAACGCGCTGTGGGGGCTGGTGGCCGGCGCGCTGGCGGTGGCCGTGCGCCGCGCCCGCGGGCACCGCGACGACCGCCGCTGACGGGCGTCAGCCGAGGGTGCGCAGGCGGGCCAGGATCTCGCCCAGGACGGCGGGCGGGTCGACGTCGGTGGCGACGTCGACGGCGGCCCCCTCGGCCGCCGGCGGGCTCGGCACGGTGGCGCCGCGGGCCGGGCCCAGGTCGCAGGCCACGTCGATCCGCAGCGGCGTCGTGCTCAGCGAGCCGGGGCGGATGGCCTCCAGCACGGCCACGGCGTCGTGCACGGCGACGGCGTCGCGGCCGTAGCGGGCCCGGAAGGCCGCGCGGTAGTGCGTGATGATCTCGTCGAGCTCGTGCCCGCGCCGCCCGGACGCGGCCAGCTCGGCCAGCCAGGCCGGCTCGGCCGGGCAGCGTAGCGTGATGTCCAGCGGGACCATCGTCACCGGCACGTCGGTCTGGGTGAGCACCCGGTGGGCGGCCTCCGGGTCGCAGTGCACGTTGAACTCGGCCACGCCGGAGGTGTTGCCCGCGCCGAGCGCGCCGCCCATCACCACGATGCGCGCGATCCGCTCGGCGAGGTCGGGGTGCACGGCCAGCAGCAGGGCCACGTTGGTCAGCGGCCCGATCGCGGCGATCGTCACCGGCTCGTCGGCGGCGCGCAGCACGTCGGCGGCCAGCCCGAGGGCGCCGCGCGGATCGGGTGCGCTCCGCGGCGGCGGCAGCGCGGCGGCCCGCCCGCCCAGCCCGTCGTCGCCGTGCCAGCGGGCGGCCCGCTCGCGCTGCGGGTGCACCAGCGGGCGCGCGGCCCCGGCGCCGACCGGCACGTCCTCGCGGTCGCACAGCGCGAGGACCCGCCCGGCGTTGGCCGTGGTGTCGGGCAGCGCGACGTTGCCGAACACCGTGCACACCGCCAGCAGCTCGACCTCCGGCGAGGCCAGCGCCAGCATGATCGCCACGGCGTCGTCGACGCCCGGGTCGGTGTCGATGATCAGCCCCGGCACCCCCCGACCCTAACCCCGTCGAGAACGAAGCTGTTGTCGTTTGGACCGGTCCAAAACGGCGGCAACCTCGTTCTCGACGGGGTCACTCGCTGCGGGTGGGCTCGTCGGACTCGGTGGCCAGGTCGCGGTCGGCGCGCTCGGTGGTGCCGGCACCGTCGGGCGCCGGGTGGTTGGGGTCGGGGCGGGAGCCGGGGTCGGCGGCGGCGTAGGCGCGCTCGTCCTCCTCGGTCGCCTGCGTCGGGTTGTCCACGCGACGGGACACGACGCGGTCCTCCTCGGACTGGGACCTGGGCTCCGGACCGCCGTCGCGGGACTCCTCGATGCGCATGCGCCCGGCTACCCGTCGGGCCGCTCCGGCACACGCCCGGAGCGGTACAACGGAGAGGACGACCACGCGTTCGCGCACCCGATCGCCCGACGGGGACCAAGCCGAGGTGAACCGCACCTTAAACCGCTCGGAATCGATGTGAGCTGCGCCAAGATCGGTAACAGCGGTGAGATCGACAACGTTCTACTGGACGCCGGGCACACCCGTAGTACCGACTGAGGAAGGTCAACCGTGAAGGACACCACCGTGCGCCGCCTGCTCGCACTCGACCAGGAGTACACCGCCGCGGTCAACTCCGCGATCGCCGAGGACCGCGACGACCTCGTGGCCGAGCTCGCGGACGAGTACCCCGACGCCGCCGCCAAGATCATCCTCGCCGAGGACGCGGCCTGAGCTGAGCACGTCACAGGGGCCTGTCAGCCCCGCCCGACGGTGAACGCGTTGCCCGTCGGGATCTTGGGCCGGGGCAGCTCCACGCGGGTGCCCCGGCCGGTCGACGCGTAGACAGCGGCCGTGTCCGCGGCGATCCGCCCCCAGTCGAAGTCGGTCCCCAGGCTCGCCCGCGCCCGTCGGGCCCGCCGCGCCGCCGCCGCCGGATCGCCCAGCACCCGGCCCACCGCCCGGGCCAGCTCCCCGACGTCCCCCGGCGGGAACGACACCCCGGTCTCCCCCTCCCGCACCACCTCGCCCAGCCCGCCCGCGCTGGAGGCCACCAGCGGCGCGCCCGCGGCGGCGGCCTCCAGCGCGACGATCCCGAACGGCTCGTAGCGGCTGGGCAGCACCACCGCGTCGGCGGCGGCGACGGCCGCTGCCAGCTCGGCGTCGGGCAGGTACCCCGGGAAGAGCACGCTTCGCCGCACCCGGCCGCGGCGGGCGACCTCGACGAGCCGGTCGGCCATCGACCCGGTGCCGGCGACCACCAGCCGCGCGCCCGGGTGCGCGGCGCGGATGCGGGGCAGCGCGGCGACCAGGTCCTGCACGCCCTTCTCGTGCTCCAGGCGGCCGAAGTAGAGCAGGAACGGCCGCCCGTCCGGAGCGAAGCGCGCCCGCGCCGCGGCCACCCGCGCGGCCGGCACCCGCCAGCGGCGCGGGGAGATGCCGTTGCGCAGCACCGCGATCGGCTCCGGGTCGAGGTCGAACAGCTGGGCCACCTCCGCCCGCATGGCCCGCGAGCAGGTGATCAGCGCGTCGGCGCTGTGCGCGAGCCACCACTCCACCGAGTGCACCTGCCGGCTCAGCGCGGCCGACAGCCAGCCGGCGTGGCGCCCGGCCTCGGTGGCGTGGATCGTGGCCACGAGCGGCACGTCGAGCACGTCGGACAGGGCGATGGCCGGGTGGGCGACCAGCCAGTCGTGGGCGTGCACGACGTCGGGCCGCCAGTCGCCGAGCCGGGTGAGCGCGGCGCGCACCAGCGCGTGGCCCATGGCCAGGGTCCAGGCCACCAGGTCGGCCCCGAACTCCAGGTGGGCCGGGTCCTCGGCCACGCGCAGCACCCGGACGCCCTCGACGGCCGCGTCGGTGGTGGGGTGGGTCCCGGCGTCGCTGCCCGACGGCTGCCGCGACAGCACGACGACCTCGTGCCCGGCCGCGGCGAGCTCGGTGGCGAGCGCGTGGACGTGCCGCCCCAGCCCGCCGACGACGACCGGCGGGTACTCCCACGACACCATCAGCACGCGCACGGCCGGACCCCTCCACCGGAACGGGTCGCGACGGTACCGCCGCGGTGGATCAGCCCGACCCGCCGGCCAGCCGCAGCGCGCCGCGGTCGAGGTCGAGCGTCGCGGGCTGGCCGAGCGGCACGGTGACGGCGCCGGGCCCGTGCCCCACCGGGAACCCGCCGACGAACGGCACCCCGAAGTGGCGCAGCCGGTCGTCGAGCACGGCGAGCACCCTGCGGGTGGTCTCCCCGCTGTAGGCGCTGCCGTTGAACCGCCCCAGCGCCACCCCCGACACCTGCCCGAGCACGCCCGAGCGCCCCAGGAACGTCAGCCAGCGGTCGACCCGGTACGGCGGCTCGTCCACGTCCTCCAGCAGCAGCACGGTGCCGGTCCAGGAGCGCGGCTCGACCAGGCTCGTGGCCAGCACCGCGAGGTTCCCGCCCAGCAGCACCCCCTGCACCGTCCCGGTGCCGTTGCGCAGGGCGAACGTCGGCTCGGTCGGCACCGCGCGGACCGTGGCGCTGGTGCCGAACGACGCCATCGCCCGGCGCAGCGACTCGGCAGCCGCCGCTGTCGGGCCGGCGGCGCGCCCGCCGACGGCCGGGCCGTGCAGGCTCGGCAGGCCGGTCGCGGTCCACAGCGCGAGGTGCAGCGCGGTGATGTCGCTGAACCCGACCAGCAGCTTGCGCCCGCGGTCCCAGTCGATGCCGTCGACGATGCGCTGGGTGCCGTACCCGCCGCGCAGGCACACCACCGCCCGGACGTCGGGGTCGTCCCACGCGGCCTGGAACTCGGCGAGGCGGTCGGCGTCCGGCGCCGCCAGGTAGCTCAGCGGGCGGGCGGGGGCACCGTTGCCGGGCCCGTGGGCCTCGCGCACGACGTGCAGGCCCCAGCTGCGCAGCAGCCGGTGGGCGCGGGCGATCGCCTCCGGGGGCGAGGCGCTGGCCGGGGAGACGAGCGCGACGGCGTCGCCGGGGCCCACGCTCAGCGACCCGCTCATCCGTCGTGCTCCCGCGCGGTGCCCCGCGCTCTCCGCCCCGTCAGCGGGGGCGCAGGGGCGTGGGCCGTGGAGGCGGGGGAGCGGGGAGCCACGCCCCCGACCGTTCCAGACCCGGCGCGGCCGGTCCAAGGGGTCGGGCGCGGGAGTTCGCGCCCCGGCGCGAACTCCCGTCAACCGCCTACTCGCCCTGCGCCTTCGCCGCGACGTCCTGCCACTCGCGCCAGGTGGCCAGCCGCGACTCGTAGTCCGCCGTCGCGATGCCCAGCGGCGCCGTCCCCAGGAAGATCCGCAGCGGCGGCTCGTCGGCGTCGACCACGGCCAGCACGGCGCTCGCCGAGGCCGTGGGGTCGCCCGGGGTGCCGATCCGCTGCCGGCGCGCCGCCTGGACCTGCTCGTGCAGCTCGGCGTACTCGGGCAGCGCGGCGGAGTGGCGGGCGGAGGCGCCGCTCCAGTCGGTGGCGAAGCCGCCGGGCTCGATCAGGGTGACGCGGACGCCGAAGCCGGCGACCTCCTGGGCCAGCGCCTGGCTGAGGCCCTCCAGCGCCCACTTGGACGCGTGGTACATCCCGACCAGCGGGAACGCGCTGATCCCGCCGATCGAGGAGACCTGCAGGATGTGCCCGGAGCCCTGGGCCCGCAGGATCGGCAGGGCGGCCTGGGTGACCCAGAGCGCCCCGAACAGGTTGGTCTCCATCTGGTCGCGGGCGTCGGACTCGCTGAGCTCCTCGACGAACCCGAAGTGCCCGTAACCGGCGTTGTTGACCACGACGTCGAGCCGGCCGAACCGCTCGTGGGCCGCGGCGACCGCGGCGAAGTCGGCGGCGCGGTCGGTGACGTCCAGGCGCAGCGGCAGGATCCGCTCGCCGTAGCGCTCCACGAGGTCGTCGAGGGTGGCTGTGTCGCGCGCCGTGGCGGCCACGCGGTCGCCGCGCTCCAGCGCGGCGACCGTCCATTCGCGGCCGAAGCCGCGCGACGCGCCGGTGATGAACCAGACCTTCTCCGTCATCGAACTGCCCTTCGCGGTGGTGTGGTGCTTCCGGGCGGGAGAACGACCGGAGGCGCCTCCGGTATTCCGGCGCTCCGGGTCGCGGGGTCAGCGGGACGCGCGCAGCCGGGCCACCGCGCCGACCGGGACGACCACGGCCAGGGCCACCGCCACCTGCACGGGGCCCACGACCTGCGCGGCCAGCAGCAGGGCCGGACCGGTGAACAGCAGCCCGAGCCCGGCCATCGGGCGGTCGCGGCGCAGGCAGTGCAGCGCCGCGGCCAGGCACAGGAGCATGGCGACCAGGCCCACCGCCGCGCCTGCGACGCTCAGCGTGATCTCCGTCGGGGACGCGAGCGGGCCCGGCAGCGGCACGGCCCCTCCTCCCCGACGGTGCGACGAGTCTCGCCCCGGGACGCCGCCATCGCAATCAGTCATCAGGCTCGCACCCACCGTCACCGCTCGTGCTCGTCCGGGCCCGCGCTGGGCCGACGGTGAGCCGTTGATCTCGGACGGGTGGCGGCGGCGCGCCCGGCACGTAGCATCGCGGCGTCGGCAGGCGGAAGGGGTGCGATGGGGCACGAGGACCGGGTGCGGGTCACGATCGAGGGCGGGGTCGCGGACGTGCGGCTGAACCGCCCGGACAAGCGCAACGCGCTCGATCCCGCGATGTTCGAGGCGCTGGTGCTCACCGGGACCGAGCTGGCGGCGGACACCTCGCTGCGCGCGGTCGTGCTGTCCGGGGAGGGGCCCGACTTCTGCGCGGGGCTCGACTTCGGCTCGTTCCGCGCGATGGCGTCCGGGGAGCGGCTCTCGGCGCGGGCGGAGCTGCCGGAGCCGACCGGCCCGGCCCGGGCGACGGGCCAACGCGCCGTCCACGTGTGGACCGAGCTGCCCGTACCGGTGATCGCCGCGATCCGGGGCAACGCGCTCGGCGGCGGCCTGCAGGTCGCGCTGGGCGCCGACATCCGGATCGTCGCCCCCGACGCGGTGCTGTCGGTGCTGGAGGTCCAGTGGGGCCTGGTGCCCGACATGACCGGCACCCAGGTGCTGCCCGAGCTGGTCGGCCGCGACGTGGCCAAGGAGCTGGCGTTCACCGGGCGGCGGGTGTCGGGCACCGAGGCGGCGCGGCTGGGGCTGGCCACCCGGGTGGCCGACGACCCGCTGGCCGAGGCGCTGCAGACGGCCCGCACGATCGCCGGGATGAACCCGCACGCCGTGCGCGGGACCAAGCGGCTGATCGAGATGGCCGGGCGCGTCGACCTGGCCGAGGGGCTGGCCGCCGAGCAGCGCGAGATCGGCGCGCTGATCGGCAGCCCGAACCAGGTCGAGGCGGTCACGGCCCGGTTCGAGCGCCGGGCCCCGCAGTTCGCGGACTGACCGCCCGGGACGGGTTCCGGGTCCCGGCGGCGCTTCCGCGCCGGCCCGGGATGCGGCAACCTGGACCGCGGAGGTGGGGTCCGTGTCTCTGCTCGAACATCGCCGATGGGTCGACCTGCCACCCCGCGCCCGGGCGGGGGTGGTGGTGGGCGGCGGCGTCCAGCTGGGCCTGCTCGCCGCGGCCCTCGCCGACCTGCGCCGCCGGGACGCGGCGCTGGTCCGGGGACCGCGCTGGGTGTGGGCGCTGGTCTCGCTGCTGAACTTCGTCGGCCCGATCGCCTACTTCACCCTCGGGCGCCGCGCCCGCTGACCGCACCCACCACGACGTGACCGGGCGGCGGGGGCGTCGGCGGGGTGCCCGCGACGACGACGGTGGCCCGTTCCCACGCCCGCTCCGCGGTCAGCAGCGTCAGCTCGGCGGCGTTCCACTCGGCCATCACCGCCATCGCCTCCGCGTCGTCGCTGTCGCGGTGGTGCATGCGGCCGTCGGCCACGTCCATGTCGGACTGCACCCAGACCGCGGCGTCCAGGTGCGGCTCCAGCCGCCTGCGGGCCGCCGCGCACCCCTCGACCAGCAGCAACTCGCAGCCGGCCGGCACCTCGATCGCGCCTTCGCGGCCCCGCTCGCGCCAGGCCGGCGGGGTGAACCGCACGGCGCGCCCGGCCCTCGCCGGTTCCAGCACGTGCTCGACCAGCATCGGGTCCCAGTCGAAGAAGCTGTGGTGCCAGGCGGCGTCGTCGGTGTGCAGGACGGTGGCGCGCGGGCCTGCCGCGGCGGCGAGCGCCCCGGCCAGCGTGGACTTGCCGCTCCCGCCGCGGCCGTCGACGGCGACGACCCACGGCCGCGTGGGAGGGACCGGCCGCCCGGCGGTCAGCAGGCCCAGCACCTCGGTGACGGGCACCGCCCGCCACGGGCCGCGGTCGGGCTCACCCCCGGGTAGTCGCATGCCGCCATCCTCGCCCAGCGTGCCCGCGCGAGCACACCGGCGACGAGCGCGGCCAGTCGGCCGCGGTGCCCCCGGGCCCGCGGGCGCGCATGATCGACGCGTGACCGCCTACTCGCTGCTGTCCCACCTGGAGTGTTCTCGCGAGGGCACCCCCCACGACGCCGACGTGGTGCAGGGCACGTCACCCGTCGGGGCGCCGCTGCTGGCCCGCTACGACCTGGACCGGGTCGCGGCCGCGGTGACCCCGGCCGACATCGCCGGGCGCCCGCCGACGCTGTGGCGCTACCACGAGGTGCTGCCCGTCCGCGATCCCGCGCGGGTGGTCAGCCTCGGTGAGGGCATGACGCCGATGGTCGACCTGCCCCGCCACGGCGCCCGGCTGGGCGTGCCCGCGCTGCGGATGAAGGACGAGGGGTTGGTGCCGACCGGCTCGTTCAAGGCCCGCGGCGCGGCCGTCGGGGTCTCCCGGGCGGTCGAGCTGGGGGTGGCCGGGATCGCGATGCCGACCAACGGCAACGCCGGCGCCGCGTGGGCCGCCTACGCGGCGCGGGCGGGGATCGGGGCGCTGGTCGCGATGCCGGTGGACGCCCCGCAGATCACCCGCCGCGGCTGCGCGGTCACCGGCGCCGAGCTGTACCTGGTCGACGGCCTGATCGGCGACGCCGGGGCGCTGGTGAAGGCCGCGGTGGGGGAGCGGCCCGGCTGGCAGGACACCTCCACGCTGCGCGAGCCGTACCGCATCGAGGGCAAGAAGACGATGGGCTACGAGATCGTCGAGCAGCTCGGCTGGCGGGCCCCCGACGTCATCCTCTACCCGACCGGCGGTGGCGTCGGGATCATCGGCATCCACAAGGCGCTGCGGGAGATGCGGGAGCTGGGCTGGCTGCGCGGCGAGCTGCCGCGGCTGGTCGCGGTGCAGGCCACGGGCTGCGCGCCGATCGTCGACGCCTTCGCCGCGGGCCTCGCCGAGAGCACGCCGCCCGCCGACCCGCGCACGGTCGCGTTCGGGATCACCGTGCCCAAGGCGCTGGGCGACTTCCTGGTGCTCGACGCCGTCCGGGCCACCGGCGGGACGGCGATCGCCGTGACCGACGAGGAGCTGCTGGCCGCGCAGTCCGCGCTGGCCCGCGACGAGGGCGCCTGGGTCTGCCCCGAGGGGGCGGCCTGCTTCGCCGCCGTCGGGCGGCTGCGGGAGTCGGGTTGGCTGGCGGGCGACGAGGAGGTCGTCGTCCTCAACACCGGTGCCGGCCTGCTCTACCCCGACACGGTCCCCGTCGACGCCCCGGTCCTGCCCCGCCCGTAGCCGTCGAGAACGAAGTTGCGGTCGGTTGGACCGGTCCAAAATGACGACAAGTTCGTTCTCGACGGGGTTCGGTCAGCCGAAGAGGCCGCGGCGGCGGGCCAGCTCGTGCAGCTGCTCGTCGAGGAAGCGGTCGAGGTCGCCGGAGTCGATGAAGTCGTAGGGCAGCGGCAGCCTGCGGACGCGGTCGTCGCCCTCGGTGAGCAGCCCGGCCTTCTTGTCGCCCTCGAGGACCACCTCGATCTCGTGCGGTCGGGTCAGGAACGTCACCTCGACCTCGTTCAGCGAGCGCGACAGCGACGCCGGCGGGTAGAACTCCAGCTCCTGGTAGAACGGCAGCGTCGACCCGCGGATCTGGCCCCGCTCGACGTCGGAGCTCTTGAACCGGCAGCCGATCCGCTCCAGCGCGCCCAGGATGCGCTGCTGGGCGGGCAGCGGCTCGACGCGGATCGGGTCGTAGTCGCCCTTGTCGAACGACTTGGCGATCTCCAGCTCGGTGCGCACGCCCAGCCGGACGCCGCGCAGGTCGCCGCCGTTGACGACGTTGAACGGCGTCTCCAGCGGCACGTCCATCGAGAACGGCACGCTGCGGCGCTGGCCGGGGTGCAGGGTGAACTCGCCCTCGACGACCTGGCGGGCGAACGTCGAGTCGGACTGGTGCTCGCTGTCGTCGGTCTCCACCTCGACCCGGCACACCAGGGTCAGCGCCAGGTACTTGATCTCCTGCTCGAACTCCCCGCCGACGACCTCGACCACGCCGTCGAGCCGGCCGCCCGGCTGCGCCACCGGCGTGTGCACGATCGTGTCGACGGTCGTGCCGCCGCCGAACCTCGCCTTGATCCGCTTGAAGATCATCTTTGCCCCCCAGCCGCTCGATTCCCCCGAACCGGGGCAGACCCTATCGCGCACCCACCACTCGAACGGGCGAACCGCCGCGACCGCGCGGCCGGGGGTGCGCGTCAGGCGTCGGGAGCGTTCTCCACGGTCAGCACGCCACCGATGTCGTAGCGCAGCCAGGCCAGCAGGACGCGGTCCTCCAGGGTCAGCGGGACCCGCGGGCCCGACCAGCTCAACAGCGCCGTGGGGCGGTGGGCGAGCGCGTCGCGCAGGGTCGCGGCCAGCTCCGGGGTGGCCAGCACGATGACGCCCTCGTGGCTGACCGCCTGCGACCCGGGCGCGGCGTCGGCGGCGTCCGGGCCCGTGCTGAGCACGTAACCGCAGCCCTGCCGATCGTCGTATCCGGTCACCACCATGTGCGCGTTCCCCCGTGCTCGTCCGGCGTTGCCCGTCCAGCCTGCCGCTCAGGGTTCGAGTCCGGCGCCGGTGCGGGCGATCTTGTCGGCCTCCGCCGCGAGAGCGACCACATCGGGGGAGTCGGCGGGGATGCCGTGGCGCAGCGCGATCCGCCGGATGTCGGGGTAGCCGACCGCCGTCTCGTTCCGCTCGTTGATGAACACGACGAAGCGCAGCGGCAGGTCCAGGCCGATGGTCGGGGCCGCGGCCAGCAGCGGGGCCTCCACGGCCGGACGCGTGATCAGCACCGCGGTGCTCGCCCGCGGCGGGGCGGGGGTGCCGGGCGGCTGCCCGGGGCGGGGCCGGCCGGTGTCGGGGACGAACTCGAGCGTGGCCAGCACGTTGTTGCCGCCCCGGGCGCCTGCGCGCTGCAGGTCGGCGACCGCGGCGGCGATCGTCCCGTCGCTGATCACGGTCAGCAGGTAGTCGACCGGCGTGACCCCGATCAGCGGGGCCGCGGTGGCGTCCACCGCCCCGGGGGCGACCGCGCCCAGGATCGCCGCGTTGGCCTCGGCCAGCGGCTGGCTCACGGCGACGTCGGAGACGCCGGACAGCGCGGCGAGGTAGTCCAGGCTGTCGAAGCTCAGCACCGTCGTCCCCGCGTCGTCCTGGCGCACCTGGAACGGTGAGGGCAGCACGCCACCGGCCCGGGGGTCGAACAGGGCCATGCCGGTGTTGGCGGCGTCGGGGCCGCCGATGACCACCGTGTTCGGCGGGATCTGCACGCCGGCCTCGCGGGCCGCGGCGGCGTGGTCGACGACCGCGGCCACCCGCCCGCCGCCGCTGGTGATCGCGTCCTGCAGGCGCTGGGCGAGCGCGGCCGGGTCGCCGTCGGCGGCCACCGTGACCGAGCCGGCCGGTTGGCCGGGGACCAGGGCCGCGCGGAGCGTGGCGCCGGAGCCGCCGTCCAGCGCCCCGCACGCCGAAGCGCTCAACGAGAGCGCCAACACGGCACCCACTGTCCGCATGCGGGCTCGGACCAGGGTGGGCATCGGCGGCTCCGGGGCAGGGCTCGGGGTCGAGGGGGGCGGCGGCGACCTTAGCGGCGCGGATCCCGCGCGGGCCGGTCGTCCACCGGGCAGCCGATCAGCGGCGCCGCTCGCGCGCCAACAGGACTGCGGGGACCGGTCGACCGGTTCGTGACACCGGAGTGACCGGTTTCACCCGTGCGCCGATTGCCGGTCGTATACCCCCTGGTAACAATGACCGGGTTGGGTCGCCCGGCGTGCGGGACCGCGGTCGCGGGCGGCGGAGTCGCATGTGAAGGTCCCAGCAGCAGGTCCTGGAAGTCCCCGATCGATTCCGGCGTCGGCGCCGTGGACGGCAGCCGCGCCGGCCGGCGGGGTCCATCGCGGGTCGCCCGCACCGGCAGGAGGTCGAAGAGGTCCGATGAACATCGTCGTGCTGGTCAAGCAGGTGCCGGACACCTATTCGGAACGCAAGCTCGACGCGTCGGACGGGACGTTGGACAGGGACGCCACCGACGCCGTCCTCGACGAGATCAACGAGCGTGCGGTCGAGGCCGCGCTGCAGATCAAGGAAGCCAACGACGGCTCCGCGGTGACCGTCGTGACGATGGGCCCCGACCGCGCCACCGAGGCCATCCGCAAGGCGCTGTCCATGGGCGCCGACAAGGCCGTGCACCTCAGCGACGGCGCGCTCGCCGGCTCCGACGCGGTGTCCACCGCCAAGGCGCTGGCCAAGGTCATCGGCACGGTCGACGGGTTCGACCTGGTGCTGGCCGGCAACGAGGCCTCCGACGGGCGCGGCGGTGCCACCCCGGCGATGGTGGCCGACCTGCTGGGCGTCCCGGCGCTCACGCACGCCCGCGAGATCACCGTTGAGGGCTCATCGGTGACCGTGCGCCGCGAGACCGACGACGGCGTCACCGTGCTGACCGCGGAGCTGCCTGCCGTCGTCTCGGTCGGCGAGAAGATCAACGAGCCGCGCTACCCCTCCTTCAAGGGGATCATGGCGGCCAAGAAGAAGCCGGTGACCACCCTGTCGCTGGCCGACGCCGGGATCGACGCCGGGGAGGTGGGTGCGGCCGGTGCGCTGAGCAGCGTCACCTCCGCGCAGCCCAAGCCGCCCAAGAGCGCGGGCGAGAAGGTCACCGACGAGGGCGACGGCGGCCAGAGGATCGCCGCGTTCCTGGTGTCCCAGAAGCTGATCTGACCCGGTCCGACGAGCGAAGGAGAAGACCCATGGCCGAAGTTCTGGTCCTCGTCGACCACGTCGAGGGTGAGGTCAGGAAGAGCACGTTCGAGCTGCTGACGGCGGCGCGCGCGCTCGGCGAGCCGTCCGCGGTCGTCGTCGGCGCCCCCGGCACCGCGCAGGGGCTGTCGTCCGCGCTGGCCGCCAACGGCGCCGAGAAGATCTACGTCGCGGAGACCGACCGCACCGACTTCCTGAGCCCGCAGGTCGACGTGCTGGCCGCGCTGGTCGAGTCGGCGTCTCCGGTCGCGGTGCTGATCAACGCCAGCGCGGACGGCAAGGAGATCGCCGGCCGGCTGGCCGTGCGGACCGACTCCGCCTGGCTCAACGACGTCGTCGCGGTGTCGGCGAACGGGCGGGTCGGCGCCACGCACTCGGTGTTCGGCGGCGCCTACATCGCCCAGGCCGAGGCGAAGACCGAGCACCCGGTCGTCACCGTCCGGGCGGGCGCGATCGACGTCGAGGCCGTCGCGGGCGCCGGCACCGAGGAGCGGGTCGAGGTGCCCGCGGCCGCCGGTCGCGGCGCCACGGTGCAGAGCACCGAGCCGATCACCGGCGGCGACCGCCCCGAGCTCACCGAGGCCAGCGTGGTGGTCTCCGGCGGGCGCGGCGTGGGCTCCGCCGACGACTTCTCGATCATCGAGGGCCTGGCCGACTCGCTCGGCGCGGCCGTCGGCGCGTCCCGGGCGGCGGTCGACTCCGGCTTCTACCCGCACCAGTTCCAGGTCGGGCAGACCGGCAAGACGGTGTCGCCGCAGCTCTACATCGCGCTGGGCATCTCCGGGGCGATCCAGCACCGGGCCGGCATGCAGACCTCGAAGACGATCATCGCGGTCAACAAGGACGCCGAGGCGCCGATCTTCGAGATCGCCGACTTCGGCGTCGTGGGCGACCTGTTCCAGGTCGCCCCGCAGCTGAAGGAAGAGATCGCCAAGCGCAAGGGCTGATCTCCCCGGGCCGCTGGTCCAGGAAAGCCACGATGCCGCCCGCAGAGGGCGGCATCGTGGCTTTCCTGGCGTTCGGGGCGGGCTCGGAGCGCGAAGTTCACCCCGGCGCCATGATGGCGTCGGTCGGCGTGAGCGGAACCGTCGCCGCCGGCCCGTATCCATCTCGCGTGAGCTCAGCCCAGGTACTGGTCCGCACCCCGGGCGCAGCCGCCTCCCGCTACTCGATGCTGCTGACCGACGACCCGGACGAGGTGCGGGCCGCCCAGCGGCTGCGCCACCGGGTCTTCGCCGACGAGCGCGGGGCCGCCCCGCGCGCGCCGGTCCCCGGGCTGGACGTCGACCGCTTCGACGCGCACTGCGACCACCTGCTGGTCCGCGAGGACGCCACCGGCGAGGTCGTCGGGACCTGCCGGCTGCTCCCGCCGGAGCGCGCGGCCCTGGCCGGGGGCCTGCACTCCGACGGCGGGTTCGACCTGACCGCGCTCGCCCCGCTGCGCTCGTCGCTGGTCGAGGTGGGGCGCGCCTGCGTGCACCCCGACCACCGCGACGCGTCGGTGGTCGAGATGGTGTGGGCAGGCATCGCCGGCTACCTGGTGCTCAGCGGCCACCGCTGGGTCACCGGCCGCGTCGGCATCCCGCTCGACGACGGCGGCCGGGCCGCGGCGAGCGTGTACGACCGGGTGCTGGCCCGCCACCTGGCGCCGCCGGAGTACGTGGCCCAGCCGGTGCGCCCGTGGGACCCCCGGGGCGTGCGCCGCCGCCTGCGCGCCCAGCCGCCGCCGCTGCTGCACGGCTACCTGCGCCTGGGCGCCTGGGTCTGCGGACCGCCCGCCTACGACGCGGAGTCGCACTGCGCCGACTTCCTGGTGCTGCTCGGCCTGGACCACATCGACCCCCGCTACCTGCGCCGGCTGGTGGGCGGGCGCCGCCCGTGACCGGGGCCACCCGCCGGAGCGCCCCGCGGGAGGCAGCGCTCGCCGCCTGAGAAGTCGCGCGTCTACCCTTGGCCACGGCGACCGGACCGGGTTCACCGGACGGGTGGTTCGACAGATGGCGGCTGATGGCAACGACGGACGTGACCTCCCCAGGGCAGACGACCTACCTCGACCACGCCGCCACCACGCCGGTGCTCGACGAGGTGGTGCTGGCGATGGCCGACGCCATGCGGCGCACCGGCAACGCGTCCTCGCTGCACACGTCGGGCAGGCGGGCCCGCCGCGACGTCGAGGAGGCCCGCGAGCGCATCGCGGCCGCCGTCGGCGCCCGGCCGTCGGAGGTGGTGCTCACCACCGGCGGCACCGAGAGCGACAACCTCGCCGTGAAGGGCCTGTACTGGGCGCGCCGCTCGGCCGACCGGCGCCGCCGCCGGGTCCTGGTCTCCGCCATCGAGCACCACGCCGTGCTGGACGCGGCCACCTGGCTCAGCGAGCACGAGGACGCCGAGGTCGAGCTGCTGGGCGTCGACGAGCTGGGCCGGGTGAGCCCGGCCGCGCTGCGCGCCGCACTGGCCCGCGACCCCGCCTCGGCCGCGCTGGTCTCGGTGATGTGGGCCAACAACGAGGTCGGCACGGTCAACCCGGTCCGCGAGCTGGCCGCCGTCGCCCACGAGTTCGGCGTGCCCATCCACACCGACGCGGTGCAGGCCGTCGGCGTGCTGCCCGTCGACTTCGCCGCGTCGGAGGTCGACGCCCTCACCCTCACCGGGCACAAGCTGGGCGGCCCGTACGGGGCCGGGGTGCTGCTGCTCGGCCGGGAGATCGCGCTCACGCCGCTGCTGCACGGCGGCGGCCAGGAGCGCGACGTCCGCTCCGGCACCCTGGACACCCCCTCGGTCGTGGCGCTGGCCAAGGCCGTCGAGGTCGCCGTGGCCGACATGCCGCGCCGGGCCGCCACCCTGTCGGGCCTGCGCGACGACCTCATCGGCAAGGTGCTGGCCTCGGTGCCCGACGCCACCCTCAACGGCGACCCGGGCACCGCCGTCATCGACGGCGGCCCGTCGCGGCTGCCCGGCAACGCCCACCTGTCGTTCCCCGGATGCGAGGGCGACAGCCTGCTCATGCTGCTCGACGCGCACGGCATCGAGTGCTCCACCGGCTCGGCCTGCACGGCCGGGGTGGCCCAGCCCAGCCACGTCCTGCTGGCGATGGGCGCCGACGAGGCCACCGCCCGCGGCTCGCTGCGGTTCTCCTTCGGCCACACCTCCACGCACGCCGACGTGGACGCCGTCGCCGCGGTGATCGGACAGGTCGTCGAGCGGGCCCGGCGCGCGGGCCAGCACGTCACCGCGGGCAGGCACTAGCCGTGCGCGTACTGGCCGCGATGAGCGGCGGTGTCGACTCGGCGGTGGCCGCGGCCCGGGCCGTGGACGCCGGCCACGACGTCGTCGGGGTGCACCTGGCGCTGTCCGAGACGCCCGACGCGCTGCGCTCCGGTTCGCGCGGCTGCTGCTCCCGCGAGGACGCCGCCGACGCCCGCCGCGCCGCCGACGTGCTCGACATCCCGTTCTACGTGTGGGACTTCGCGGCCCGGTTCAGCGCCGACGTCGTCGACGACTTCGTGGCCGCCTACGCGCAGGGCCAGACCCCGAACCCCTGCCTGCGGTGCAACGAGAAGATCAAGTTCTCGGCGCTGCTGGACCGCGCGCTGGCCCTGGGCTTCGACGCGGTGTGCACCGGCCACTACGCCCGCAACCTCGGCGGCGAGCTGCGCCGGGCCGTCGACGCCGACAAGGACCAGTCCTACGTGCTGGCCGTGCTGACCCGGGACCAGCTGGCGCACGCCGTGTTCCCGATCGGCGACACCCCCAAGCCCGGGGTGCGGGCCGAGGCGGCCGAGCGCGGGCTGCGGGTGGCCGACAAGCCCGACAGCCACGACATCTGCTTCATCCCCTCCGGCGACACCCGCACCTTCCTCGGGGCCCGGCTGGGCCCCCGGCCCGGCGCGGTGGTGGACGCCGAGACCGGCGCCGAGCTGGCCCGCCACGACGGCATCCACGGGTTCACCGTCGGGCAGCGCAAGGGCCTGGGCATCGACGCCCCGGCCCCCGACGGCCGCCCGCGCTACGTGCTGGGCATCGAGCCGGTCTCGGGCACGGTCCGGGTGGGCCCGGCGTCCGCGCTGGACGTCCGCACGGTCGAGGCCCGGCGCCCGGTGTGGTCGGCGGGCGAGGCCCCTGGCGACCGGTTCGCCTGCGTGGCCCAGGTCCGCGCGCACGGCGGCCTGGCCGCCGCCACGGCCGTCGTGGACGGCGACGGCGTCGTCGTCGAGCTGGACGAGCCGCTGCGCGGGGTCGCGCCCGGTCAGGCGATCGCCCTCTACCGGCCCGACCCGGACGGCGACGTCGTGCTGGGCTCGGCCACCATCAGCGCCACCCGGTAGCGCGGGTACGGCGGGCGGCCGGTTGCAGGGAGTAGTCCCCGGGGGAATCGGGCACTCTGCGGCGTCCGCCCCAGGAGGTGCGCCTTGTCCGCTCTGTCGCAGCCGGTCGACGCCGTCCACGACGTCGCCGACAGCAAGCCCGTCAAGCTGCTCGCCAGGGTCGGGCTGGTGGCCTACGGCGTGGTGCACCTGCTGATCGCCGGGCTGGTGGTGCAGGTGCCGTTCGGCGAGCCCGAGCAGGCCGACAAGAAGGGTGCGCTCGGGCAGGTCGCGTCCACCCCGGCAGGCGCCGTCCTGCTCTGGGTGATCACCGCCGGGCTGGCCGCACTGGTGCTCTGGCAGCTCGCCGAGGCGATCTGGGGCCACCGCGGGGTCCCGGCCCGCGAGCAGGCGGTGCGGCGGGCCATCAACGCGGCCGAGGCGGCCCTCTTCGCCGTGCTGGCCTACTCGGCCGGTTCGATCGCGGCCACCGGCGGGGCCCCGTCGCTGTCCAAATCGTTCGCCGCGGCCGTGTTCGACCTGCCCGGCGGCCGGTACCTGGTGGCGCTGGGCGGGCTCGCCCTGGTCGCGGGCGGCGCCTACGCCGTCTACCGCGGGGTGAAGAAGGAGTTCCTGCGCGACCTGCAGCTCAGCGGCGAGGGTGCGCGCCGCCGGCGGCTGATCACCCGGCTGGGGCAGGTCGGCTGGTGCGCCCTCGGCGTGGTCTACGGGCTGCCCGGCGCGCTGCTGGTGGTCGCCGGACTGCAGTACGACCCGAAGGAGCCGGTCGGGCTGGACGCCGGCCTGCAGGCGCTGGGCCGCCAGCCCTTCGGCGCCCCCGTGCTGGTGGCGCTGGCCGCCGGCCTGGTCGCCTTCGGTGTCTACTGCTTGGTGGACGCGCGCTACCGCGAGGACTGACCGGGCCGGCGGCGCCACCGCCGGCCCGGCCGGGACGTCACCCCGGCGCGCCCGCCCGCCGGGTGCTCAGTCGGTGACGCCCAGGTGCCGGTTGCCGCGGTCGTCCACCCAGCTGGCGTTGGCCGTGCAGTACCCGGTGCCCTTGGCCAGGCCGGTCTGGCCGCTGACGATCCGGTCGGTGTCGGTCCCGACGTCGTGCGCGAGCGGGTTGCACTCGCCGGAGCAGCCGTCCACCGACACCATCCCGGCCCGCCCATCACGGCGGCGGCGCGGGCGGCCCGGCGGGCGAGGGTCGACATCGGTGCGGTGTCCCTTCGGTCGTGCGCGGCGACCGGTCGGCCGCCGCGTGGTGCGACCGCAGCAAACCCGGGCACGGCCGTCGGGGACAGGCACACGACCGGCACTGCGGCGGCACCTGCGACCACTAGCACCCGGCCCGGCCCCGCCGACCCGGCCCGCACCTGGTACACACCGCGGGTGAGCACCGACGACCCCATCGCGGCGGCACTGGCCGCGGCCGGACTGGCCGGCGCGCGGCCAGGGGAGACGGTCGGAAGCGGGCCCCTGACCGTCCCCGAGACCGCGGAGCCCGACCGGGAGGAGACCGGGCCCGCCCCGCGCTGGCCCGACGGCGCGGCCACCGGCGTCGGCTCGATGCCCGGCACCCAGCCCCTGGAAGCCGCCGCTGTCGTCGTGGGCGAGCTGCCGCTGCTGCCGCACCTGCCCGAGCTGCCCGACCGCGGCGTCGGCGCCGACATGATCGGCCGCGCCGCCGGGCTGCTGGTCGACCTGGCCGTGGAGGTGCGGCCGTCGGGCTACCGGGTGGCCGCCCGGCCCGGCCACGAGCACCGCCGGGCCGTCGACTTCATGCGCCGCGACCTGGACGCCTTCCAGGAGGCCTGCGACCCCGTCCGCCCGGGCTGGGTGAAGGTGCAGGCGGCCGGCCCGTGGACCCTCGCGGCCGCGGTGGAGCTGCGCACGGGCCACCGCGTGCTCACCGACCGGGGCGCCGTGCGGGAGTTCGCGACCAGCCTGGCCGAGGGGCTGCGGGCGCACGTGGCCGAGGTGGCCTCCCGCACCGGGGCGCAGGTGCTGCTGCAGCTCGACGAGCCCACGCTGCCCGCCGTGCTGGCCGGCTCGCTGCCCACCCCCTCCGGCTACGGCACCGTGCGCGTGGTGGCCGAACCGGCCGCCAAGGACCTGCTGCGGGAGATCATCGCCGCGGTCGGCGTGCCCGTGGTGCTGCACTGCTGCGCGGACCGCCCGCCGCTGCGGCTGCTGGCCGACGTCGGCGCCGCGGCCGTGGGCATCGACGCCACGCTGCCCGGGGTGGCCGGGCGGACCGCCGAGACCGCTCAGCTCGACGCCATCGGCGAGACGTGGGACGCCGGCACCCCACTGCTGCTGGGGCTGGTGCCCAGCACCGCCCCGCGCGGGCGGGTCAGCGACAAGTCCCTGGCCCGGCCCGCCCTCGACCTGGCCGACCGCCTCGGCTTCGACCGGCACCGGCTGGCCACCCTGGCCGTGCCCACCCCGACCTGCGGCCTGGCCGGGGCGTCCCCGGAGTGGGCCCGTCGGGCGCTCACCCTGACCCGCGAGATCGCCGTGCTGTTCACCGACCCGCCCGACGAGCAGTCCTGACGGCGCGGGCGCACCCCCGATGCGCCCGCGCCGACCGGCCGTCCCCGCGGCCGCCCCCCCGTCACCCCGCGGTCGCCCGCTCGACCAGCGCCCGCAGCCGCCGCAGGTCGCCCACCAGCTGCCGGCGCAGCAGCACCCCCAGCACCGGCGCGAGCAGCCGGTTGACGCCGTCCGGGCGGACGTTCGTCTGCACCCGGACCCGGCTGCGCCCGCCGGGCAGCTCCTCGACGGTGCGGCTGCCGTCGGCGTCGATGCCCGACGTGGTCCGCCAGGACAGCGTCCGGCCCGGCCCCACGGACTCCACCCGGCCCCCGTTGCGGTAGGCCCGGCCGGCGAACCGCATCTGCTCGTCGGTGGTCTGGCCCGGCGCGGCCGGTCCGGCCGGGGACGGGTCCATCGTGGTCACCCCCGCCCGCCACTCCGGGTCGCGCCGGTAGTCGCCGAGCAGCTCCCACACCCGTGCGGCCGGCCCGTCCACCTCGGTCTCCACCCGCAACCCGATCATCGGACGACGGCCTTCCAGAAGTTGTCTACGGTCATGGACGAAAAGTACGACATCGAAATGTATGAGGTCAAGGAGTTCGACGATGTAGGATCTCCCGGTGGACGCAGTCGACCGGCACATCGAGCAGTGGCGGACGGAGCGACCGGACCTCCCCGAGGAGGGCCTGGCCGCGATGGCGCTGTTCGGCAGGCTCGGCAGGCTGGTCGGGCTCGTGGGCCCGGCGATCGAGGCGGTGTTCGCCCGCCACCGGCTGACCACCGGCGAGTTCGACGTGCTGGCCGCGCTGCGCCGGGCGGGCCACCCGTTCGTCCTCACCCCCGGCGTGCTGGCCCGGACGATGATGCTCTCGCCCGCGGCGATGACCAACCGGCTGGACCGGCTGGAGGCGGCCGGGATGATCGCGCGTTCGCTCGATCCGGCTAACCGGCGCAGCATGCGGGTGGAGCTCACGGCCGACGGGCGGCGAGCCGTGGACGCGGCGGTGGCCGAGCACGTGGCCAACGAGCAGCGGCTGCTCGACCCGCTCACCCCGGCCGACCGGGTCGAGCTGGACCGGCTGCTGCGCGTCCTGCTGGGCCACCTGGAGCCGGACGCGCGCTGACGTCGCCCGGCTGTCGGTCCCGCTCGGTAACCTCACCCGCGTGAGTTCGACATCGTCGCAGGCCACATCGCCGGAGCAGGCCGCCCAGCGGCACGCCCAGCTGGCCCAGGAGATCAACGGGCACCGCTTCCGGTACTACGTGCTGGACGCCCCGGTCGTCTCCGACGGCCAGTTCGACGAGCTGTGGCGGGAGCTGCTGGCGCTGGAGGAGCGCTTCCCGGAGCTGGTCACCCCGGAGTCGCCCTCGCAGAACGTCGGCAGCCGGTTCAACACCGACTTCACCGCCCACGACCACCTCGAGCGCATGCTCAGCCTGGACAACGCGTTCACCACCGACGAGCTGCGCGGCTGGGCCGAGCGCATGGCCAAGGAGGTCGGCGAGGGCGAGCTGCACTACCTGTGCGAGCTCAAGATCGACGGGTTGGCCGTCAACCTCCTCTACGAGGACGGCGCGCTCACCCGGGCCCTCACCCGCGGCGACGGCCGCACCGGCGAGGACATCACGCTCAACATGCGCACGCTGGAGGAGGTGCCCCAGCGCCTCACCGGCACCGACGAGTTCCCGGTGCCGAAGCTGGTCGAGATCCGCGGCGAGGTGTACTTCCGGCTGGCCGACTTCGAGGCCCTCAACGCCTCGCTGGTGGAGGCGGGCAAGCCGCCCTTCGCCAACCCGCGCAACACCGCGGCGGGCTCGCTGCGCCAGAAGGACCCCCGGGTCACCGCCTCGCGCCACCTGCGGCTCATCTGCCACGGCTTCGGCAAGCGCAGCGGGTTCGCGCTGGAGCGCCAGTCGCAGGGCTACGACGCGCTGCGCGCCTGGGGGCTGCCGGTCTCCGAGCGCACGAAGGTCCTCACCGGCGTCGACGACGTCGTCGCCCACGTCGAGCACTGGGGCGAGCACCGCCACGACATCGAGCACGAGATCGACGGCGTGGTCGTCAAGGTCGACGAGGTCGCCCTGCAGCGCAGGCTGGGGTCCACCTCGCGGGCCCCGCGCTGGGCCATCGCGTTCAAGTACCCGCCGGAGGAGGCCACCACCAAGCTCCTCGACATCCAGGTCAACGTCGGGCGCACGGGTCGGGTCACGCCGTTCGCGCAGATGGAGCCGGTGGTCGTGGCCGGGTCGACGGTCGCGCTGGCCACCCTGCACAACGCCGACGAGGTGCGTCGCAAGGGCGTGCTCATCGGCGACCGGGTCGTCATCCGCAAGGCGGGCGACGTCATCCCGGAGGTCCTCGGGCCCGTCGTCGACCTGCGCGACGGCACCGAGCGCGAGTTCGTCATGCCCACGCACTGCCCCGAGTGCGGCACGGCGCTCGTCCGGCAGAAGGCGGGCGACGTCGACCAGCGCTGCCCGAACGCCCGGTCCTGCCCCGCGCAGCTGCGCGAGCGGCTGTTCCACGTGGCCGGCCGGGGCGCGTTCGACATCGAGGTCCTGGGCTACGAGGCCGCGGTCGCGCTGCTCACCTCCGGCGTCGTTCAGGACGAGGGCGACGTCTTCGGCCTCACCGAGGACGACCTGCTGCGCGTCGAGCTGTTCCGCACGAAGGCGGGCGAGCTCTCGGCCAACGCCCGCAAGCTGCTGGCCAACCTCGAGTCGGCCAAGGAGCGCCCGCTGTGGCGGGTGCTGGTGGGGCTGTCCATCCGGCACGTGGGCCCGACCGCTGCCCAGGCGCTGGCCAGGGAGTTCCGCTCGATGGACGCCATCGAGGCGGCCGCCGCCGAGGCCGCGCGGGCCACCGAGGCCGCCGGCGTCGCCATCATCTCCGACGGCTCGGCGGCCGACCCGGACGCCGCGGCGGCCGACGCCGTGGCGGCGGGGGAGGTGCCGGAGGGCGCCGGGTCGGCCGAGGCCGCCGAGAGCGCCGGGCCGGCCGGTTCCGCCGAGCCCGCCGGCTCCGCGGAGCCGTCCGAGGAGGAGCGCGCCGCCGCCGAGGAGGCCCGGGTCGCGGCGGCGGAGAAGGCGGCCCGCGCCGCGGCCCGCGCCAAGGCGAAGGCGCTGGCCGAGGCGCTGGCCCCGATCGCGGGCGTCGAGGGGGTCGGCCCGACGATCGCCGCCGCCGTGCGCGACTGGTTCACCGTCGACTGGCACCGTGAGGTCGTGGCCAAGTGGCGCCGCGCGGGCGTGCGCATGGTCGACGAGCAGGACTCCTCCGTCCCCCGCACACTGGAAGGGCTCTCCATCGTGGTCACCGGCTCGATGGAAGGCTGGTCCCGGGACGAGGCCAAGGAGGCCATCATGGCGCGCGGCGGTCGGGCGGCCGGCTCGGTCTCGAAGAAGACGGCGTTCGTGGTCGCGGGCGAAGCACCCGGCTCCAAGTTCGACAAGGCCATCGAGATCGGGGTCCCGGTGCTCGACGAGGCCGGTTTCGGCGTCCTGTTGGAGCAGGGCCCGGATGCGGCGCGGCAGATCGCCACGGTCGGCGCAGGCTGAACGGGTGAGCCGGGTCACCCGCGGGTGACGCCGCACGGGTGCCCCACTGGTCGCACGTATGATCTTCATTGAAGGTTCGACGAAGGGGGCGGGTCCGTGCTGCAGGCGGTTCTGAATGGATCCCGCCCGGAGGACGCCCACCCGGCCCTCCCCGTCCTGGCCCGCCACCTCGCCCGCGACGCGCGCGCCGTGGCCCGGCTCGGGATCTCCGCGGTGCACGTGCACCCGCGCGACGCCAAGGCCCAGGAGACGCTCGACCCGATGCACGTCGGCGACGCAGTCGCGGCGATCCGCGCCGAGGTGCCGAACATGGAGATCGGCGTGGCCACCGGGCGGTGGATCCAGCCCGACCCGGAGAAGCGGGTCGAGGCGGTGCTGTCCTGGGGGCGCCTCGGGGTCGGCAAACCCGACGTGTGCTCGGTCAACGTGCACGAGAGCGGCTGGGAGAAGGTCTGCGCCGCGGCCTACCAGGCCCGCATCGGCGTCGAGCTCGGCGTCTGGACCAGCGGCGACGCGGTCACCCTCACCAAGCACGGCATCCCGCCGGGCACCACCAGGGTGCTGGCCGAGTCCACCGTCTCCGACCCGGAGACCTCGGTCGCCGAGGCCATCCGCATCCTGCGCGCGCTGGGCACGCTGCGCGTCCCGATCCTGCTGCACGGCGAGGAGGACGGCGCCTGGCCCGTCCTGGAGTACGCGCTGCGCATGGGCATGGACACCCGCATCGGCTTCGAGGACGTGCTCAACCGGCCCGACGGGTGGCTCGCGACCGGCAACGACGACCTCGCCCGCGCGGCCTTGGCCATCCGCGTCTGAGGCCCGCCGTCGCATGGTCGGGACTACCGGGTACCCGCTGGTGGGGGCATCCCCACCTGATCGGCGGGTCGAATCCGGCGTGTCCGGCGATTGTGGCTGAGGCCAAAGAAACCCGGCCGCGAACGTGTGCGAGAGCGTGGGCGTCGATCGGGACCGGGCCATAGCGTCGAGTCATGGGAGTTCTCGGCTCGATCGGACAGCGCGCACGGCACGTGGCGGGGTGGTTCACCCAGCCGTTGCTGCCAGACGACCTGCTCGGCACCCTGAACCCGATGTGGTCGCGGCGCGAGCCGCACGCCCGCGTCGTCGGTGTCCGCAGGGAGACCGCGGATACCACCACCCTGCTGCTGCAGCCCGGCCCCTCGCACCCCGAGCACGTCGCCGGCCAGTTCGTCGGCGTCGGTCTGCGGATCGACGGCGTGTGGCAGTGGCGCACCTACTCGGTGACCTCCGCCCCCGGCGACCGCCTGCTCGCGGTGACCGTGACCGCGCTGCCCGGGGGCACCGTCTCCGGGGCGCTCGCGCACCGCACCCCGGTCGGCGCCCTGCTGCGGATCGGGCCGCCTGCCGGCGAGTTCGTGCTACCGAACCCGGTGCCCGAGAAGCTGCTGTTCCTCACCGCGGGCAGCGGCATCACCCCGGTGATGAGCATGCTGCGCGACCTGGCCGGGCGGTCCGAGTCGCTGTCGGGCGCGGTGCTGGTGCACTGCGACCGCACGCCCGCCGACCTCGTCTTCGGGCCCGAGCTGCGCGCACTGGCCGCGGCCACCGGCCTCACCCTGATCGAGCGGCACACGGCGCTGGAGGGCCGGCTGACGCCGGAGACGCTCACCGACGTGGTGCCCGACTGGACCGCCCGCCAGACCTGGGCCTGCGGGCCGACGGCCATGCTGGACGCCCTCACCGAGCACTGGGCGCGCGCCGGCGACCCGGACGCGCTGCACCTGGAGCGGTTCGTGCCGCCCACCCCGGTCGCCGACGGCCTCACCGGTGGGCGCGTCTCGTTCACGACCAGCGGGATCTCCGCCGACGCCGGCCCGGGAACCCCGCTCATGGCGGCCGGGGAGGCAGCCGGAGCGCTGCTGCCCAACGGCTGCCGCATGGGCATCTGCCACACCTGTGTCGGGAAGCTGCGCTCCGGCGCGATCCGCAACCTGCACACCGGTGACCTGACCGACACACCCGGCCTCGCCGTGCGCACCTGTGTATCCGGTGCCGCAGGCGACGTCGAGATCGAGCTCTGAGGAGACCCCCGTGCCCCCCACCCCCATCACCTTCAGCCCCCAGATCAAGCCCAGCGCCGCCGCCCACCTGACGGCCGAGCAGGTCGAGGCCCTCGGCGCCGAGCTCGACGCGATCCGCGCCGAGGTCATGGACAGCCGCGGCGAGGCCGACGCCGCCTACATCCACAAGGTGATCGCGGTGCAGCGCGGCCTGGAGATGGCCGGGCGCGGAGCCCTGCTGTTCTCCCGGTTCCCCCCGGCCTTCGTGGCCGGCACGCTCGCACTGGCCGTGGCCAAGATCCTGGACAACATGGAGATCGGCCACAACGTCCTGCACGGGCAGTGGGACTGGATGCGCGACCCGCGGATCCACTCCACGACCTGGGAGTGGGACCACACCACCCCGGCCGAGGCCTGGAAGAAGACGCACAACTACGAGCACCACACGTTCACCAACGTGCGCGGCAAGGACCGCGACCTGGGCTACTCGATCATGCGGATCACCCCGGAGCAGGACTGGCGGCCCGTCGACCTGATCCAGCCGCTGACCAACGTCGGCCTGTCGCTGATCTTCGAGTGGGGCATCACGCTCTACGACCTGGAGTTCGACCGGGTCCAGGAGGGCACCAAGACCAAGGCGGAGCTGCAGGCCGACCTCAAGGTCCTCTGGCGCAAGCTGCGCCGCCAGCTCGCCAAGGACTACCTGCTGTTCCCGGCGCTGTCCGGGCCGAACTTCCTGCGCACGGCGCTGGCGAACCTGACCGCCAACGTGATCCGCAACGTCTGGTCGCACGCGGTGATCTTCTGCGGGCACTTCCCCGACGGCACCGAGACCTTCGAGGAGGACCGGCTCGAGGGCGAGACCAAGGGCGAGTGGTACGTCCGGCAGATGCTGGGCTCGGCCAACCTCACCGGCAGCCCGCTGTTCCACATCATGACCGGCAACCTCAGCCACCAGATCGAGCACCACCTGTTCCCGGACATGCCGAGCAACCGCTACGCCGAGATCGCCCCGCGGATCCGCGAGATCTGCGACCGCTACGGCCTGACCTACACCGCGGGCTCGCTGCCCAAGCAGTACGGCAAGGTCGTGCGCACCATCTGCCGGCTGGCCTTCCCCGGCGGCGGCAAGAAGAAGGGCGCGCCGGTCACCGCGCTCCCGGTGCAGACCGGCCCGGCCCGCCCGGTCAACGGCGCACCGGTCCGCCTGGCCGGCTGACCGCGCTCAGCCCGCGGACCGGGCGATCGCCGCGACCGCGGCGACCGCCCGGTCCAGCTCCTCGACCGTGTTGTAGTAGTGCGGGGAGAAGCGCACGAGCGGGTGGACCCCGCGCTCGTCGAGCTGGTTGTGCCCGGGCACGGTCGTGCTGACGTTGATGCCCTCGGCGCCCAGCGCCGCGGCGACGTCGGCGGTGTCCCGGCCCCGCACGTCGGCCGTGACGATGGCGCAGCGCTCGGCTTCCCGGTCGTGGGTCCGCACCCCGGGCACGTCGTCGAGGCCGCGGCGCAGCCGCTCGCCCAGCGCGACGGCCCGGCGCGCGACGGCGTCGAGCCCGAGGTCGATGGCCTGGCGCACGGCGCTGCCCAGCCCCACCACGTTGACGTAGCTGTTCTCCCAGGTCTCGAACCGGCGCGCGCCCTCGGCCCAGCGGAACCCGCGGCCCCCGTCCCAGGTGGCCGCGCTGATCTCGACGACGTGCGGGTCGAGCCGCTGCAGCGCCCCGGGACCGAACCAGGCGAAACCGGTGCCGCGCGGGCCCCGCAGGAACTTGCGCCCCGTGCCGGTCAGCACGTCGCAGCCCAGCGCGGCCACGTCGACGGGGAGCTGCCCCACGACCTGGGTGGCGTCGAGCAGGTAGAGCGCACCGGCGTCGCGGGCGATCCGGCCGACCTCGGCGGCCGGGTTGACCAGGCCGCCCGAGGTCGGCACCCAGGTCAGGCCGATCAGCTTCGTGCGCTCGTCGACGAGGCCGGCCAGCGCGTCGAGGTCGATCCGCCCGTCGGCGTCGTCGGGCACCACCACGAGCTCGGCCCCCGTGCGCCGGGCCACCTGCAGGTAGGCGAGCACGCTGCTGCCGTACTCGGCGCGCCCGGTCAGGATGCGGTCGCCGGGGCGCAGGGGCAGCGAGTAGAAGGCCGCGTTCCAGGCGTGCGTGGAGTTGTCGAACAGCGCGATCTCGTCGGGCCGCCCGCCCACCAGCTCGGCGAGCGCGGAGTAGGTGGCGTCGATGTGCTCGCGGGCGTGCGCGGCGGCCTCGTAGCCGCCGATCGTGGCCTCCAGCTGCAGCTGGCCGGTCATCGCGGTCAGCGTCGCGGTGCTCATCAGGGCCGCGCCCGCGTTGTTGAGGTGGGTCCGGTGCGCGCACCCGGGGGTCTGCGCGCGGAGGGCGTCGAGGTCCCACCCGGCGTCCAGGTCGTACGTGCCGTCGTCGGTGTCGTCTTCGATGATCGCATCGGCCACGGGCCCAGCCTCCCCGAACGGGGGAGCGGGCGCACGGCTCAGCTGGTCGGCCGCCCGGCGCGCAGCGCGATCGTCAGCTCCAGGCGCTGGTCGGGGTCGTCGAGGGCGCCGCCGAGGGCCTCACGCAGCCCGGCCAGTCGGTAGCGGACGGTCTGCGGGTGCACGTGCAGCGTCGCCGCGGCCGCGGTGACGTCGCCGTGCGCGTCCAGCCAGGCCCGCAGCGTCTCCTCGGCCCGCCCCGCGGCACCCTCCGGCATGGCCCGCAGCGGGGCCAGCGCGCGCCCGCAGAGGTCGGCGGTCAGCTCGGGCTCGGCCGCCAGCAGCAGCGTGAGCAGGTGCTCCTCGGCGCGCACCAGGTTCTCGGTCGAGCCGGGCTGCTGCAGCAACCCGGCCTGGTGCAGGGGCCACGCGGCCCGCGCCCTGGCGATGGAGCGGTGGGCCTGGCCCGGCTCGACGACGGGCCCGAGCACCGCGGTGCGCCCGGCCAGCCCGGTCCGCACGCGGTCGAGCCACCCCGTGCGGTCGGGCACCGCGACCAGCGCCACCCCGACGGGGTCCAGGTCGGCGGCGATCGTCGTGGGCAGCCGCGACGCGACCGCCACGGCCTCGTCGACGACCAGCGCCGCCAGCCGCGGCGGCAGCGGCCAGCCCGCCGCCGCGGCCACCCGCTCCACCTCGATCGCCGAGGCCGGGGGGAACCGGGCCAGCACCTCGACCAGGGCGTGCCGGCGCGCCTGCAGCGATCCCGCCCGGTTGGCCTCCTCGTCGGCCCAGCCGGCCACCGAGGCCGCCGACAGCCGCTCGATGTAGCCGAACACCGCCTCGGCCAGGCTGAAGATCGCCTCCGGGCCCAGCGTGCGGGCCGTGGTGGTGCTCGACATCCGCCGCCACAGGGTCCGCGCCCCCACCTGGTAGGCCGACTGCAGCGCGGCCAGCGTGCGCCCCTCCCGGTGCTCCAGCAGGCCCAGCGCGCGGTAGACCCGGTCGTCGCCGAGCGGCTCGTCGCGCCCGAGCAGGTCCAGGAACTGACCCAGCGCCGCGGAGACCCCCTCGGTGATCCGCATGCCGAAGCGGCCGGTCAGCGGCCGGGCGTAGTCGGGCACCTCGGCCCGGACGGCGGTGATGATGTCGTCGGTCGCGCCCTCCAACTCGGGGCGGAGCGCCGCGCCCACCCAGTCGGGCACGCTGGTCCACGGGTGCCCCACCGGTCAGCCGCCCAGCACGGTCGTCACGATCCCCGTCAGGTGGGTCAGCCTGGCCAGCTCGGACGGCCGGAACGCCGGTCCACCGGGCCGGCCGACCACCAGCGCCGTGGCGTTCGGGCCGAACGGCGCCGCGGCCAGCTCGGTGTCCAGCGCGCTCCACGGCTCGGGCACCCAGTGCACGGCGGGGTCGATCACCACGGCCTTGGCCAGCGGCAGCCAGGGCAGGTCGCCCGCCCTGGTCTCGGGGGCGGCGGAGCTCTCGGCGAGCCGGTAGGACCGCGAGCCCTCGCGCACGGCGATCAGCGCCCAGCCGGCCCGGAAGATCCGCGGCACCTGCTCGGCCAGCAGCTGCATGCCGTGCTCGGGGTCGCCGGTGATCTCCTCGATCAGCTCCAGCTCGTGGCTGGTGTCGAGCCGGCCCGAGTGCGGGCGCACGGACTCGACCTCGACGCCGGGCACCGACTCGGCCGCGGTGATCAGCACGTCCGGTGGGCGGCCCGGCGGCAGCTCGACGGCGAGGTCGTCCACGGCGAGCCCGTGCGCGCGCTCGACGACGTCCATGCCGAGGATGTCGGCCCCGGCGTTGCCCAGCGCGGTGGCCACCGCCCCGAGACTGCCCGGCTTGTCCGGCAGCACGACCCGGAGCAGGAACGACACGCGCCAAGCCTCCTCGACCGATCCCAGCACACCCACGGCGCGTCCACCCCGATCGGACGGCCGACGGCGCGCCGGCCGGGCCGACGTGGCACCCCGGTTCGCGATTGTGTCAGCCCGGGGGCCCGAAGGCCCAACATCGTCGAGACCGGGCGCGTCCGGGCTGTGGATACCCGCGCGACCGGTCCGCGGCGGTTCCCTAGACTCGACAGGAGCCGGCTCCATGGCGTGTCCGTCGCGGGACCCGACCGGCCGGCCCCCCATCGCAGGCTCCTGCCCTTCTCGCCTGGAGGACTTCTTGAGTTCCACCGAAGGGCCCGCCGATACGTCGGGCCTGACCAGGGACGAGGTCGCGCACCTCGCCCGGTTGGCCCGGCTCGCCGTCACCGACGACGAGCTCGACGTGCTCGCGGGCCAGCTCGAGGTCATCCTCGGCGCGGTCGCCAGCGTCGGCGAGGTCGCCGCCGACGACATCCCGCCCATGTCCCACGCCGTGCCGCTGGAGAACGTGTTCCGCGCCGACGAGCGCCGCCCCGGCCTGAGCCAGCAGCAGGCGCTGGCCGGCGCGCCCGCCGCCGAGGACGGGCGCTTCCGGGTCCCGCGGATCCTGGGCGAGGAGGCGTGATGGACGAGCTGACCAGGCTGACCGCGGCCGAGCTGGCCGAGAGGATCCGCACCCGCGAGGTCTCCGCCGTCGAGGTGACCCGCGCCCATCTGGACCGGATCGCCGCCGTCGACGACACGGTCCACGCGTTCCTGCACGTGGCGGGGGAGTCCGCGCTGGAGTCCGCCTCGCTGGTGGACGCCTCGCTGGACGCCGGCACCGCGCCGGCGTCCCCGCTGGCCGGGGTGCCGCTGGCGCTCAAGGACGTGTTCACCACCACGGACATGCCCACCACGGCCGGGTCCAGGATCCTCGAGGGGTGGCGCCCGCCCTACGACGCCACGGTCACCTCCCGGCTGCGGGCGGCCGGGATCACGATCCTGGGCAAGACCAACATGGACGAGTTCGCCATGGGCTCGTCCACCGAGTACTCGGCCTACGGGCCCACCCGCAACCCGTGGGACACCGCCCGCGTGCCCGGCGGGTCCGGCGGGGGATCGGCCGCGTCCCTGGCCGCGTTCGAGGCCCCGCTGGCCATCGGCACCGACACCGGCGGCTCGATCCGCCAGCCGGCCGCGTTCACCGGCACCGTCGGCGTCAAGCCCACCTACGGCGGCGTCTCCCGCTACGGGCTGATCGCCTGCGCGTCCTCGCTCGACCAGGCCGGCCCGTGCGCGCGCACCGTGCTCGACGCGGCCCTGCTGCACGAGGTCATCGGCGGCTACGACCCGATGGACTCCACCTCGATCGACGCCCCGGTGCCCTCGGTCGTGGAGGCCGCCCGGTCGGGCGCCACCGGCGACCTGACCGGCGTGCGGGTCGGCGTCGTGCGGGAGATGGGCGGCGAGGGCTACCAGCCCGGCGTGCAGGCGTCCTACGAGGCCGCGCTGCGCCGGCTGGAGAAGCTGGGTGCCGAGCTGGTCGAGGTCAGCTGCCCGCACTTCCAGTACGGCATGGCCGCGTACTACCTGATCCTGCCCAGCGAGGTCTCGTCCAACCTGGCCCGCTTCGACGCGATGCGCTACGGCCTGCGCGTCGACTCCGGCGCCGGCGCCGAGGAGGTCATGGCGGCCACCCGCGAGGCCGGGTTCGGCCCCGAGGTCAAGCGCCGGATCATCCTGGGCACCTACGCGCTGTCCGCCGGCTACTACGACGCCTACTACGGCCAGGCGCAGAAGGTCCGCACGCTCATCGCGCGCGACTTCGCCGCCGCCTACGCCAAGGCCGACGTGCTCGTCTCGCCCACGACCCCGACGACCGCCTTCCCCATCGGGGAGAAGGTCGACGACCCGCTGGCCATGTACCTCAACGACCTGGCCACCATCCCGACCAACCTGGCCGGCACGGCCGGCATCTCGGTGCCCACCGGCCTGGCCGACGGGCTCCCGGTCGGGCTGCAGGTCATGGCGCCCGCCCTCGGCGAGGCCGCGATGTACCGGGTGGCCGCGGCCTACGAGGCCGCGCGCGACGCCGAGGACGGCGGCCCGCTGATCCACCGCGTTCCGGAGGTGACCGCATGAGCGAGCTCGCGAGCGAATCATCGACACAGCGCCCTTTGCGCGAAGCGCCGACCGAGCGAAGCGAGGGAGAGCGATGAGTGCTCCTACGCTCGTGGACTTCGACGAGGTCGTCGAGCGCTTCGACCCGACGCTCGGGCTCGAGGTGCACGTCGAGCTCAACACCAACACCAAGATGTTCTGCGGCTGCCCGACCGAGTTCGGCGCCGAGCCCAACACCCAGGTCTGCCCGGTGTGCCTGGGCCTGCCCGGGGCGCTGCCGGTGGTCAACCGCACCGCGGTGGAGTCGGCCATCCGCATCGGCCTGGCGCTGAACTGCTCGATCGCCCCGTGGGGCCGGTTCGCTCGGAAGAACTACTTCTACCCGGACATGCCGAAGAACTTCCAGACCTCCCAGTACGACGAGCCGATCGCCGTCGACGGCTGGCTCGACGTCGAGCTGGAGGACGGCAGCACCGTGCGGGTGGAGATCGAGCGCGCCCACATGGAGGAGGACACCGGCAAGTCGCTGCACGTCGGCGGGGCCACCGGGCGCATCCACGGCGCCGAGTACTCCCTGCTGGACTACAACCGGGCCGGCGTGCCGCTGATCGAGATCGTCACCAAGACGATCCCGGGCACCGGGGCCCGCGCGCCCGAGGTCGCCCGCGCCTACGTCACCGCCCTGCGCGACCTGCTGCGCGCGCTCGGCGTCTCCGACGTGCGCATGGAGCAGGGCTCGCTGCGCTGCGACGTCAACCTGTCGCTGGCCCCGAAGGGCTCCGGCGAGCTGGGCACCCGCACCGAGACCAAGAACGTCAACTCGCTGCGCTCGGTCGAGCGGGCCGTCCGCCACGAGATGTCCCGGCAGGCCGGGGTGCTGCTGGACGGCGGCGCGATCGTCCAGGAGACCCGGCACTTCGAGGAGCAGGGCGGCACCACCCGCGCCGGGCGGCGCAAGGAGACCTCGGAGGACTACCGCTACTTCCCCGAGCCCGACCTGACCCCGATCGCGCCGTCCGCGGCGTGGGTCGAGGAGCTGCGCGCCACCCTCCCCGAGCTGCCGTGGGAGCGCCGCAGGCGGATCACCGGCGAGTGGGGGCTGTCCCCGGAGGAGCTGCGCGACCTGGTCAACGCGGGCGCCCTCGACCTGGTCGAGGCCACGGTCGCCGCCGGCGCCCCCGCGGGTGAGGCCCGCTCCTGGTGGGTCGCCTACCTGTCCCAGCAGGCCAACACCCGGGGCGTCGAGCTGGCCGCCCTGCCGATCACCCCCGAGCAGGTCGCCCGGGTGATCGCGCTGGTCGGCTCCGGGGAGCTGAACAACAAGCTCGCCCGCCAGGTCGTCGACGGCGTCCTGGCCGGCGAGGGCTCGCCCGACGACGTCGTCGCCGCCCGCGGCCTGGTCGTCGTCTCCGACGAGGGCGCCCTCGTCGCCGCCGTCGACGAGGCCCTCGCCGCCCAGCCCGACGTCGTGGAGAAGATCCGCGGCGGCAAGGTCCAGGCCGCGGGCGCGATCGTCGGCGCGGTCATGAAGGCCACCGGCGGCAAGGCCGACGCCAAGCGGGTCCGCGAGCTGATCCTGGAGCGGGCGTAGGAAGTCGGGGGGGGGGGGGCCGGGGGGTGGCCCGTGGGGCACACCACACCACCGCGTGAGTGGAGAACAGGGTCGTAGCCCTGTTCTCCACTCACGACCCGGGCAGCGGCCGCACCGGGTGGGAACGCCCTCCCATCCCCAGCGCGGGAGCACCGTGACGACCTCCGCGGCGCCCGTGCACACGCTGCGGCCGGGGTGTTGCCACCACCCGGCGGTGACCTGGGCCGACACGGCGTCAGCGGTGAACCCGCACTGCAGGGCCTGCTTGAGCGTGACCGCTCCGGACCGCCGCTGGCAGATCCGTCGCCACGTGCTCGTCCGCTCGACCGGCAGGGCGGCGGGCACCGCTCGCATCGAGGAAGGGATGCGCAACAGTGGAGGCGAGCCCACCGCGGTTGGTGCCGAGATCTGGATCTGTGGATAACCGTCGTGAGTGGGAAACCGGGTCAGAGCACCGTTCTCCACTCACGACCTGGGATCAAGCCCGGCTCTCGCCGCCGCCGGAGGGAGGTTGGATGCGGATGACGCGGTCGTCGGCGGGGACGGGGTTGCCGCCGTCCTTGTTGACCGTGCCCAGCCACAGGAGCCCGTCCGGGGCGAGGGCGGCGGCCCAGAGCCGGCCGTAGGTGCCCCGCAGGATCGTCTCCGGGGCGCCGGTGAAGGCGCCGTTGTCCGAGGGGCGCAGCACGAACAACGAGGCCGCGTTCACCTGGGCGATCGTCACGACCCCGGGTTGGGCCATGCAGCCGGCGACGCCGGGGCGGTCGGGCCAGGTCCAGGCGGGGGCCGGGAGCGGGCCGGGCACCAGCAGGTGCAGCACGTCCTGGGTGGCGGTGCGGTCGGTGACCCAGGTCATCGTGGTGGCCGGGTCGGTGCAGATGCCGCCGGGGGCCCGCACTCCGGAGCTCAGCACGGGCGAGGCCGGGTCGGGGTTGCCGCGGGCCGGTCGGCCGAGGGTGTCGATCCGCAGCACCTTGCCGGCCAGTGAGGCGGGGTCGGCCGGGCGGCCGGCGTCGCCGGTGGCCACCAGCAGCGAGCCGTCCACGTCGACGCTCAGCGCCCCCATGTTGTTCGTCGCGCCGCGCGGGATGCCGGTGAGCACCGGCTTGGGCGGCTCACCGGCGGCGATCCGCACGAC
Organism: Pseudonocardia humida; assembly: GCF_023898865.1. GTDB lineage: Bacteria > Actinomycetota > Actinomycetes > Mycobacteriales > Pseudonocardiaceae > Pseudonocardia > Pseudonocardia humida. The sequence goes on from NZ_JAGSOV010000079.1 coordinate 38,987, forward strand.
CCGGTTGTCGGTGGGGGTGGTCACGTAGGCGTAGAGCAGCTGGTCCTCGACGTAGGACGGGGAGAGCACGAGCCCGGTCAGCCCGCCGCCGCCGCTCGTGTCGGTGGGGACCGTGGTGACCAGCACCGGGGCGACGCCGCGGCGCACCTGCAGGACGCGGCCGGTGGCGCGCTCCGCGACCAGTGCGGTGACGCTGTCGGGCAGGACCGCGATCGCGCCCACCGGGTTCAGGCAGGTGGCGACGACCTGCGGATCGGGGTCGACGCAGCCCGACGGCGGCTGCGGGGCCCCGCTGGGGCCGGGCGCGCTCTGCGGCGGCTGCTGGGGGCTCGGCGGGTTCGGGGTGGGCACCAGCGGCGGGCCGCCGAGCTCGCCGCTGCCCTCGACCTTGTCGCGCCACTCCCGCGGCCCGGAGTCGGGGAACTCGGCGCACCCGGCGAGCAGCACGCCCAACGCGGCCGCCGCGAGCGCGCGCCGCATCCGTCCTGCCACGGTCGCCAGGTTAGGCGCGGCCGAGTGAGCGGCCGGTGAGTACGGTCGGCCCGTGGTCGACATCGGTGTCCTGGTCCCGCACGAGGAGGGGGTCGGGCCGCTGGCCGCGGTTCCCGGCCTCGCGCCGCTGGTGTACGACCCGGCCGCCGCGGCGCGACCGGCGAGCTCCCCGACGGAGCGGACGCCGCGCAGGTGTTCGTCCCGCCGTTCCAGAGCCCCGACGAGCTGGTCGCGCCGGCCGGGCGGCTGCCGGGGCTGCGGCTGGTGCAGCTGCTCAGCGCCGGGGCGGACCGCTGGATCGGCAGGCTGCCCGAGGGCGTCCTGCTCTCGGACTGCCGCGGGGCGCACAGCGGGGCGACCGCCGAGTGGGTCGTGGCCGCCCTGCTGTCGGTGTACCGGCACTTCCCGCGCTTCGCGGCCGCCCAGGCGCGGGCCCGGTGGGACTACAGCCGGACCGAGGAGCTGGCGGGCAAACGGATCCTCATCGTCGGTGCCGGTGACGTCGCCGAGCACGCGGTGCGCAGGTTGGAGCCGTTCGAGGTGACGACGGCGCTGGTCGCGAGCCGGCCGAGGGCCGGGGTGCACGGCATCGACGAGGTGCACGACCTGCTGCCGGGCTTCGACGCCTGCGTCCTGCTCGTCCCGCTGACCGACGCCACCCGCGGCCTGGTCGACGCCCGGTTCCTGGCCGCGATGCCCGACGGCGCGCTGCTGGTCAACGCGGCCCGCGGGCCCGTGGTCGACACCGACGCGCTCACCGCCGAACTGGTCGCCGGACGGCTGCGGGCCGCGCTCGACGTCACCGATCCGGAGCCGCTGCCGGCCGGGCACCCGCTGTGGACGGCGCCGGGTCTGCTGCTGACCCCGCACGTGGGCGGCGCCGTGCCGCTCGCGCTGGGTAGGGCCTACCGGGTGGCCGCCGGGCAGCTGGCCCACTTCGCCTGCGGGGGCATGCCCCCCAACCTGGTGCAGAACGGCTACTGAACCGGTCCGATCCCGGCGCGGTGGGCTCCGGCAGCGCTATCGTCCGAGCATGGGGGCAGGCAGCGCGAGCACGAGCGATCCGGGGGCGTCGTCATGAGCAGCACCGGCCAGACCCGTCCGTTCGACATCGGTTCGCTCGGCGGTGCCGAACCGCCGGTGATCCCCGACCGCGACCGCGCCGACGGGCGCCGCCCGGTCGCCTGGAACGGTAGCGCCGACATCGGGCTGCTGGTGCTGCGGTTCGTCATCGGCGGGTTGTTCTTCGCCCACGGCGCGCAGAAGGTCATCGGGATGTGGGGCGGGCTCGGGCCTGCCGCCACCGCGGAGAACCTGCGCGGCTACGGGTTCGTCGCTCAGGCCGACGCGCTCGCCTGGGCGCTCGGCATCGCGGAGATGGCCGCCGGGGCGTTCGTCGTGCTCGGGTTGCTCACGCCGTTGGCCGCGGCCGGGCTGGTGTCCATCAAGATCGTCGCGGTGGCGGTCAAGTGGGGCACCGTGCCGCTGTACGCGGCCGCGGCCCCGGACGCGCTGGAGATCGACCTGCTGCTCGGCGGTGGTGCGCTGGCGCTGCTGTTCACCGGGGCCGGGCGCGTCGCGCTCGACCGCGGCCGCACCTGGCAGCGCCGGCCGCTGCCCTACTCCTGGCTCTGCCTGGTGATCGCGGTCGGGATCGCGGCGGTGGTGTACTACCTGCTTCGCGGGTGAGCGCGCCGGCCCCGCCGGCCGACGGGGCGTGGCTGCCCGCCGTGCGGCGGTGGGCGGGCGGGCCGGTCGTCGTACGGGGTCGCCACCGGCTGGCCGGCGGGTTCGTCGCCGACGCGGTGCAGCGGGTCGACCTCGAGTCCGCCGGGCGCGTGCTGGCCGTCGTGGTCAAGGCGGCGGGGCCCGTCGAGGTCGCCGCCATGCGCGCCCTCGACGAGGTGCGCGGGGTCGCGCGGCCCCGGCTGCTGGCCGCCGGTCCGGACTGGATCGTCACGCCGTTCTACCCGGGCAGCCCGCCCGCCGACGACGAGCCGGTGGACGACGAGGTGTTCGCCACCCTGGCCCGGGTGCACGCGCACTGGGCCGGGCGCCTCCCGCCCGGTGTCCCGGTCGTCGACGCGGCGTGGTGGGCGGGGCTGTGCGACCACATCGTGATCGCCGTGCGGAGCGGGTCGGCCCGCACCGGCGACGCCCGGTTCGTCGACACCGCCCGGGCCCTGCAGCGCTGGCGCGACGACCGGCGGGTGGCCGCCGCGTTGGAGGCGCTACCACGCACCCTCGTCCACGGCGACCCCCACCGCGGCAACCTGCTGGCCGGTCCGGACGGCACCGTGATCATCGACTGGGGCAACGCCCGGGCCGCTCCCGCCGGCCTCGACCTCGCCGTTCTGGACGCGCAGGGCGCCGCCACGCCCGCCGCCTATACCGCGACCCGCAGCGCCCCCGGCCCGCTCGAGTCGGCCTGGGCCACGCTGCAGGTGCACGTCCAGTACATGGGCTTCGCCGCCGAGCACCTCGGTCCCGCCCGGGTGGCGGAGATGGCCGCCACCGCCTCCGCCGCTCTCGTTCGCCTGGGGTGGTGAGCGGGTGTCCCGGCCGCTCGGCGCGGGTCACCAGCGGCTCTCCAGGTCGGCCACGAGCCGGCGCAGGTGGCGGGCGTCCCGGGGCGGGAGGACCGCGGCGACCGACAGCAGGTACGCCCGCAGCCGGGTCACCTCCGGGCAGCACTGCGGGTGGCCGCAGCCACTGCCCGGCTCGATCAGGCGGTGGAAGGGGTTGCGCAGGAGGTGCTCCCAGCTGCGCAGGGCCGTGCGCAGGCCGTACGGCCGCGGCTGGTCGCGGTGCAGGCGGGCGAGGGCGAGCGCGCCACGGGCGGAGAGCCAGTCGGGCGCCTCACCGCGGAGGAGCCCGTCGCCCTGGTCGCGTCGCAGCGGGGCGTCGGCGCGCACGCGCCCGGGTGGCCTGCGGCTCATCGGCCACCACCGGCCGCCGGTGGTGCGGCGCGCGCCTCAGCCGGCAGCCGTGGCCGACGTCGGACCGCCGCACCGCTCCTCGACCGGGATCCGCCGCGCGCGCAGGGCCCGCGGCAGGCCGAGCGGCCACGTGTGCTCGCGCGCGATCCGCATCGCGACGAGGACCCCGCGGCCCGACCGCCGGTCCAGGTAGGGCCGCGGGACGAGCAGTGCCCAGTGCGGCGGGCGCGCCCGCGCCCGCGCGGCTCAGGCCGCATCGCCCTTTCGGTCGGTCGTCATCCCGCCATGGTCGCAGCTACGGGACCCGGCGGACAGCCCCCTTGTCGGCGCTGGTGGCCAATGCCGCGTACGCGCGCAGCGCCTTGGAGACCGGGCGCTCGCGGTCGACCGGCTGCCATGGCCGCTCGCGCGCGTCCATCTTCTGCCGCCGCTCGGCCAGCACGTCGTCGGGCACGTCGAGCCGCAGCGTCCGCTCGTGCACGTCGATGACGACGCGGTCGCCGTCCTCGACGAGCCCGATGACGCCGCCCGCCGCGGCCTCGGGGGAGATGTGCCCGACCGAGATGCCGCTGGAGCCGCCGGAGAACCGGCCGTCGGTGATCAGCGCGCAGACCTTGCCCAGACCGGCGCCCTTGAGGAACGCCGTCGGGTGCAGCATCTCCTGCATGCCGGGCCCGCCGGACGGGCCCTCGTAGCGCACGACCAGCACGTCGCCGGGCTGGATCTGCTTGGTGAGGATGACCGAGACGGCCTGCTCCTGGCTCTCCACGACCCGCGCCGGGCCCTCGAAGTGCCACAGCTCCTCGGGGATGCCCGCGGCCTTGATGACCGCGCCGTCCGGGGCGATGTTGCCGCGCAGCACGGCGAGCCCGCCGTCCTTGGTGTAGGCGTGCTCGACGTCGCGGATGCAGCCGCCCGCGCTGTCGGTGTCGAGCGAGGACCAGCGGTTCTCGGTGGAGAAGGCCCGCGTGGTGCGCACCCCGCCGGGCGCGGCGTGGAACAGCTCGACCGCCGTCGCCGACGGCGACTCCGCCCGGATGTCCCACTCGCCCAGCCAGGACTCGATCGACGGCGAGTGCACCGTGTGGACGTCGGTGTGGAGCAGCCCGGCCCGCCACAGCTCGCCGAGGATGGCCGGGATGCCGCCGGCCCGGTGCACGTCCTCCATGTGGTAGTCGGAGTTCGGCGAGACCTTGGCCAGGCACGGCACGCGGCGGGACACCGCGTCGATGGCGGCCAGGTCGAAGTCGACCTCGCCCTCCTGGGCGGCGGCCAGGACGTGCAGCACGGTGTTCGTCGAGCCGCCCATGGCGACGTCGAGCGCCATCGCGTTCTCGAACGCGGCGCGGGTGGCGATCGAGCGCGGCAGCGCGCTCGCGTCGTCGTCCTCGTACCAGCGCTTCGCCAGGTCCATCACCGTGCGCCCGGCCTGCGCGAACAGCTCGCGCCGCGCGGCGTGCGTGGCCAGCGTGGAGCCGTTGCCCGGCAGCGCCAGCCCGAGTGCCTCGGTGAGGCAGTTCATCGAGTTCGCGGTGAACATGCCCGAGCACGAGCCGCAGGTGGGGCAGGCGGAGCGCTCGACGGCGCTGAGCCCGGCCTCGTCCACGTCCGGCGACGCCGACGCGGAGATCGCGGTGATCAGGTCGGTGGGCGCCTGGGCGACCCCGCCGACCACGACCGCCTTGCCCGCCTCCATCGGCCCGCCGGACACGAACACCGTCGGGATGTTGAGCCGCATCGCGGCGTTCAGCATGCCCGGGGTGATCTTGTCGCAGTTGGAGATGCAGACCAGGGCGTCCGCGGCGTGCCCGTTGACCATGTACTCGACGGCGTCGGCGATCACCTCGCGCGAGGGCAGCGAGTAGAGCATCCCGCCGTGGCCCATGGCGATGCCGTCGTCGACGGCGATCGTGTGGAACTCGCGCGCCACCCCGCCCGCCTCGCGGATGGCCTCGGCCACGATGTCGCCGAGGTCCTTGAGGTGCACGTGACCGGGCACGAACTGGGTGTAGGAGTTGGCGATGGCCACGATCGGCTTGCCGAAGTCGTCGTCGCCCATGCCGGTGGCGCGCCAGAGCGAACGGGCTCCGGCGGCGTTGCGGCCGTGGGTGGTCACGCGGGAACGGAGGGCCGGCATCGGCTCACTCTCCAGCCGGGTCGGGCAGCCGACCACCGCTGACGGCGGCCAGCTGGGGAAGATCGCGGACGGTCACGGCAGGCAGCGGTAGCTCGGCGCCGTCGGTCAGCACCGCGCTCACCCGGGAGCTGGTGTGCCGGCTCCCGCGGACGAGCCGCAGTGAACTGATCTCCGACCACGGTACGCGCCGCCCGCCCAGGAGGCGGCGCACGGTCAGCGACTCGGCGTCGACGACCGTGCGCACCCGCAGCGTCCACACGACGAAGCCCAGCGGGACCAGGTAGACCAGGAAGAACAGCGGCGCGCCGAACGCGAACGGGGTTGCGCAGAAGGCGACCGCCACCGCCGCCAGCACCTGCAGCGACGACGGGCGGAACACCGCGCGCGGCGCCGGCTCGGGGGGAGTGGAGCTCACCGGACCATCGTCCCACCGCCGGGGTCGTGAGTGAGTTTCACGGCTCCGGCCATGAAACCCGCTCACGACCGCTTACGTTGCTGACCATGAGCGCACCCACCGGCGGCAAGGTCGCCGTCCTCGCCCGCATCCCCGCCCAGCCCGGCAAGCGCGACGCGCTGGTCGAGGCGCTGCAGGCGGCGATCGACAACGCCAACACCGAGGCCGGCACCCTGCTCTACATCCTGCACACCGACCCGAAGGACCCCGACGCGGTGCTCTTCTACGAGCTCTACGCCGACCAGGACGCGCTGACCGCGCACGGGTCCAGCGACCGGTTCAAGGAGATCGGGGCCACGCTGCGCGAGTTCGCGGCCGGGCGCCCCGAGCTGACGATGCTGACCCCGGTCATCGGCAAGGGCCTCTGACCGACGCCCACCCCACCCCACCCCACCCACCCCACCCACCCCGCCCCGCCCCGCCTCGTCCCGTGTCAGGAAAGCCACCATCAGGACGCCAGACGTCCTGATGGTGGCTTTCCTGACACTCGCAGTGGTCGTGCGGGCCGCCGATCGGGTGTCCCGTCCGCTCAGGATGTGGGACACGCGTCCCACAGGTTTGACGGCCGGGCCGCCCGGCCTCTACCGTCGGGGCCATGTCCTCCGTCGACATCCTCGTACTTACCGGGCGCGTCCACGCCTGAGTGAGTCTCGGTCGTCGACGCGCCACCCTCGTTCCGCCCGCCGGGCGGTCGGGGGTTTTTTCATGTTCGGACCCGTCTTAGTCGCACGCAGTCGCAGGTGAGCTGAGGAGCCCATGACCACCGCCACGCCCCGTCCCGGCCCGGTCCCCGGACCGTCGGGACCGAAACCGGCACCGCCGCCGGGTCGGCCTGGCCACCAGACCGGTGGCAGCCGCACCGAGGGCAGCGCCCACCAGGCGCAGCCCGGCCGGCGCTTCGACGCCGTCCCGATGACCGGCGCGCAGTCGCTCGTGCGCTCGCTGGAGGAGGTGGGCTGCGAGGTGGTGTTCGGCATCCCCGGCGGCACCATCCTCCCGGCGTACGACCCGCTCCTCGACTCCACCCGCGTGCGGCACGTGCTCGTCCGCCACGAGCAGGGCGCCGGCCACGCGGCCACCGGGTACGCGCAGGCCACCGGCGAGGTCGGGGTGTGCATGGCCACCTCCGGCCCGGGCGCGACCAACCTGGTCACCCCGATCGCCGACGCCTACATGGACTCGGTGCCGATCGTGGCCATCACCGGGCAGCAGTCGCGCCCGCTGATCGGCACCGACGCGTTCCAGGAGGCCGACATCACCGGCATCACCATGCCGGTGACGAAGCACAACACGCTGGTCACGGACGCCACGGAGATCCCGAGGGCGATCGTGGAGGCGTTCCACCTGGCGAGCACGGGCCGACCCGGCCCGGTCCTGGTGGACATCCCGAAGGACGTCCTGCAGGAGCAGACGACGTTCACCTGGCCCCCGGAGATGAAGCTGCCCGGCTACCGGCCGACGACCCGGCCGCACGGCAAGCAGATCCGCGAGGCCGCCCGGCTGATCTCGGCGGCCCACCGGCCCGTGCTCTACGTCGGCGGCGGCGTGCTGAAGGCGGAGGCGTCGGACCAGCTGCGGGAGCTGGCCGAGCTGACCGGGATCCCGGTGGTCACGACGCTGATGGCGCGCGGGGCCTTCCCCGACAGCCACCCGCAGCACCTGGGCATGCCCGGCATGCACGGCACGGTGGCCGCGGTGGCCGCGATGCAGAAGTCCGACCTGCTCATCGCGCTGGGCGCCCGGTTCGACGACCGGGTCACCGGGGTGCTGGCGAGCTTCGCCCCGACGGCGAAGGTCGTGCACGCCGACATCGACCCGGCCGAGATCTCCAAGAACCGCCGCGCCGACGTGCCGATCGTCGGCGACTGCAAGGAGGTCATCGTCGAGCTGCTCGACGCGGTGCGCACCGAGCGCGCCGAGCGCGGACAGGCCGACCTGGCCGCGTGGTGGGCCCAGCTCGACGAGCTGCGCGGCACGTTCCCGCTGGGCTACACCTGGCCGCCGGACGGTTCGCTGTCGCCGCAGTACGTGATCGAGCGGATCGGCGCGATCGCCGGGCCGGACGCCGTCTACACCGCGGGCGTCGGCCAGCACCAGATGTGGGCGGCCCAGTTCATCGGCTACGAGAAGCCGCGGACGTGGCTGAACTCCGGTGGTCTCGGCACGATGGGCTACGCCGTGCCGGCCGCAATGGGCGCCAAGATGGGCCGCCCGGACGCCGTGGTGTGGGCGATCGACGGCGACGGCTGCTTCCAGATGACCAACCAGGAGCTGGCGACCTGCGCGATCGAGGGCATCCCGATCAAGGTCGCGATCATCAACAACGGCAACCTGGGCATGGTCCGGCAGTGGCAGCAGCTGTTCTACGGCGAGCGCTACTCCAACACCGACCTCGGTACCCACAAGCACCGCATCCCCGACTTCAAGCTCCTCGCCGAGGCGATGGGCTGCGTCGGGCTGCGCGCCGAGTCGCGCGACGACGTCGATCGGGTGATCAAGCAGGCGATGGAGATCGACGACCAGCCGGTCGTGATCGACTTCGTGGTGGGCCCGGACGCGCAGGTGTGGCCGATGGTCGCCGCGGGCACCGGCAACGACGAGATCATGGCGGCGCGCAACATCCGCCCGCTGTTCGACGGCGACGAGCTCGTCGCGGGCGTGGACGAGATCGCCGCGGTCACCGCCGAGATCAACGAGGAGTCGGCGCAGTGATCGAGCGGCACACCCTGTCGGTCCTCGTGGAGGACAAGCCCGGCGTGCTGGCCCGGGTGTCCGGGCTGTTCTCCCGGCGCGGGTTCAACATCGAGTCGCTGGCCGTCGGCCCGACCGAGCACTCCGAGATCTCCCGGATGACGATCGTCGTCACCGTCGACGACCTGCCGCTCGAGCAGGTCACCAAGCAGCTCAACAAGCTGGTCCACGTGATCAAGATCGTCGAGCTGGACGCGAACGCCTCGGTGCAGCGCCAGCTGCTGCTGGTCAAGGTGCGCGCCGACGCCACGGTGCGCAGCCAGGTGCTCGAGGTGATCGAGCTGTTCCGGGCCCGGGCCGTGGACGTCACCCCGGAGGCCGTCACCATCGAGGCCACCGGCACCGTGGAGAAGATCGGCGCGCTGCTGCGCAACCTGGAGCCGTTCGGGATCCGGGAGATGGTGCAGTCCGGCACCATCGCCGTCGGTCGGGGACCGCGCTCCATCACCGCAACCACCGGTCGTGCGTGACCATGTCCCGCGCACGACCCCGTCCGACCCCGGAAGGAACCCGCAACCCCTCATGAGCGTGAACATCTACTACGACGACGACGCGGACCTGTCGATCATCCAGGGCCGCAAGGTCGCCGTGATCGGCTACGGCAGCCAGGGCCACGCGCACTCCCTCTCGCTGCGCGACTCCGGCGTCGAGGTGCGCATCGGCCTGCCCGAGGGCTCCAAGAGCCGCAAGAAGGCCGCCGACGAGGGCCTGCAGATCGGCACGCCGGCCGAGGTGTCGGCCTGGGCCGACGTGATCATGATCCTGGCGCCGGACACCAAGCAGCGCCACATCTACTCCGACGACATCGCGCCCAACCTGAAGCCCGGCGACGCGCTGTTCTTCGGCCACGGCTTCAACATCCGCTACGAGCTGATCAAGCCCCCGGCCGACGTCGACGTGGCGATGGTCGCCCCCAAGGGCCCCGGCCACCTGGTGCGCCGCCAGTTCGTCGACGGCAAGGGCGTGCCCTGCCTGATCGCCGTCGAGCAGGACCCGTCGGGCGGCGCCAAGGCGCTCGCGCTCTCCTACGCCGCGGCGATCGGCGGCGCCCGCGCGGGCGTCATCGAGACCACGTTCAAGGAGGAGACCGAGACCGACCTGTTCGGCGAGCAGGCGGTGCTCTGCGGCGGCGCCGCGGCGCTGGTGCAGACCGGGTTCGAGGTGCTCACCGAGGCCGGCTACGCGCCCGAGGTGGCCTACTTCGAGTGCCTGCACGAGCTCAAGCTGATCGTCGACCTCATGTACGAGGGCGGCATCGCCAACGAGCGGTTCTCCATCTCCGACACCGCCGAGTACGGCGACCTCACCCGCGGCCCGCGCGTCATCACCGCGCAGACCAAGGACGAGATGCGCAAGATCCTCGGCGAGATCCAGGACGGGACGTTCGCCCGCGAATGGGTGGCCGAGGACGACGCCGGCCGGCCGAACTTCACCCGGCTGCAGAAGGAGGGCACCGAGCACCCGATCGAGCAGGTCGGGGAGAAGCTGCGCGGCCTGATGAGCTGGGTGGGCAGCAAGGCCACCTGAGCCACCCGCCCCACCTCTGCGCGGCGGTCCCCGTGCCGTGCCGCGCCCGCCCCGGAGTTCAGGAAAGCCACGATGCTGCCCGCAGAGGGCAGCATCGTGGCTTTCCTGAACCTGGGGAACGGCGCGACCAGTGGGCCTTCGCCGGCGAGGAATGGGCGTTTCCTCCCGGCGAATCGGCCGCGGTCCTCACGCCCCCGGCAACGCGGTGGTGTCCCGGACCTAGAATTGCGGGTAACAGCCACCTATCCGGGAGCCCTGCAGCCGTCGTGAGCAACGCCGCCACCCGCCCAGTCGTCCTGCTCGCCGAGAAGCTCGCGCCGTCCGCGGTCCAGCTCCTCGGCGACGACGTCGAGATCCGACACGTCGACGGCACCGACCGGCCGGCGCTGCTCGCCGCCGTCGCCGACGCCGACGCGCTGCTCGTGCGCTCGGCCACCAGGGTCGACTCCGAGGTGATCGCCGCGAGCACCCGGCTCAAGATCGTGGCCAGGGCCGGCGTCGGCCTGGACAACGTCGACGTCCCGGCGGCCACCGCCCGCGGCGTCCTGGTGGTCAACGCGCCCACCTCGAACATCGTCTCCGCCGCCGAGCACGCCCTGGCCCTGCTGCTGGCCACCGCGCGGCAGATCCCGGCCGCCGACGCCAGCCTGCGCGCGGGGCAGTGGAAGCGCAGCTCCTTCTCCGGCGTCGAGCTGAACGGCAAGACCGTCGGCGTGGTGGGCCTGGGCAAGATCGGCCAGCTGGTGGCCCGCAGGCTGGAGGCCTTCGGGGTCGAGCTCATCGCCTACGACCCGTACGTCGCGCCCGCGCTGGCCGCCCAGCTGGGCATCGAGCTGGTCTCCCTGGACGAGCTGCTCGGCCGGGCCGACATCATCACCATCCACCTGCCCAAGACCGCCGAGACCCTCGGCCTCATCGGCAAGGACCAGCTGGCGCTGACCAAGCCCGGCGTGCTGGTCGTCAACGCCGCCCGCGGCGGCCTGGTCGACGAGGACGCGCTGGCCGAGGCCGTGCGCAGCGGCCACGTCGGCGGCGCGGGCATCGACGTCTACGTCACCGAGCCCACCACGTCCAGCCCGCTGTTCGAGCTCCCGCAGGTCGTGGTCACCCCGCACCTGGGCGCCTCCACCGTCGAGGCACAGGACCGCGCGGGCACCGACGTCGCCCGCTCCGTGCAGCTGGCGCTGGCCGGCGAGTTCGTGCCGGACGCGGTCAACGTGCAGCTCAGCGGCAAGGTGGGCGAGCAGGTCCGGCCGTGGTTGGCGCTCGTGCGCAAGCTCGGCATGATGCTGCACGCGATGGCGGGCGGGGTGCCGACGTCGCTGACCGTCGACGTGGCCGGCGAGCTGGCCGCCGAGGACGTGTCGGTGCTGCAGCTGGCCGCGCTGCGCGGGCTGTTCACCCACGTCGTGGAAGACCCGGTGACCTTCGTCAACGTGCCGGGCCTGGCCCACGAGCGCGGTGTCTCCGTCGAGCTGACCACCGCCCCGGAGAGCCCCAACCACCGCAGCGTCGTGCAGCTGCGCGCCGCCATGCCCGACGGCGAGGCCGTCACCGTGTCCGGCACCCTCACCGGCCGCGCCGAGGTCGAGAAGCTCGTCGAGGTCAACGGCCGCCACTTCGACCTGCGCGCCGAGGGCGACGTCCTGCTGCTGGAGTACGCCGACCGCCCGGGCGTCATGGGGCGGGTCGGCTCGCTGCTCGGCGAGGCCGCGGTCAACATCGAGGCCGCCCAGATCAGCCAGACGACCGACGGCGCCGACTCGCTCATGCTGCTGCGCGTCGACCGCGCGGTCGACCCCGGCGTGCTCGAACCGATCGGTGCCTCGGTCGGCGCGACCACCGTCCGGCTGATCTCCTTCGACGACTGAGTGAAGTCGCCCCGTCGCGCAACGGCGGGGCGGCGTCGGGTCCCGGCACTCGGCGCGGCACAATGGCCCCCGCTCGGGGCATTCGCGGGCCTCTCCGCCGTCCGGTGGAGCGGGCGCTGCGGCAGAACCACCCGCCCGGGTGCGCCCGTACGGGTGGCTGACGAGGTAATCGGTGCAGTGGCAGGCGGTAGCGTGCGGCGCGGCTGCCACAGCCAACTGGAGAGAGGACACCGGCAATGCGCCTTGCGGTCATTCCCGGCGACGGCATCGGGCCGGAGGTCATCGACGAGGCGCTGAAGGTCCTCGCCGAGGTCTCTCCCGGAGCGGAGACCACCACCTACGATCTCGGGGCCGCGCGCTGGCACTCGACCGGCGAACTGCTGCCGGAGTCCGTGCTGACCGAGCTGCGCCAGCACGACGCGATCCTGCTCGGCGCCGTCGGCGACCCGTCGGTGCCCAGCGGCATCCTGGAGCGCGGACTGCTGCTGCGGCTGCGCTTCGAGCTCGACCACCACGTCAACCTGCGCCCCGCCCGGCTCTACCCGGGCGTCCGCGGCCCGCTGACCGGGCAGAACGAGATCGACATGGTCGTCGTGCGGGAGGGCACCGAGGGCCCCTACGTCGGCACCGGCGGCCTGCTCCGCCAGGACACCCCGCACGAGATCGCCACCGAGGTCAGCGTCAACACCGCCTTCGGCGTCGAGCGGGTCGTGCGCGACGCGTTCAACCGCGCCGAGCGGCGCCCCCGCAAGCACCTCACGCTCGTGCACAAGACCAACGTGCTCACCTACTCCGGGCGGCTGTGGTCGCGCCTGGTGGAGGAGGTCTCCCTGGAGCACCCCGAGGTCTCGGTCGCCTACCAGCACATCGACGCCACGACCATCCACATGGTCACCGACCCCGGACGCTTCGACGTCATCGTCACCGACAACCTGTTCGGCGACATCCTCACCGACCTCGCCGCCGCCGTGACCGGCGGGATCGGCCTGGCCGCCAGCGGCAACCTCGACGTCAGCCGGAAGAACCCCAGCATGTTCGAGCCGGTGCACGGCAGCGCGCCCGACATCGCCGGCCAGGGCATCGCCGACCCCACCGCCGCGGTTCTGTCGGTGGCCCTGCTCCTCGACCACCTCGGCGACCGCGCCTCCGCCGGCCGGATCGAGGCCGCGGTCGCGTTCGACCTGGCCACCCGGGACCACGCCGCCACCGGCCACACCCAGTCCATCGGCGACCGCCTGGCCGCCCTGGTCAGCGCCCACGCCAACTCGCCCACCCCCTCCACCGCCTGACCCCTCCCGCCCCGCACCCGCGGCGCTCGCTCGCACAACCGCCAACCCGAATGTCAGGAAAGCCACCATCAGGACCTCTAGCGTCCTGATGGTGGCTTTCCTGACATCGATCGCGGGGTTCGCAGCGCCCGTGGAGGGGCCGGTGGGGCCTGGAGGCTAGGAGCGCGCGGGTGTCGCTCTGAGAGGTGGCCGGGGACGGGCCCTGGCCTGCTCGTAGGTCGCGCGCAGGACAGCCGCGACCGCTTCCGGCTCGCGGAGCACCCGGTTGGGCTTGGTCGCGGTGTAGACGGCGCCGGCTGCCGTGAAGCCCGCTGCGCGGCGCACCGTCCGATCGTGGTCGGATGGGCTCAGGTGCCATTCGGTGGATTCGATCTCCCACACCATCGCCACATCGTCGACCCAGCAGTCGGCGATCCCGAGGAACTCGCCGTCGGCGGTCCTGATCTCGGCGTTCCACCAGGGCTCCGGCAGACCCGCTGATCGCCAGAGCCGCTGCGCGGCCCGTTCCGCGGCGGATCGGATACCTTCACCCATGTCAGCGAGCACCCGTCGGGGCACCGCAGTGCCCCGACGTGAACCGGCTTCGAGTTCAGCTCCCAGCTCCGCGACGGTGCACCTGCCGCGCTGGACCGGCTCGGACAACAGCTCCACGACGTCGGAGCCGGACCGCAGCCGGCGCACCGCGTCGATGCAAGCGCGGGGCAGCGGCGCCAGCGGGATCCCGCCCTTGCTGATCGGGGCCGGTAGCCGCTCGGTCCGCTGGACCTGCACGAACCCCACTGACCGGACCTGCCGGTGGTGCGGGACGAGCACCTCGAGCTCGTCGTGGAGCCGACTCGGGCTGCGTCGCATCCCGTGGCGCCGGCACGCCTCCACGCCGGTGATCACCGAATCCGCTCCGCACAGCAGCAGCGCCGCGAAGACCAGCTGATCGCGGGTCGGGGTCCCGGTGAAGAGCAGCACGATCCCGGGGAGGATCCGCTGCCATGGCCCTCCGTCCAGGCAGCGACGGTAGACGGTTCGTTCGGTGAACCCGAACATCGCCAACTGCCGCGCTGTGGCGACCCCGGTCGGGAACGCCCTGCGCAACTCACCGTGCCGCTCCCCGAGAACGCGCGTCATGGCCCAGCATGTTGAGCCATCCCGACCCCTGTCGTGGGCGGATCCACCAAACCCATGTCAGGAAAGCCACCATCAGGACGCCAGAGGTCCTGATGGTGGCTTTCCTGACATTCGGGTGAGTGGGGGCGCCCCCGTGGGAGGGGCGGCGAGGGACGGGAAGGGGGAAGGGGAGGAGGGGCGGTCAGGTGGCGAGGGTGGCGGAGCCGGAGAGCATGGTGGCGCCGTTGGTGGCGAAGTTCGCCACGTCGCCGGTGGCGGCGGCACCCTCGGGGCTGGTCACGGCGGCGCCGAAGGCGGCCTCGTCGTCCCACTCGAGCACGGCGATGAGGTGGTAGGCGGGCTTGCTGCCGTCGGGGCCGGGGGCCGGGTGGGAGACGGAGTAGCGGCGCAGCCCGGGCATCTTCGACGCCAGGGGGATGTGGACCTCGTTGTAGTGCTTGTCGAACGCGGCGGCGTCGTCGGGGTGGTGGTAGAGCACGGTGAGCTGGTACACGGGCACCCTCCGGTTGCGGGCCCGCGGGCGCCGGTGCCCGCGGACTCCGGGTCCATGCCTAGTGGATCGGAAACGGTCTGAACAGACCGTCCCACTTCCTGGGAGGCCGGTGTGACAGCGTGGGAACGTCCGTGCAACACTCGGGGCGTGCAGCACCTCTGCGTGATCATTATCGACGAGCGCGTCGGCTAACCAGCACCACGGCCGACGCGCAGACCTCTCGCACCCGCGAGGGGTCTTTTTTGTTGCCCGATCACGCCCCACCACACCAGGAGCACCCCCGATGAGCCGTACCGAACCGGCCGGAACCCCGCTCGGCGACGCCTTCCACGTCTACGACACGACGTTGCGGGACGGTGCGCAGAGCGAGGGCATCAGCTACTCGGTGGCCGACAAGCTGGCGGTCGCGCGGCAGCTGGACGCGCTCGGGGTGGGGTTCATCGAGGGCGGGTGGCCGGGGGCGCTGCCCAAGGACACCGAGTTCTTCGCGCGGGCGGCGGCGGGGGAGCTGGAGCTGCGGCACGCGGCGCTGGTGGCGTTCGGCTCGACCCGCAAGGCGGGGGTCGCGGTCCAGGACGACGCGCAGGTCCGGGCGCTGCTGGACAGCGCGGCGCCGGTGGTGACGCTGGTGGCGAAGTCCGACCGGCGCCACATCGAGCGGGCGCTGCGCACCGACGTCGACGAGAACTGCGCGATGGTCGCCGACACGGTCGCCTTCCTGCGCGCGGAGGGCCGGCGGGTGTTCCTGGACGCCGAGCACTTCTTCGACGGCTACAGGTTCGACCCGGACACGGCGCTGCGGGTGCTGGACGCGGCCGTCACGGCGGGCGCGGACGTCGCCGTGCTCTGCGACACCAACGGCGGGATGCTGCCGCTGGGGATCGCGGAGGTGGTCGGTGACGTGGCCGCCCGCACCGGGTTCCGCCTGGGCATCCACTGCCAGGACGACACGTCCTCGGCGGTCGCCAACTCGGTGACCGCCGTCCAGGCCGGCGCCACGCACGTGCAGTGCACCGCCAACGGCTACGGCGAGCGGACCGGCAACGCCGATCTGTTCGCCGTCGTCGGCAACCTGGTGACCAAGCTGGGCAAGCCCGTCCTACCGGACGGCGCGCTCGGCGAGCTGACCCGCACCTCGCACGCGTTGGCCGAGCTGGCCAACCTCGCCCCGAACACCCATCAGGCATACGTCGGGACGTCAGCGTTCGCCCACAAGGCGGGCCTGCACGCGAGTGCGATCAAGGTGGACCCGGAGCTCTACAACCACATGAACCCCGTGGACGTGGGCAACGGGCAGCGGGTGCTGGTCACGGAGATGGCCGGCCGGGCCAGCGTCGAGCTCAAGGGGACCGAGCTCGGGCTGGACCTGGCCGGCCGTCCGGACGCCGTGTCGTCGGTGGTGGCGACGGTGAAGGAGCGGGAGGCGCACGGCTGGTCGTTCGAGGCCGCCGACGCCTCGCTGGAGCTGCTCATGCGCGGCGCGCTCGGCGAGGGCGGGCAGGCGCCGTTCGCCGTGGAGTCCTACCGGGTGATCGTCGAGCACCGGCCGGACGGCGGGCTCGTCGCCGAGGCGACCGTGCGGATCCTGCACGAGGGCGAGCGGCTCATCGCGACCGCCGAGGGCAACGGCCCGGTCAACGCGCTCGACGCGGCGCTGCGCAAGGCGCTGACGCCGTCGTGCCCGTGGCTGGAGCACGTCGAGCTGGCCGACTACAAGGTCCGGATCCTCAACCGCGGCGGCGACGAGGGCCACGGCACGGACGCGGTGACCCGCGTGCTGCTGCAGGCCACCGACGGCGCCGGCTCGTGGACGACGATCGGGGTGCACGGCAACATCGTCGAGGCGTCCTGGCTGGCGCTGGTCGACATGCTGGCCTACGCGGCCACCCGCCGCCAGCCCGCCCCGGCCTGACCGGAGCCCGTCAGGTGGGGGGGATCAGGAGGTCGGTGAGGGCGTCGACGACGTCGTCGGTGGGTTCCTCGCCGCGCATCCGGCGCAGCAGCAGGGTACCCAGGGCGACGTCGAGCAGCAGGGGCACGTCGACGTCGTGCGGGAGGTCGCGGCGGGCGGCCGCGGCCAGCAGGACGGCGGCGTCGGCGGCCCGGCGCGGGCCCAGCAGTGCGGCCAGCCGCTGGGCGGCGTCGGGGTCGCGGCGGGCCTCGGCGGCCAGCGCGGGCAGGGCGTCGGCCATGGTGGCGGCGGTGTCGGTGTGCGCCAGGCGGGCCACCACGGCGCGGACGTCGCGGCGGGTCTCGCCGCTGATGGCGACCTCGACGGTCGGCAGGGTGTCGGCGATGGCGTCGATGACGAGCGCGGCCTTGGTCGGCCACCAGCGGTAGACCGTGGTCTTGCCGACGCCTGCGCGCGCGGCGACCGCCTCCATGGTCAGGCTCTGGTAGCCGACCTCGGGCAGCAGCGCCGTCACCGCGGCCAGCACGGCCGAGCGGGCGCGCTCGCTGCGCGGGCGGCCCGGGCCGCCGGTCGGCGCCGGCCGTCGGGGACCGTGCGTCGCCGGGGCGCGCCCGTTCGGGCCGCCGGTGCTGTCCACCCGGACCTCGTTTCGCTACGTAGCGTGTCGTGATGCGTGCTCACGTCGCACCATGGTTCCGGCGGGCGACGGGCTTCGTATGCACACACCGTAGCTGACGCCCGGGTGTTCCTCGCTCTGACGAGCGCTCGATCACAGCAGCGAGCACCAACAGCGCTAGATTCGTCACTCAGTGTCATGCCAGTGTCGCCCAGATCACGATACGCACCGTTGCGTATTGCTCCGAACAGGGCAATAGTTGAACTGCCCAACAAACCAGCGATCATTTGCGGAAGGTGACCACATGGCGGTCGCGGAAGAAGGACCGGCTCCGGGGGGCGCGGCGGACCTCGACGTCGTCATCCCCGCCTACAACGAGTCGGCGCGGCTGCCGCAGACCCTGCGGGAGACCGTCCCGTTCCTGGCCGAGCTGCCATGGCGCACCCGCGTGATCGTGGTCGACAACGGCAGCGTGGACGGCACCGCGGCGGCCGCCGTCGACGCCGCCCGGCAGGTCGACCACCGGGTCACCGTGGACGTCATCGGCTGCTCGCGCCCCGGTAAGGGCGCCGCGGTCCGGCGCGGGATCCTGGCCGGGCGCGCCCCCCTGGTCGGCTTCTTCGACGCCGACCTGGCCACCCCGCTGCAGACGCTGCCCACCGCCGTCGCCGCGCTGCGCGACGGCGCCGCCGCGGTGATCGCCTCCCGGCACGTGCCCGGCGCCAGCTTCGTGCACGCCCAGCCCTTCACCCGCCGCCTCGGCGGCCACGTGTTCCGCGCGCTGTCCGGCTCGCTGGTCCACGGCGTGGCCGACACCCAGTGCGGCTTCAAGTTCTTCCAGCGCGCCGCCGTGCGCGCGGCCCTGGTCCGCACGCGGACCACCGGTTTCGCCTTCGACGTCGAGCTGCTGGCCCGCATCCAGCGCGACGGCGGTGAGGTCGTCGAGCTCCCCGTGGCCTGGACCGACCGGGCCGGCTCGACCTTCCACCCCGTCCGCGACGGGGTCGCCAGCTACAAGGCCGTCCTGGCCCTGCACGGAGGTGTCCGATGACCGAGCTCGCCCGTCCGACCACGCTCCTCGCGATCGTCCCCACCACCCACGCCGACGCCCAGCCCCCGACGCGCGCGGTCGAGCCCACCACCCCCACCACGCTGAGCCGGCTGGCCGGGCGCCGCATCCTGGTCCTGAACTGGCGCGACGTGCACCACCCGCAGGCCGGCGGCGCCGAGCAGTACATGCACCGCATCGCCCGCCGCTGGGCCGCCGCGGGCGCCGAGGTCACGTGGCTGACCGCCGCCGTGCCGGGCCGCCCGGCCCGCGAGGTCGTCGACGGGGTGACGGTGCTGCGGGCCGGTGGGGCGCTGAGCATCTACCCGCGGGTCGCGCTGTCGCTGCTGCGCCGCAAGGTGGGCCCGGTCGACCACGTCGTGGACTGCCAGAACGGCATCCCGTTC
This sequence comes from Pseudonocardia humida, assembly GCF_023898865.1. Taxonomy (GTDB): domain Bacteria; phylum Actinomycetota; class Actinomycetes; order Mycobacteriales; family Pseudonocardiaceae; genus Pseudonocardia; species Pseudonocardia humida. The sequence continues at coordinate 58,045 of NZ_JAGSOV010000079.1, forward strand.
TTCAGCCCGCTGTTCGTCGGGGCGGGCGTGCCGGTCGTGCAGGTCGTGCACCACATCCACCAGGAGCAGTTCAGCACCCGGTTCGGGCCGGTCATGGCGGCCGTCGGGCGGTTCATGGAGGGCCCGGTCAGCCGCTCGGTCTACCGCGGGCGCCCGATCGTCGCGGTCTCGCCGTCGACCCGGGAGGGCGTGCGGCGCCGGCTGCGCCTGCGCGGCCCGATCCACGTGGTGCCCAACGGCATCGACACGACCCCGCCGATCCGCTCCCCGCGCGACCCCGAGCCGACGATCGCCGTGGTCAGCAGGCTCGTCCCGCACAAGCGCGTCGACCTGCTGCTGGGCCAGCTGGTGCCGGTGGCCGCGGCGATCCCGCGGCTGCGCGTCGACATCGTCGGCGACGGCCCGGAGCGCGCCCGGCTGCAGGGCCTGGCCGCCGAGCTCGGCCTCGGCGACGTCGTCACCTTCCACGGCTTCCAACCCGACCACGCCCGCGACGAGCTGCTCGAGCGCGCCTGGCTGACCACCAGCACCTCCGACGCCGAGGGCTGGGGTCTGTCGATCATGGAGGCCGCCGCGCACGGCGTGCCGACGGTCGCCCTGGACGTCCCCGGCGTGCGCGACTCGGTGGTCCCCGGGCGCACCGGCTGGCTGGTCCCGCGGGCCACCGCGTTCGGCGACGCGCTGGTGGACGCGCTGCACGAGCTGGCCGACGACGCCCGTGCCCGCGAGCTGACCGCGGCCTGCCAGGCCTGGGCGCGCTCGTTCGGCTGGGACCGCAGCGCCGAGCTGCTGGCCGGCGTGCTGCTGGGCTCGGCCACCCACGCCGAGGACACCCGGGGCGCCCGCGCCGACATCGGTGTCGTCGCCGACGTGCGCCGCCCGCGCGGCTGGTCGTCGGCCAGCTGGACGCTGCGCCCGACCGACCAGGTCAGCGCGCACGGCGACCGGGTCTCGCTGCTGCTCACCGGCTGCGACGAGGTCGACGCGGGCGAGGTGCTGCGCAGGCTCGGCGTCACCGACGCCCGGGTCCGCCTGGCCGACCGCTTCGACCTGCTCGTCGGCCCGTCCGGCATGCCGGACGCGGTGCGCCCGGCCCCGTCGCGGCGGGAGGCGGGGTGACCGCCGCGGCGACCGCCACAGCGCTCTCCCCGCAGGTCGGCGACCCCCTCGACCCCGTCGCGGGGGTGGCCCGAAGCGGCGTGATGCTGTCGGCGTCGGCCGGGCTGGTCGGCGTGCTCAGCTACGCGTGCACGCTGCTGATGGCGCACCTGCTGCCGACCGCGCAGTACACCCAGTACGCCGCCGCGCAGATGATCGTCGGCATCGTCGGGATCGTGGCCCACGCGCTGGTCCCGCTGCCGCTGGCCGACCTGGTCCGCAGGCACGCCCGGCGCACCGCGGGCCGCCGCGACGCCATGTCGTTCGCGGTGCTGGTCTCGCTGGGGGTCGGTCTGGTCGCCGCGGTGGTCTCCGGCGCGATCGTGGCCGCGTTCGCCGACACCGACGTCGCGCTGGCCACGGCGTTCGCCTCGCTGGTGCTGTTCGCCGTCGCGCCCGCCCAGGGCTGGCTGCAGGGCGAGCTGCGCTTCGCCCGCTACGCCGTCGTGTCGGTGCTGGAGGTGGTCGCGCGCGTCGTGTTCAGCGTCGCCGTGGTGCTGGCCGGGGCCGGCCCAGCCGGGGCCCTCATCGGGTTCGCCGTCGGCGGTCTGGTGCTGGTCACCGGGCCGGTGGTGATGCTGCGCGACCTGAGCTGGCGCCCCGTCGTGCTGCTCGAACGCGGCCGATGGTCCGAGACCGGCGACATCGCGCTGGTCCAGCTGGTGGTGTCGGTGCTGGTCGGCGCGGACGTCGTGCTGGTCGCCCTGCTGGGCAGCGGGACCGCCTCGGAGGCGGGGTTCCAGGCGCTGGCCACCCTGGCCAAGGGGCCCGTGTACGTGGCGGCCGGGACGGTGCTGGTCGTCTTCCCGGTGCTGCGCGGGCAGGGGGTGGCCGCGGCCGAGGTGCTGCGCTCGTCGCTGGCCTCGTTCCGGGCACTGGCGCTGGTCGCCGCGGTGCTGCTGGCCACCGTGCCCGCCCCGCTGGTGCTGCTGGTGCTGCCCGCCGAGTACGCCGCCTCGCTCGGCCTCGCCCCCTGGCTGGCCGCGGCCGGTCTGGGCTACGGCGCGGTGACCGTGCTGGCCACCGTGCTGCTGGCGGTGCGCCGGTACCGGCGCACGCGCGCGGCGCTCGCCGTCGCGGCCGTCGCGCTGCCGGCCGGGCTGGTCGCCGGGTGGGCACTCGACGGCGTCCACGGCCTGGCCGTGGGCGCCGCGATCGGCGCGCTGGTGGCGACGCTCGGCATGGCCGCCATCGCCGCTCCGGTGCTGCCCGGGGGCACCGGCTGGGCCACCCTGCGCGACGTCCTCGCCGCACTGGTGCTGCTCGGGACGGCCTGGCCGGCGCGCTCGGTTCCGGTGCTGTGGCTCGGGGTCGCCGTCGCGGCCGGGCTGCTCGTGCTGCGCGCGGCCCGCTCCGGACCCGACGACGCGGGGTCCGAGCAGACCACGGGCCGGCACTCCCGCCGCTCGCTGCGCATCCTGCACCTGGGCTTCGAGGACCCGCGGATGCCCGGCGCCGGCGGCGGCTCCCGGCGCACCCACGAGATCAACCGCAGGCTCGTCGCCCGCGGACACGAGGTCACCGTGCTCACCACCCGCTTCCCCGGCCACCGCGACCGCGTCCAGGACGGCGTCCGCTACGTGCACATCGGCCTCGGCGCCGGGCGCAACCGGATCACCCGCACCGCCGGCTACGTGCTGGCCGCCGTGCGCGAGTGCCGCACGCGGCCCGCCGACGTGGTCGTCGAGGACTTCTTCGCCCCGGTGTCCAGCGCCGCGGCCCCGTTGTGGAGCGGGCGGCCCACCGTCGGCGTCGTGCAGTGGCTCAACGCCCACGAGAAGGCGCGCCAGTACCGGGTGCCGTTCCACCTGGTGGAGCGGTTCGGGGTGCGCCGCCACGTGCGGATGGTCGCGGTCTCCCACCACGTGGGCGTCGCCCTGCAGGCGCTCAACCCGACCGCGGCGATCGAGGTGATCGGCAACGGGATCCCGTCCGGGGCCGTGCTCACCCGCCGCGCCCCCGGCCCCGACGTGCTGTTCGTCGGCCGGCTGGAGATCGCCCAGAAGGGGCTCGACCTGCTGCTGCGGGCCTGGGAGCTGGCCTCCACCCGGATCGGCGGCGACCTGGTGCTGGCCGGTTCCGGCCCGGACGAGGCCCGGCTGCGCGACATGGTCGAGCGGGCCGGGCTCGCCGACCGCGTGCGGTTCGTCGGGTGGGTCGGCGAGGACGAGGCGCTGGAGCTGATGGGCGGGGCCCGGCTGGTCGCGATGCCGTCGCGGTTCGAGACGTTCGGGATGGTCGCGGTCGAGGCGATGGCCACCGGCACGCCGGTCGTCGCCTTCGACATCGACGCGCTGCGCGAGGTGCTGCCGGCCGGCTTCACCCGCCGGGTGCCGGCCTTCGACGTCGAGGCCTTCGCCGCGGAGCTCGTCTCGGCCTACCACGACGACGAGTGGATCGCCGCGGCCGCCCCGCTGGCCCGCCGGTTCGCCGCGGGTTTCGACTGGGACGTGCTGGCCGCCCGCCAGGAGGCCGTCTACGCCGAGGCCGCCGGGACGGGGGCCGCGCGATGAGCGCGCCGACCCGGGAGATGGTGAGCGCGGAGCGGGGCCACGGCTCGGTCCTGCACGCCCGACCGGAGCTCTGGGCGCTGGGGCTGGGGGTGCTGGCCCTCGCGCTGCGGGCGCTGGGCCTGCGCACCGCCAACGAGGTCTTCATCGACGAGGTGACCTACGCCGCGCTGGCCGACCAGGTCGCCCACGGCCACCTGCCCAGCTCCGCGGGCCAGCCGTTCTTCCTGCACCCGCCGGCGTCGTTCGCGCTGAACGGGCTGGTCATCAGGCTGTTCGGGCTCTCCGGCGACGCGATGGACCTGGCCCTGCAGCTGCGCTGGGTCAACGCGGTGCTCGGCGCGGCCACCGTGGTCGTGGCCTACTTCCTGGTGCGCAGGCTGGCCGGTCCGGTGCCGGCGCTGCTGGCCGGGCTCGTGCTGGTCGCCGACCCGTTCGTGCTGCGCATGGACGGTCGGGTCATGATCGAGACGCCGGCCGGGCTGGCGGTGCTGGTCGGCTGGCTGTTCCTGCTGCGCGCGTTCGACCACGAACCGGGGCCCGCCCGCGCCGCGGGCGAGGTCCCCGCGGCGCTGTTCTTCGGCATCGCGCTGGTGTGCAAGGACATGACGGCCGTGTTCACGCTGGCGCCGCTGGTGCTGGCGGCGCTGTGGAAGCGCACCCTGCCCTGGGCGAGCGTGGGCCGGATGCTGCCGGTGGTCGCGGTGCCCTACGTCGGCTACCTGCTCCTGATCGCCAACGACGGGCTGGCCACCGACTTCGTCGACCAGAAGCTGACCGGCGTGCTGCGGATGGCAGGCGTGGTCCAGGAGACCGGCTTCAACGCCGCCCCCGGCGCCGACCTGGCCGGCAGGCTGGTCGAGATGGTCGGCCGGTTCGGCACCAGCTACCTGCTGCTGGCGCTGTGCCCGCTGGTCGGGCTGGTCGCGGCCCTCTCGGCCTCCCCGGTGCGCAGGCTGATCGGGTTGTTCGCGCTGTGCGCCGGGCTGCTCGGCGCCTACTGCGTGCTCGCCGGGGCCGCCGAGGAGCAGTTCGGCTACTCCGTCGTGCTGGCCGCGGTGCTGGCCACCCCGGTCGCGGCGCGCGAGCTCATCGCGCGGCGGCCGGGCCTGCGCCGCCCGCTCGCGGCGCTGGCCGTGCTGTTCTGCCTGACCGGCGCGGCGCTCGGGATCCAGGCCCGGACCACCACCGACGACGGCCTGCTGGCGGCCCGCGACTGGATGGTCGCGACGCTGCCGGCCGACGCCAGGGTCGGCCTGACCTCGGTGACCGGCGAGTTCGCGCTGCTGCCGCACGGCGACTGGGACGTCTGGCCGTCGCTGGCCTCGTTGGAGTCCAACGGCGCGCAGTACGCGCTCACCCAGAGCCACCCGCTCAGCCAGGGCTACGGCTACGCCGCGCCCGAGCTGCTGGACTGGCTGCCCGCGCACGCCGAGCCGGTGTTCACGGTCTCCGGGCCGTCGGGCGGCGACACGGTGGTCTGGCGGCTCGACCGGGCCCAGCTGGCCGGGGCCGTCGCGGCCGGGACCACGCTGCCCCCGGTGACGGGCGGCTACCCGTGAGGTGGCCGCTGAGGGCGCTGCCGCTGGCCCTGGTCGTGGTGGTCGCCGGCTGCGCGCAGCCTGCGGCGCCCGAACCGTGGACGACGTCGATGGCGTTCGGCGTGCTCGGCGCGACCTGCGAGCCCGACCGGCTCTCCGCGCTGCGCGACGCCGGGGTCACCGTCGTCGAGCTGCCGCTGGCCTGGGACCGCTTCCAGCCCGCCCCCGGCGAGGTCGACCAGGACTACGCCGCGCAGGCCCGGGACCGCCTCGGCGCCTGCCGGGACGCGGGGATGCGGGTCGTGCTGGCCCCCGGGCTGCACTACCCACCCCCGTGGGTGCGCGAGCTGCCCGGCGGGACCCCGCGCGGCAGCTCCGGCGGCCGCGCCGACGGCGTCGACCTCGTCTTCAGCGCGACCGTGCGCGACGCCGCCGCCGACTACCTCGCCCGCCTCGCCTCCGACGTCGGGTTCGACGGCGTGAGCGCGGTCCGGGTGGGCACGACCTCGACCGGTGAGCTCGGCTACCCCGGTCCGACGGCCGGCGGGCACGAGCGCGAGTACTGGGCCTCCGGCCCGGCCGCCCAGTCCGGCGCGGGCCTGGCCGAGGGGCTGACCGCGTCGCCGCTGCCGGGCTGGGTGCCCGGGTCCCCGGTGTGGGCGGGCGGCGACGTCACGGCGGAGCAGGTGGACGGCTGGTTCTCCTGGTACGCCGACGCCCCCGTCGAGGCGGTCTCCTGGCAGCTCGACCGGCTCCGCGAGCTGGGCTTCACCGGCCGCGCGCACGTCCCCGTGGCCGGGCGCGGGGTGTTGCCCGCCGACCGCGCCGAGGCCGTCGCCGGACTGCTGGACGGCCGCGCGGACCCCGACGGCGCGCTGGAGCGGGGCCTGGACCACCCGGCCGCGTTCGCCGCCCTCGCCGCGCGCCCCGACGCCGACCGGATCGACATCGACTTCACCGGCCTGGACGACGTCACCGCCGTCCGGGCCAGGGCCGCGGGCCAGGACCGGTGCCGTCCCGGCGACGAGGACGGCCTGCTGGAGCGGGCCGACGTCGCCTCCTGGTCGGCCCAGCGGTTCACCACGGCGCTCGCCCGGCGGGCCGGGCTCGGGCTGGTGGGGGAGAACCCCGGCCCGCCCGACGCCCCGCACACCGGCGGCGCCGAAGACTCCGACCCGCTCGCCGAGCAGCTGCGGCTGGCCCCGGCCTACGCCGTCGACTGCGGCCTGACGACGTTCCTGTTCGCCTTCGAGGACGACCTGTTCAGCGGCGCCACCGGCGTGGACGTCGCGGACTACGCGGACCGCATCGCGGCCTCCGCCGGAAGGGAGTGACCGCCGTGCGTGTGCTGCACCTGGGGTTCGAGGACCCGGCCATGCCCGGCGCGGGCGGGGGCTCGGTCCGGACCCACGAGATCAACCGCAGGCTCGTCCAGCGCGGCCACGAGATCACCGTGCTGACCACCCGGTTCCCCGGCTGCGTCGACCGCGTCCAGGACGGCGTGCGCTACCTGCACGTCGGAGCGGGCAAGGGCGGCAACAAGTGGACCCGGCTGCTCGGGTACGTGCAGGGCCTGCCCGCCGCGGCCCGCCGCCAGCCCGCCGACCTGGTGGTGGAGGACTTCTTCGCGCCGTTCTCGTCGATGGCCGCGCCGCGCTGGACCGGGCGCCCGACCCTCGGCATGGTCCAGTGGCTGCACGCGGGCGACAAGAGCCGCCAGTACAAGCTGCCGCTGCACCTGCTGGAGCGCGTCGGCGTGCGCAGCCACCGCAGGCTGGTCGCCGTCTCCCACGGCACGGCCGAGCAGCTGCGCGCGCTCAACCCGGCGGCCCGGGTCGAGGTGATCGGCAACGGCGTCGAGCCGGCCGCGTTCGCAGGCGACCAGCAGGCGGGCCGCGACGTGGTGTTCATCGGCCGCCTCGAGCTCGGCGGCAAGGGCCTGGACCTGCTCCTGGGCGCCTGGGCCGCGGTGCACCGGTTCGTCGACGGCGACCTGGTGATCGCCGGCGGCGGCCCGGACTCCGACCGGGTGCGCCGCGAGGTCGCCCGGCTCGGGCTCGACGGGCGGGTCCGGTTCGCCGGCTGGGTGAGCGGGGCGGCCAAGTGGCGGCTGCTCGGCGGGGCCCGGGTCGTCGTCGTGCCCTCGCGGCACGAGACGTTCGGCATGGTCGCGCTGGAGGCGATGGCCGCGGCGACCCCGGTGGTCGCCTTCGACATCCCGGGTCTGCGCGAGGTCGTGCCGGCAGGCAGCGGCTGGCGCGTCCCGCCGTTCGACGTCGTCGCGCTGGCCGAGCGCATCCGCGCGGTCTGCGCCGACCCCGCGGTGGCCACGGCGGCCGGCGCGTCCGGGCGCCGGTTCGCCGCCGGGTTCGACTGGGACGTGCTGGCCGACCGCCAGGACGAGGTGTACCGCTCGGTGCTCGAGGAGGCAGTCCGATGACCACTGGACCGGCAGGTTCGACGCCGACCCCCGCCGCCGTGCGCGACGTGCTGGACGGGGCGCCGAGCCTGTTCCTCTCGCCGCACCTGGACGACGCGGTGCTGTCCTGCGGGGTGCTGCTGCGCCGCGCGGCCGGCGCGGGGCAGGCGACCGTGGCCACGGTGTTCAGCGAGGCCGCGGCCGGCCCGCACACCCGGGCGGCCCGCTCGTTCCTGCGCCAGTGCGGGGCGAGCGGCGGCGCCGAGGACCTGTTCGCCGAGCGGCGGGCCGAGGACGTCGAGGTGGTCGAGGCGGCCGGGGCCCGCGCGGTGCACCTGGGCCGGCGCGACGCGCTGTTCCGCACCCGGCGCGGTGTCCCCGGCGCGCTGGGCCGGGTGCTGCCCGAGCTCACCCACCGCTACCCGACGTTCCGCTTCGACATCGCCCGCGGCCGGGTCAGCGGCGGGGAGCGCGACCTGGCGGCGCGGATCGCCGAGCAGGTCGAGGCGCTGCTCGCCCGGACCGGCGCGCGGGTCGTGTTCTGCCCGCTGGGCGTCGGCTCGCACGTCGACCACGTGCTGGTCCGCTCGGTCGGGCCGGAGCTGGGCGGCCGGGTCGTCTACTACGCCGACTTCCCGTACGCGCTGCGCTCGGGCCCCGATCCCGCGTTCCTGGCCGCGCACGGGCTGCGCCGCTGGGTCAGCCCGGACGACCCGGACGGCAAGCGGGCCCTGATCGAGGGCTACCGCACCCAGGTCGACGCGCTGTTCCCCGGCGGCCGGGTCCCCGCCCGGGCCGAGGAGTACTTCCTGCCAGGCTGACCCGGTGATGGGGACGTTCACGGCGGTGGTGCGGCGGATCGACGGGTTCTGCGACGAGGTGCCCCGGCAGTGGGCGACCGTGGAGGACGACGGGCCGCTGCGGCTGTTCGTGCGCGAGGGGCCGGGCTGGCCGTTCTACGCCCGCCCGGTGCCCGGCGGCGGCCCGGTGACCGGCGCCGACGTGGTCCGCGTCCGGGCCAGGCAGCGGGAGCTGCGGTTGCCCGAGGCGTTCGAGTGGCTCCCCGCCGCGGCCCCGTCGATGCTCGACGCCGTGCGCGACGCGGGCATGGCCCCGCGGCTGTGCCCGCTGCTGGTGCTCGAGGGCGAACCGCTGCCGAGCCCCCTCCCGCCGGGCTACGACGCCCGGCTGCTCGGCCCGGCCGACGGCGACCTGGCGGCCGCGGCCGACGCCCTGCACGCGGTGGCGGCCGAGGCCTTCGGGCTGGGGGCCCAGCGCGGCCTGTCCGCGACCGAGCTCGCCGCCCTGCGCACCGACCTGGCCGACGGCCGGGTGGCCCGGCTCCTGGTGACCGGCCCCGACGGCCCGGTGGCCGCCGGTTCGGCGCAGCGCTCCGGCGACGTGGTGGAGATCGTCGGGATCGGCACCCTGCCGCCGGCCCGCCGCCGGGGCCTGGCCGGCGCGGTCACCGCGGTGCTGGCCGGCGCGGCCAGGGCGGCCGGCGCCGACGTCGTCTTCCTCGCCGCCGCCGACGAACCGGCTTCCCGGGTCTACCAGCGGGTGGGCTTCCAGGTCGTCGGCCACACCGGCATCGCCGAGGCGCCCTGACCCCCACCCCTCGCTCCCTCCGCACCCGCCTCACCCCGGAAGTTCAGGAAAGCCACGATGCTGTCCCCCGAGGGCGGCATCGTGGCTTTCCTGAACTCTCTGCATGGGCGGGCGGCGAGGGGGTGGGTGGGTCAGGAGCTTTGGGGGGTGCGTTCCTGGGCGGCCGGCGTGGCCGGGCGGCGGGCCCAGGCCGGGGCGTGCTCGGGCAGCGGGCCGATGCCGACCAGCCGGGCGGGGATGCCCTGCAACACCGGGAACCGGTTGGCCAGCCGCAGCGGCAGCGGCAGCGCACCACCCGCCGTGCGGTCGACCTCGTCGAGCATGCCGACCGCGCCGACGTGCGCGGTGGGGCCGTCGACGACCCGGGGCGCGGCCGAGCGCACCCGGAGGATCAACCGGTGGGCCAGCTTCTGCGCGCCCTGGATCAGCGCGGTGGGCCACCACCGGCGCAGCTGCACCCTGCGCAGCTGGCCGGGGCCCACGATGCCGCCCGAGCGCAGGGCCGGGGCCAGTATCCGGGCGGTGGCCACCGCGTCGGCCACGGCGAGGTTGATGCCGACCCCGCCGACCGGTGACATGGCGTGCGCGGCGTCGCCGATCAGCAGCAGGCCGTCGGCGTACCACCGGCGCAGCCGGTTCAGCTCGACGTTGAGCAGCTTGACGTCGTCGAACGACTCCAGGTCGGTCACCCGGTCGGCGACCCACGGGACGAGCGCGGCGATCCGGTCGCGGAAGCCGGCCAGCCCCTCGGCCCGCATCTGCTCGTCGGTGCCCTTGCCGATCAGGTAGGCGCACTGCCAGTAGTCGCCGCGGTCGATCATGACCATGAAGTGGCCCGCGGAGAGGCGGCCGACGCCGCCCTCGGGGTCGTCGTCGTGGCGGGGCAGCCGGAACCACCACACGTCCATCGGCACGCCGAACGCGCGCGCGGTGAGGCCGGCCGCCTCGCGGACCCGCGAGCCGCGGCCGTCGCAGGCGATGGTCAGCGAGGCGCGGATCTCGTGCTCGGTGCCGGTGGTGCGGTCGCGGTAGCGGACGCCGGCCACCCGAGACCCGTCGTGCAGCAGGTCGACGACCTCGGCGTGGCGCCGCAGGGTGAACGTCGGCTCCGCGGCCGCCGCGTCGGCGATCAGGTCGAGGAAGTCCCACTGCGGGACCAGCGCGATGTGCTGGTGCGCCCCGGGCAGCCTGCGCATGTCGCCGAGCTTGGCGAAGCCCCGGTCGAGCTGCACCTGGACGGACTCCATCCGGCGCTGCGGCAGGGCGGCGAAGCGCTCGCCGAGGCCGAGCTCGTCGAGCAGGGTGAGGGTGGACGCGTGGACGGTGTCGCCGCGGAAGTCGCGCAGGAAGTCGCCGTGCTTCTCCAGCACGGTCGTCTCGACCCCGGCGCGGGCCATGAGCAGCCCGAGCACGAGTCCGGCCGGACCGCCTCCGACGACGAGGCAGGTCGTGCGCTCGTTATTCGTCATGTGTTGAAATGTACTCCCGGATCCGGGCGGTGACCAGGGGGTTACCCCTGAACCGTAAGGTGGCGGGCATCATGACTGCCTCGTCCGCCGCCCCGACCGCCGTCCGGGTCCGGTTCAGCCCGTCGCCCACCGGCACCCCGCACGTCGGCCTCATCCGCACCGCCCTGTTCAACTGGGCGCACGCCCGCCACCACGGCGGCGCCTTCGTGTTCCGCATCGAGGACACCGACGCCGCCCGCGACAGCGACGAGTCCTACGCCGCGCTGCTCGACGCCCTGCGCTGGCTCGGGCTCGACTGGGACGAGGGCCCCGAGGTCGGCGGCCCGCACGGCCCCTACCGGCAGAGCCGGCGCGGTGAGGTCTACGCCGACGCGCTGCGCCGGCTGGTCGAGGCGGGCGAGGTCTACGAGTCGTACTCGTCCGCGGCCGAGATCGAGGCCCGGCACAAGGCGGCGGGCCGCGACCCGAAGCTCGGCTACGACAACTTCGACCGCGACCTCACCGACGCGCACCGCGTTGCGTTGCGGGCCGAGGGCCGGCTGCCCGTCTACCGGCTGCGCATGCCCGACCGCGACATCACGTTCGACGACCTCGTCCGCGGCCCGGTCACCTTCCGCGCCGGCACCGTCTCGGACTTCGTGCTGGCCCGCGGCGACGGCTCCCCGCTCTACCCCCTGACCAACCCGGTCGACGACGCCCTCATGGGCATCACCGACGTGCTGCGCGGCGAGGACCTGCTGTCCTCCACCCCCCGCCAGATCGCCCTGCTGGAGGCGCTGGCCCGGGTCGGCATCGGGAACGGCCCGTTCCGCTACGGGCACCTGCCCCTGGTGACCGGCGAGGGCAACCGCAAGCTGTCCAAGCGCGACCCCGAGTCGAACCTGTTCCTCTACCGCGAGCGCGGATTCGCCCCGGAGGGCCTGCTCAATTACCTGGCCCTGCTGGGATGGGCCATCGCCGAGGACCGCGACGTGTTCTCCCTCGACGAGATGGTGGCTGCGTTCGACGTTTCTCGGGTCTCCTCGAACGCGGCCCGCTTCGACCTGAAGAAGGCCGAGGCCATCAACGCCGCGCACCTGCGGGCGCTGCCGGTCGAGGAGTTCGCCCGCCGGGTCGAGCCCTACCTGGTGACCGAAGGTGTGATCGACGGCACGACCGCCGAGCCCGCCCCGACCCCCGAGCAGCGCGCCCTGCTCGCCGCGGCCGCGCCGCTGGTGCAGGAGCGCAGCGTGGTGCTCTCCGACGCCGCCCGCATGCTGCGCTTCCTCTTCGTCGACGGCGCCGGCTTCACCCTCGACGAGGACGCCGCCGCGAAGAACCTCGGCGCCGAGGCCGCACCCGTCCTGCGGGCCGCCTTGACTGGCCTCGACGAGCTGCCGACCTGGTCGAGCGAGGGTATCGAGGGGTCGCTGAAGGCCACGCTGATCGACGGGCTGGGCCTCAAGCCGCGCAAGGCGTTCGCCCCCGTCCGGGTGGCGGTGAGCGGTCGCACCGTGTCGCCGCCGCTGTACGAGTCGATGGAACTGCTGGGGCGGGAGCGGTCGCTGCGCAGGCTGAGGGCCGGTTTGGAGCGCGCCGAGGCCCTCGGCTAGAGTGTTCCACGCAGGGCGCGGACACCGGATCCCAGTCGAGGGGCCCCGGCTGATCCAGAACCCTTGGGGTATGGTGTAATTGGCAGCACGACTGATTCTGGTTCAGTTAGTCTAGGTTCGAGTCCTGGTACCCCAGCGGAAACGCCACAAAGACGATCTGATAGTCTGAGTGGGTTCCACTGCAAGGCAGATCCAAAGGCCCCGTCGTCTAGCGGCCTAGGACGCCGCCCTCTCAAGGCGGTAGCGCGGGTTCAAATCCCGTCGGGGCTACACGAGAATCCCCGTTCCGGTTCACCCGGAACGGGGATTTCTCATGTCCGGGTGGTATCAGGCGTCTTCGGGTGCTCGTGCAGTGCCTCCGGCGGCGCCTGCGCCGCGCCTGCGCGGCGGGCGACCTCGGATCCGTCCCGTGCGACCACGCACACCGGCCGCACGACGCACAGCCCGTGGTCGCCGCGCACATGTCGTGACATGTGCGCGGCAGCAGCCAGCTGTGCGTGGTGACGGCCGGTGTGCGTCGGCTAGACCGCTGGGGCTAGGGCCGGGCCCGCGGGAGGGGGAGGGGGCTCCTCCTCGTTCGGCGGCTCTTCGTCGTCGTCCGGGGGCGGCGGCTCCTCGTCGTCGTCCGGGGGCGGCGTCGTGGTCGGTGCCGGGGGCGGGGGTGTGGTCGTCGCCACCGGGGGCGGGGTGGTGGTCTCCAGGACCGGCGGGGTCGTCGGCACCGGGTCGGGGGTGCGCGAGATCGTCAGCGGTGGCGGCTTCGGCTTGGGCTTCTCCTCGGTGGTCTCCTCGGCCACCGGTTCCTCCGTGGGCTCGGCCTCCTCGACCGTGGTGGAGGCGGCCGGGGGCGCGGCGGGGGAGAAGCGGCCGGCGTCGGTGGCGATCGGGTCGGGGCCCGGCCACAGGAAGACCGTGGCGATCACGGCCACGGCCGCAGCGGCCCCGCCCACGCTGACCAGCGTCGCGGGCTTGTGCCTGCGCTCGTCGGCGTAGTCGTGGTCGGCGTCGGCGTAGTCGACGTCGTCAGGGCTCATCGTGGGGCGATCCGGGTAGGGGGCCGGCCGCACGGGGGGAGCGGCCGCTCGGGCCCCCATGCTGCCGGTCCCCGCGGCGCGCTGCGACGGCGGCCCCACGTGCGCGGTGGCGCCCATCGACGCCTGCGGCCCGTAGCCGCCGCGGGCCTGGGTGCCGTACCCGGGGCCGTCGTAGCGGTTGTCGAAGCGGGCCGAGGCCGCGGCCGCGCGCACGATGCCGGTGGGCACGACGTCGGTGACGCCCTCGGTGGCGCTGGTCATCGAGCCGCCGCGGCCGCCGTACCCCGGCGCGGGGCGCGGGGTGGGCACCCTGGCCATCGATCCCGCCGTACCCGAGGCGCCGGCCGGGGTCAGCGACAGGGCGGCACCCAGGGCGATGGCGTTCTTCGGGTCGGTGTCGACCGCGACCGGGCGCCCGAGCTGCTCGGACACCAGCTGGGCGACCAGCGGGATCCGCGACGAGCCGCCGACCAGCAGCACGGCGGTCAGCTGGGGCGGGGTGAGGCCCGCGGAGTGGATCGCCCGGCGCAGCGCGTCGACCGAGTCCTCGATGCGCAGCCGGATGAGCGACTCGAACTCGCTGCGGTGCAGCCGCACGGCGCCGTGCCCGGTGACCGGGACCGACACCTCGGTGTCGCTGCTGAGCGCCTCCTTGGCCTCGACGCACTCGCGGCGGATCGCGGCGATGGCCGACATCACCGAGAGGTCGGTGTCGTCGAGGTTGTCGAAGGCCTCCGGCAGCGCCTGCCGGACGTGCTCGAAGATGACCTCGTCGAAGTCGATGCCGCCGAGCCGCTCCAGGCCCTCCGGGCGGCCCAGCAGGCTGAAGCCCGCGGCGTCCTTGTGCACCAGCGCGGCGTCGAACGTGCCGCCGCCCAGGTCGTAGACGGCGATCGTGGAGCCGGGTTCCAGCCGCTCGGTCGTCGCGTAGTGCAGCGCCGCGGCCTGCGGCTCGGCCAGGAACGAGACCGGCAGGCCCTGCGCGGCCAGCGCGCTGCCCAGCCGGTCCTTCTTGTGCGCCCCCCACGACGCCGGGTGGGTGACGGCCACCCGGGCGGCCGGGCCGCCCTCGCGCTGCGCCACCCGTTCGACGACCCAGCGCACCAGCCGCGCCGACAGCTCCTCGGGCGCCCACGGCCGCCCCCCGACGACCAGCGGTGTCGGGTCGCCGATGCGGCGCTTGAACTCCCGCGCGACGTGGTCCGGCTCCGACAGCGCGCGGCGCTCCGCGGCGTCCCCCACCACGAGCTGGCCGTCGTCGCCGATGTAGAGCACCGACGGGACCGCGCTCGACCGGTCGCCGAGGTTGACGATCTCGCTCTCCCCGGGACGGGCACCGGACCGGCAGATCGCGGCGGCGGTGCGCGTCGTCCCCACGTCGATGCCGAGCAAATAACTCATCGTCACCCGTTTCGTCTCGATCGACGCCGGGTCCCCCTGCCCGGGCCGATGAGATCACGGTATCGGCACGGTCGTCGTCCGATCGGCTGGCCCCCGGCTACGGCGCGACAACACGGGTGGCGGAGTCCCGGATGCCGGGAACCTGTGCTAAAGCACTCTCGCGTTGCGTCAGAGGCGGTGCTGGAGGGCCTCGGCGGCGGCGAGGAGGTCGGCGGCCCAGCGGACGCCGGGGCGGCGGCCGATGCGGTCGACCGGCCCGGACACCGAGACGGCGGCGACGACCTGCCCGGAGCCGTCGCGGACGGGAGCGGAGACGCTGGCGACGCCGGACTCGCGCTCGGCGACGCTCTGCGCCCAGCCGCGCCTGCGCACGTCGACCAGGACGCGCTCGCCGTAGGTGGCGTCGGCCAGCAGGGCCCGCTGCACGGTGGGTTCCGCCCAGGCGGCGAGCACCTTGGCCCCCGAGCCCGCGGTCATCGGAAGGCGGGCGCCCACCGGGACGGTGTCGCGCAGGCCGCTGGCCGGCTCGGCGGTGGCGACGCAGACGCGCTGGGTGCCGTCGCGGCGGTAGAGCTGCACGCTCTCGCCGGTGATGTCGCGCAGCCGGGGCAGCACGGCCGAGGCCGCCTCCAGCAGCGGGTCGGTGCCGCCGGCGGCGAGCTCGGTGAGGGTGGGGCCGGGGCGCCAGCGGCCGTCGGCGCCGCGGTGCAGCAGCCCGTGCACCTCCAGGCCCACGGCGAGCCGGTGCGCTGTGGCCCTCGGCAGGCCCGTGCGCTGGCACAACTCGGACAGCCCGACCGGCTCGGCGGCGGCGACCCGCAGGACCCCCACGGCCTTGTCCAACACGCCGATCCCGCTATGCTGTCTCACGAGGCGATACTAACTTCTCGCTATCTGGGACGCCACTGTGATGCGCCCCGGATTCCGGGAACCCGTCGACAACAGGCGGGACGACGACAGGAAGGCGATGGCCGCGTTGACCACCACCGGACGCACGCTGGCCGAGAAGGTGTGGGACGAGCACCTCGTGCGGGCGGGCGAGGGCGACGAGCCCGACCTGCTCTACATCGACCTGCACCTCGTGCACGAGGTCACCAGCCCGCAGGCGTTCGACGGGCTGCGCCTGGCCGGGCGCCCGGTGCGCCGCCCCGACCTCACGCTCGCCACCGAGGACCACAACGTCCCCACCACCGACGTCGAGCTGCCGATCGCCGACCCGGTCTCGCGCACCCAGGTGGAGACGCTGCGCAAGAACTGCGCCGAGTTCGGCGTGCCGCTCTACCCGATGAACCACGCCGAGCAGGGCATCGTGCACGTCGTCGGCCCGCAGCTGGGGCTCACCCAGCCCGGGACGACCGTGGTCTGCGGCGACAGCCACACCTCCACGCACGGCGCGTTCGGCGCGATGGCCTTCGGCATCGGCACCTCCGAGGTCGAGCACGTGCTGGCCACCCAGACGCTGCCGCTGCGCCGCTTCAAGACCATGGCCATCAACATCGACAGCGCCACCGGGCGGCTGCGGCCCGGCGTCACCAGCAAGGACGTCGTGCTGGCCGTGATCGCCCAGATCGGCACCGGCGGCGGCCAGGGCTACGTGCTGGAGTACCGGGGCAACGTCGTCGAGAACCTTTCGATGGAAGCCCGGATGACCATCTGCAACATGTCGATCGAGGCGGGCGCCCGGGCCGGCATGATCGCCCCCGACGAGACGACGTTCGCCTACCTGGAGGGCCGCGACCGCGCCCCCACCGGCGAGCAGTGGGACGAGGCCGTCGCCGCGTGGCGCGAGCTGCGCACCGACGACGACGCCGTCTTCGACGCCGAGGTCGACATCGACGCCGACGCGCTCACCCCGTTCGTCACCTGGGGCACCAACCCCGGCCAGGGCCTGCCGCTGAGCGCCGACGTGCCCGACCCCGAGCGCATCGTCGACGAGAACGAGCGGGTCGCCGCGCAGAAGGCGCTGTCCTACATGGGCCTGGAGGCCGGGACGCCGTTGCGCGACATCCGGGTGGACACGGTCTTCGTCGGCTCCTGCACCAACGGCCGCATCGAGGACCTGCGCGCCGCCGCCGACGTCATCAAGGGCCGCAAGGTCGCCGACGGCGTCCGCATGCTGGTCGTGCCGGGGTCGATGCGGGTGCGGTTCCAGGCCGAGGACGAGGGCCTCGACGAGGTGTTCCGGTCGGCGGGCGCCGAGTGGCGCTCCGCGGGCTGCTCGATGTGCCTGGGCATGAACCCCGACCAGCTGGCCCCTGGCGAGCGCAGCGCGTCGACGTCCAACCGCAACTTCGAGGGCCGCCAGGGCAAGGGCGGCCGCACCCACCTGGTCTCGCCGCTGGTGGCCGCCGCGACGGCCGTGCGCGGGACCTTGAGCTCCCCGGAGGACCTGGCCTGATGGAGCCGTTCCGCACGCACACCGGCATCGGCGTCCCGCTGCGCCGCTCCAACGTCGACACCGACCAGATCATCCCGGCGGTCTACCTCAAGCGGGTCACCCGCACCGGCTTCGAGGACGGCCTGTTCTCGGCATGGCGCAACGACGAGTCGTTCATCCTGAACACCCCGCCGTTCGACCGCGGCTCCGTGCTGGTCGCCGGGCCCGACTTCGGCACCGGCTCCTCGCGCGAGCACGCCGTGTGGGCGCTGATGGACTACGGGTTCCGGGTCGTCATCTCCTCCCGGTTCGCCGACATCTTCCGCGGCAACTCGGCCAAGATGGGCCTGCTGGCCGCCCAGGTCGCCCAGCCCGACGTCGAGCTGCTGTGGAAGCTGCTGGAGAACGACCCGGGCACCGAGGTCACGGTCGACCTCGTGGAGCGCACCGTGCGGGCCCGCGACCTCACCGTCCGCTTCGACATCGACGAGTACACCCGCTGGCGGCTGCTGGAGGGGCTCGACGACATCGGCCTGACCCTGCGCCACGCCGAGCGGATCGCCGAGTTCGAGGCCGCCCGCCCGGCCCGGATGCCCACCACGAGCTGACCCTCGTGGCACCCGGCGCGGGTGCACAGGGGGAGGGGGTTGAGGCGGCCGGCGGGGAGCGGCAGCGTCGGAGTCGTGACCGAGGAAGCGCCCGACGGCGTCGACACATCCGTTCCCGCCTCACCCCGGATCTGGAACTACTGGCTCGGCGGCACCGACAACCACCCGGTCGACCGCGAGGCGGGCGACGCGTGGGCCGCGGTGCACCCGGAGATCTTCGACCTGGCCCGGGCGAGCCGCGCGTTCCTGCACCGCACGGTCACCTTCCTGGCCGCCGAGGCCGGCGTGCGGCAGTTCCTCGACGTCGGGTCGGGCCTGCCGACCGCGGACAACACCCACGAGGTCGCCCAGCGGGCCGCGCCCGACGCCCGGATCGTCTACGTCGACCAGGACCCCTCGGTGCGCGCCCATGCCGCCCGCTTCCTGCGGAGCTCGCCGGAAGGCGCCACCCACTACGTGCACACCGACATGCACGACACCGCCGCGGTGCTCGCGGGCGCGGGCGAGGTGCTGGACCTCTCCCGGCCGGTGGCCGTGCAGTTCATGGGGGTGCTCGGGCACCTCGCCGACATCGAGGAGGCGCGCGCCGTCGTGCGCGGGATCCTCGACCCGCTGCCCGCAGGCAGCTACCTGACGATCAACGACGGCGTGCTGCCCCGGGGGCCCAGCGCGGAGGCCGACGCCATCCGCAAGGCGCAGGACGAGTACGCCGAGACCGGCGCCGTGCCCTACCGCGACCGCGACCACGACGAGCTGCTGAGCCTGTTCGACGGCCTCGACCTGGTCGAACCGGGGTTCGTGCCGATGCACCTGTGGCGCCAGGAGGGGAGCGTCCCGCAGACCCCTGACCAGTACGGCGGGGTCGGGCGCAAGCCCTGATGCGCCACGAGGCGCTTCGTTATATCCCCGTTATAGACGGGAAGGACTCGGGAGGAGGTCCTTGGGTCTGATGGCTCACCTGGATCCGAAAGGTGAAGGGGACAGTAGCATGCCAGGAAAGCGGCAGTCATGCTCAGGCGTATGAGGTGACGTGCCGCGGGACCCGTGCGATATGGTGAAAGCTGGATTGC
>NZ_JAGSOV010000080.1 GCF_023898865.1 Pseudonocardia humida
AGGACCGTCGCGGTGGTGGTGCCGTCGCCCGCGATGTCGTCGGTCTTCTTGGCGACCTCCTTGACCAGCTCGGCCCCGATCTTCTCCCACGGGTCCTCGAGCTCGATCTCCTTGGCGATCGACACACCATCGTTGGTGATGGTGGGGGCGCCCCACTTCTTCTCCAGCACGACGTTGCGACCACGCGGGCCGAGCGTCACCTTGACAGCGTCGGCGAGGGTGTTCATGCCCCGCTCGAGCCCGCGGCGCGCCTCCTCGTCGAAAGCGATCATCTTCGCCATGGGGGTGTTGTCCTCCGATTGGGATGACACGAGAGTCATGCGTCGAGCGCGTGCCCGCGACGGACGACCGGCAACCCTGCGCCGGCCTCACCCGCTCGACTACTGGCACTCTACAGTGCCGAGTGCCAGTCCGTTTTAGCACTCACCCCGGTCGAGTGCAAGGACGCCGGAGATCGTCCGCCGGCGCGCCGGAGGCCGCCCCGGACCCCCTTCACCAGGGGGTCGGGAGCGGCCTCCGGGACGCTTCGGTGAGCCGTCAGACCTTGCGGACGGCATCGGCCTGCGGGCGGCCGTCGCGTCCCGCGGTGGTCTCGAACTCCACCCGGTCGCCCTCCTCCAACGAGCGGAACCCGTCCGACTGGATCGCGCTGTAGTGGACGAAGACGTCCGGCCCGCCATCGGTGGCGATGAAGCCGAAGCCCTTCTCCGCGTTGAACCACTTGACCGTGCCCCGAGCCACGGCACCTCCATGTCACTCGCCGACGAACGTCGCCGACGCTACCGGAGCCGATCGGGCAGGATGCGGTTCCGTGAGCTCCCCGAGGACTGTCGACGAGCACCGGGCCGTGGTCGCGGCCCTGCTGGGCCCCGCGGCGGCCACCGAGGACGTGCCGGTCGGCGAGGCGCTGGGCCGGGTGCTCGCCGCCGACATCGCCGCGGCGGTCTCGCTGCCGTCGTTCGACAACTCCGCGATGGACGGTTACGCCGTCCGGGCGAGCGAGTTGGCCGGCGCCACCCCCGACGCGCCCGTGGTGCTGCCCGTCGCGACCGACATCCCGGCCGGGCGCACCGACGTGCCGGTGCTGGAGCCGGGCACCGTGCACCGGATCATGACCGGGGCCCCGCTGCCGCCCGGCGCCGACGCCGTGCTCCCGGTCGAGCAGACCGACGGCGGGGTCACCCGCGTCTCGCTGCACGGGGCTCCCGAGGTGGGCGCGTTCGTCCGGCGGGCGGGGGAGGACGTCACGGCCGGCGACGTGGTGCTGGAGGCGGGCGCGGTGGTCGGGCCGGCCCAGGTCGGGGTGATCGCCGCGGTCGGCGCGGCCACCGTCGCGGTTCGCCGCCGCCCCGTGGTGCTGGTGCTGTCCACCGGCTCCGAGCTCGTCGAGCCCGGCAGGCCGCTGCGGACCGGGCAGATCTACGAGTCGAACGGGCCGATGCTGGCCGCCGCGGTCACCGAGGCGGGTGGGCGGGCAGAGCTGTTGCGGTTCGTGCCCGACGACGTCGAGCAGTTCCTCGACCGGCTCCGCGAGCGGCTCGCCGGGCGGGCCCCCGAGGACCGCGTCGACCTGGTGCTGACCTCGGGCGGGGTGAGCGCGGGCGCCTACGAGGTGGTCAAGGACGCGTTCACCGGGCGGGGCGTGGAGTTCGTCAAGGTGGCGATGCAGCCGGGCGGACCGCAGGGCGCGGGCCGGGTGGGCGAGCTCGGTGGGGTCGCCGTGGTCACCCTGCCGGGCAACCCGGTGAGCTCGCACGTCTCGTTCGAGGTGTTCGTGCGGCCCGCGCTGCGGGCGGTGCTGGGTCACCCGTCGCCCGAACGGCCGATGCGGACAGCCGTGCTGGGTGAGAGCTGGACCTCACCGAAGGGACGACGGCAGTTCCGCCGCGGCGTCCTGGACGCCGACGGCACGACCGTGCGCGAGGTCGGCACCTCGGGTTCCCACATGTTGGGAGCCCTGGCTCGGGCGGAGTGCCTGGTCGTCGTCCCCGCGGACGTCACTGACCTGCGGAAGGGCACTCCGGTGGAGGTATGGTCACTCGATCGGTGACCCGGACGGGTGGATGTGTCCCACGTCACGAGCGCTGGGTGCAACATTCGGCGCGATCCGCGCGTCTAACTGGTGAGCGTTCGGCCGATCGGTTGCACATCATGGGCTTACCTAGTGGTGATGTGGCGGTCCGGCGAGCGCTCGGTGATACTTGCAGCACGGCACCGTTCACACCGGTCGCCGCAAAGGGCCTACCGCCCGTCGCTGGGGAGCGGACGAGCGGTTCCACGGCCGGGGTCGTCGTCTCGGGGGATGGCGGCCCCGGCCCTTTGCGTTCCCGGGGTCCGACGAGCCCCGCTCGGGCCCGACCGGTGTGGCAGACCGTGACGAATCGCGCTCGGCTACCGTAACCGGCGCCACCGCGACCCGTCCGGGTCGCCCCTGCCGAGGAGCCCGACCCAGCCCGATGCCCGCCTCCGGGAATGTCACAGCCTCCGGGAACGCCACCTCGCTCTCCCACATGGCCGGCCTCGTCCGCGCCGCCGTCCCACCCATGCACCCCGGCGGGCGCCCGGTCGTGGCCGGGGTGGCCGCCGCCGCGGGCCTGGCCCGCCTGCTCACCGGGCGCGGCGCGCTGGTCGGTGCCCTGGTCACCGCGGCGACCGCGGCCTTCTTCCGGGTGCCCGACCGGGTCGCCCCGCCCCGCACCGACGTCGTGCTCTCCGCCGCCGACGGCGCGGTCGCCACGATCGGCGAGGTGCTGCCCCCGCCCGAGCTGGGGCTGCCGCCCGTCCCGGTGCCGCGGGTGAGCGTGTTCCTGTCCCTGCTCGACGTGCACGCCCAGCGGATCCCCGCCGACGGCGCCGTGGTCTCGGTCGAGTACCGGCCGGGGAAGTTCCTCTCCGCCGACCTGGACAAGGCCAGCGAGGACAACGAGCGCAGCGCGCTGCTGCTGGAGACGCCCGACGGCCACCGCATCGGCGTCGTGCAGATCGCCGGGCTGCTGGCCCGGCGGATCATCTGCGAGGTCGGCCCGGGCGAGAAGGTGGCCGCCGGGCAGACCTACGGGTTGATCCGGTTCGGCTCCCGCGTCGACACCTACCTGCCGCCCGGGTCGACCGTCGAGGTCTCCGTGGGCCAGCACACCATCGGCGGGGAGACGGTCCTGGCCGCGCTGCCCGCCCGGCGGGCCGACTGATGCCCCCCGCGGCCGGCTACCCGGCCGGGGTCCGCCTGCTGCCGAACGCGGTCACGGTCGTGGCGCTGTGCTCGGGGCTGTCCGCGGTGTACTTCGCGTTCAGCGGTCGGTTCGCCCTGTCGGTCGCCGCGGCCGGCATCGCCGCACTCTGCGACGCGCTCGACGGCAGGCTCGCCCGCTTCCTCGACGCCAGCACGAAGATCGGCGCCGAGCTCGACTCGCTGTCCGACCTGGTGGCGTTCGGCGTCTCCCCGGCGCTGGTGCTCTACATCTGGGAGCTCAACGACCTGCGCTTCGGCTGGGCGTTCGCACTGGTCTTCGCGGTCTGCGCGGCGCTGCGGCTGGCCCGGTTCAACACCCTGATCGACGCCGAGGACGAGTACCCCTTCACCAAGGAGTTCTTCGTCGGCGTGCCGGCGCCCGCCGGGGCGCTCGCGACGGGCATCCCGTTGTACCTGTGGCTGCACTTCGGCCCGGGCTGGTGGTCGACGTCGCTCGTCGTCGGGCTGTGGATGGTGCTCATCGCCGCGCTCATGGTGAGCAGGCTGCCCACGCTGTCGTTCAAGACCGTGCGCGTGTCGCCGAACTACGTCGCCCCGCTGCTGGTACTGGTCGGGGTGGCCGCGGCGGTGCTGGTGACCATGCCCTTCCTCGGGCTGGCCGTGGTGGCCGCCGGCTACCTCGCGATGATCCCGTACACCGTCTACCGCCACCGCTGGCTGGCCCGCCACCCGGAGACCTGGTACGTGGCCGGGCGCGACCGGCGCGAGGTGGCCAGGGCGGCCCGCGCGGCCCGCAGGCTCGGGCTGCGCCCGCCGCTGCGCCGCCGGGTGGCCGGCCGGGCGAGCGCGATGGCCAGGGCGGTGCGCCGGTTCGGCGAGGAGTCGGGCGGTCGGCCCGCAGGCAACGGGCGCGCGCCGCGCCCGTCCGGGCAGCAGCCCCAGCGCGACCGGCTCCGGCTAGGAATCCGCCGGGCCCGGCGCCGCTGAGCCGGACGCCCCCCGCGCCTCCAGGAACTGCTCCACCAGCCCGCGGATCACCGCGGCCATCGAGAAGTCGTGCTCGGTGCACCACTGCCGCAGCTGCGCGTGGCGCTCCTGCGGCAGCCGCAGCGTCACCAGCTGGCTCTCCTCGCCCGGCGCCAGCGCGCCCCGCAGCCGCTCCACCCGCTCGCCGCCCATCCACGCCGTGCCGATGCGGTGGAGCGCGCCGATGGGCGCGTTGCCGTACCGCATCATCAGGTCGAGGTCGGGACCGGCGGGGACCGGCGCGGGCGGGCGCTCCAGCAGCCAGGCCGTGATGGCCCGGCGGTCGTCGGGAGCGGCCGTCTCCAGGAGCTCGGCCAACCTGTGCGCTGCGCTGCTGTCCATGCCACCCGACGATAGCTGAGCCGCTATCGTCGCGATAGCGGGACGATGGCGCAACCGCCCGCGCGCTCGGGGTCTGCTCAGTGGCGCGGAGCCGGGCGGATAGCGTTCGCCCGTGACCGTCCCGAACGCTCCCTCGATCACGCTCGTCGCCCGGCTCGCGGCGTCGGCCGCCGACGCCCGGCGCGGAGTCGTCCGGCTGCACCCCGAGGTCATCGACGCACTGGGGCTGCGCTCGTGGGAGGCGGTCACCCTCACCGGCGCCCGGGTCACCACCGCGCTGGTCGCCCCGGCCGACGGCCCACCCGGGCAGGCCACCCTCGACGACGTCACCCTCTCCAACACCGGGCTCACCGACGGCGCGTCCGTGGTGCTCGCCCCGGCCAGGATCGAGCCCGCCCGGCGCATCACCCTCACCGGGTCGAAGCTGGCCAGGGCCTCGCTGACCCCGGAGACCATCCGCTCCGCGCTCATCGGCAAGGTCGTCACCGGCGGCGACGCGGTCTCGCTGCTGCCCCAGGACGTCGAGCCCGCCCCCGGGCTGGACGCGCCCGACGTGCGCCGCCGGGTGGCCGGCGCGCTGGGCAGCGCCTGGACCAGCGAGCTGCTGACCGTGGCCGGGGTCGAACCGGTCGGGTCGGTGGCCGTCTACCCGAGCACGGTGGTGGGCTGGGAGGGCGGGGCCGCCACCGGCGACCCGACCCCGCCGGCGACCGTCGCGCCGCGGCTGACCACACCGTCGGTCCCGGCGCCCGCCACCGCCCCGGCCCCGGTCGCGGCGGCCGAAGCCGCGGTGCCGGTCGAGGACCTCGTCGGCAACGTCGAGGTGGCCCGGCGGCTGGTCGAGTGGCTCGAGCTCAGCCTCGACCGCCCCGAGCTGCTGACCAGCCTCGGCGGCTCACCCCGGCTGGGCGTGCTGGTCACCGGGCCGGACGGCGTCGGGAAGCTGACCCTGGCCCGCAGCGTGGCCGCCGCCGTCGACGCGCGGTGCGTCGAGATCGCGGCGCCGGGCGTGGCCGCGCTGGAGGCCGGGGCCGCGGCGCAGCGGGTGCGCGACGCCGTCGGGCAGGCGCGGGCGGGCGGGCGCACCGTGCTCGCCGTCACCGACGTCGACGCGCTGCTCCCGGCCGGATCGCCGCCGCCGCTGGCCACCACGGTGCTCGACCTGCTGCGCGAGGCCGTGCACACGCCCGGCGTGGCCCTGCTGGCCACCACGTCGTCGCCGGAGTCGGTCGACCCGCGGCTGCGCGCGCCCGACCTCGTCGACCGCGAGGTCGGGCTGGCCCTGCCCGACCTGCGCACCCGCACCGAACTGCTGCGCAGGCTGCTGGCCGCGGTTCCGCTGGCCGAGGACGTCGAGGTCAAGGCGGTCGCCGAACGGGCACCCGGCTTCGTGGTCGCCGACCTGGCCGCCGTCCGGCGGGAGGCCGCCGTGCACGCCGCGCTGCGCCACCGCGGCGAGGGCGAGGCCGCCATCACCCAGCAGGACCTGCTCGACGCCGTCGGGTCCGTGCGCCCGCTGTCGATGTCCTCCTCCGACACCCTGCAGACCGGCGGCATCACCCTCGACCAGGTCGGCGACATGGTCGAGGTCAAGCAGGCGCTCACCGAGTCCGTGCTGTGGCCGCTGCAGTACCCCGACTCGTTCGCCCGGCTCGGCGTGGCCGCCCCCCGCGGCGTGCTGGTCTACGGCCCGCCCGGCTGCGGCAAGACCTTCCTGCTGCGCGCACTGGCCGGCACCGGCCAGCTCAACGTGCTCGCCGTCAAGGGCGCGGAACTGCTCGACAAGTACGTCGGCGAGTCCGAGCGGGCCGTCCGCGAGCTGTTCCGCAAGGCCGCCGACGCCGCCCCGGCGCTCGTGTTCCTCGACGAGGTCGACGCGCTCGCCCCGCGCCGCGGCCAGTCGTCGGACTCCGGGGTGGCCGACCGGGTCGTCGCCGCCCTGCTCACCGAACTGGACGGCGCCCAACCGATGCGCGACGTCATCGTGGTCGGCGCGACCAACCGCCCCGAGCTGATCGACCCCGCCCTGCTGCGCCCCGGCCGCCTCGAGCGACTGGTCTACGTGCCCCCGCCCGACGCCGCCGCCCGCGCCGAGATCCTGCGCGCCTCCAGCCGCAACACCCCCCTCGCCGACGACGTCGACCTCGACGAACTCGGCACCGAGCTGGACGGCTACTCGGCCGCCGACTGCGCCGCGGTGCTGCGCGAAGCCGCGCTCACCGCCATGCGCGAGTCGCTGGACGCCGCCGAGGTGACCGCAGCGCACATCGCCGCCGCCCGAGCCGCGGTGCCGGCGTCGCTGGACCCGGGCCAGTTGGCCGCGTTGCAGGCGTACGCCGACCGCCGTTCCTGAACCTCGCCCGGCGGTGGGACGAGAGTCGCTCTCGCTGCGTGGGGTGGGACGAGGGTCGCTCTCGCTCCGTCGGGTGGGACGAGGGTCGCTCTCGCTCCGTCGGGTGGGACGAGGGTCGCTTTCGACTCGGCCCGCACCGCGAGTCGTGCTCGCTTCGCCAGCGCGACGGAAGCTCTGCCCGTCGCGGCGAGGCGACGCGCAGCGCCGCGAGGCGACGAGTCCGGGGCGCGCCAGCGCCCACTCCTCTCCCGAGGCCCCTGCCGACGTGACGGCAGGGGCCGAACCCCTGCTCGATCCGAGGTCGCCCGCCGCGCAGGCGCCGCCTTTCCCGCGTCCGGAGCTGGGCGCGTCGCCCAGGACAGTCACTGTTCAGGGCGCCTCCGGCGGCCACCTCCGGTGAGGACCTCAGCTCCAGCAGGGGAGCACTTCTGGGGGTGCGGTGGGCGCTGCGCGCCCACCGGGGCTTGCCCGGCTCGCGGCGCTGCGCGCCGCCTCGGCCGGGGACGAGCGCGACTCTCGTTGCGTCCGGTGGAGCGAGCGCGACTCTCGTCCCGCCCGGCGGAGCGAGCGCGACTTTCGTTGCGCCCCGGCGGCACGAACGCGACTCTCGTCCCACCCGGCGAGCGAGTGGCGCGTCCGCCCAGCGTGGTTGGGCGAAGGCGCCGTTCACTCGACCGGACGGGGCCCGGGTCGGCGGGGCGAGAGTGGCTTTCGCCGCGTCAGGCCGAGCGAGAGTGGCTCTCGTCCAACCCGGCGGCACGGGAGCCGCTCTCGTCCCTGCTGATCATGGTGCGGCGAAGCGCTGGGATGGCGAGGGCTAGAGGCCCTGGTAGTCGTTGGTGACGATCACGATGACGCCCGGGCTGGCGTCTTCGAGGCCCTCGAAGCGCTCGGAGACGCGCATGCCGAACTCGCGGCCCAGTTCCTCGGCGGTGGCCTTCTCGGCGGTGCCGGGGCGGTAGTAGGCCGTGGTCGTGCGGATGATGCCGAACGGGTAGTTGGCGACCTCGCCGACCTCCCAGCCTGCCTTGCGGAGGTCCTCGGCGGCGCCGGCGGCCAGGCCGGTGATGGTGCTGTTGTTGTAGACGCGCACCGGGCCGCGGCTCACGCCGGAGCCCGCGCCGCCGCTCCCACCGCTGCCGCTGCCGGAGGCGTCGGTGCCGCCGCCGGAGCCACCGGAACCGGCGCCGCCCTGCTCCCCGCCGGGGGCGGGGGCGGGTGCGGCCGTGGCGGGCGGGGGCGGGGCGGGCACGGCGGACGTCGGGAACGTGGGTACGGCGATGGGGTTGGTGGTCGCGGGGGGCGCGATGGTCGTGGGTGCGGCCCCGGGGGGTGGGGCGGGCGCGGTGGTCGCGGTCTCCCCGCCAGGGGGCGGGGCCGCGGTCTGGCCGTCGCCGCCGTTGTCGAGGGCGAGCGAGGCCAGGCCGATGATCGCGGCGATGACCCCCACCCCGACCAGGGCCAGGCCGGCGACCCGACGGCGGGACGGCCCTCCGGACGGAGCGGGTGACGTCACGATGGCCTCCTGAGCGGACGATGACCGGGGTGCGGGGCGAGGGGCCCCTCGGTCATCGTTGCGTCACCAGGGCTCGATGCCCAGTCGACGCGCCGCGCGGGTGCGCTGCCGGCTCGCTCGCAGTCGGCGCAGCCGCTTGACCAGGAGCGGGTCGGCCGCGAGTGCTTCTGGGCGGTCGACCAGCGCGTTGAGGACCTGGTAGTAGCGGGTGGCGGACATGTCGAACAGCTCGCGGATGGCCTGTTCCTTGGCGCCCGCGTACTTCCACCACTGGCTCTCGAAGGCGAGGATCTCGCGCTCCCGGCGGCCGAGCTCGCCGGCCGGGACCGCACCGGTCGATCTCTCGCTGCGTTCGGTGGCGGTCTCCATCACGCTCCTCGCGGCCTCGCTCGACGACAGAACGACAGCCGTGTCATTACACGCCTGTCATTCGCGGGCGCCATTCAACCACGGGGCCCCGACGGTGCCGGCGCAGGCGCGCTGGCGCGCGGGGCCACCAGTAGGCTCGTGCGGTGGCGGTCCGACCCATCCGCATCATCGGCGACCCGGTGCTGCACAACCCGACCCGGCCGGTCGAGGTCTTCGACGAGTCGTTGAAGGCGCTGGTCGAGGACATGTTCGAGACGATGGCCGCGGCCGAGGGCGTCGGCCTCGCGGCCAACCAGGTCGGCGTCGACCTGCGGCTGTTCGTCTTCGACTGCCCCGACGAGCAGACCCGCACCCGGGTGCGCGGCGTCGTGGTCAACCCGGTGCTGGAGACGTCCGAGCGCCCGGAGGGCATGCCCGACGAGGACGAGGACGACGAGGGCTGCCTGTCCGTGCCGGGGGAGGTCTTCCCCACCGGACGGGCGGAATGGGCCCGCGTCACCGGCGTCGACGTCGACGGCGCCCCGGTCGAGGTGGAGGGGCGCGGGTTCCTGGCCCGCTGCCTGCAGCACGAGACCGACCACCTCGACGGCATGCTCTACGTCGAGCGGCTGGTCGGGCGGTGGGGGCGCGCGGCGCGCAAGCAGGTGCGGCGCAACGGCTGGGGCAAGCCGGGGCTGTCCTGGGACCCGGCCACGCAGCAGGCCGAAGAGGTCTAGACCGAGCGTAAGCTGGACCTGCAACGGTGTAATCGTCTGAGCGCGACGGCGTTCCCCGGAGGGGTTGCGCCGAAGGCGCCGGGAGGCACTGCAGGAGGTCCGGTGGACGAGCTCGACTCCTACTCCCGCACGGTCAGCGCCGTCGCCGCCGAGCTGACCCGCCGCGTCGCGGCCGTGCAGGTGCGGCGGGGCAGCGGCTCCGCGGTGCTCGTCGAGGTCGACGCGGCCGACGGCGCCGTCCTGGTGACGAACGCGCACGTCGTCGGCGACGCC
Source organism: Pseudonocardia humida (assembly GCF_023898865.1). Classification (GTDB taxonomy): domain Bacteria; phylum Actinomycetota; class Actinomycetes; order Mycobacteriales; family Pseudonocardiaceae; genus Pseudonocardia; species Pseudonocardia humida. Next base: position 9,786 of record NZ_JAGSOV010000080.1, read on the forward strand.
GACCGCGGCCGCGCGGAGTTCGTCGACGGCACCGGGGTCGACGTGGCGGTCGTCGGCACCGACCCGCTGTCCGACCTCGCCGTCCTGCGCACGCGGTCGACGGCGGGCCTGCCCACCCCGGCGCGGCTCGGCGACGCCGACGAGCTGGTCGTCGGCCAGCTGGTGGTGGCGGTGGGCAACCCGCTCGGCCTGGCCGGCTCGGTGACCGCGGGCGTGGTCAGCGCGCTGGGCCGGGCGCTGCCCACCCGCAGCGGGCGCGCCGGGCGGGTCGTCGAGGACGTCATCCAGACCGACGCCGCGCTCAACCCCGGCAACTCCGGCGGCGCGCTCGCCGACGGCCGCGGCCGGGTCGTCGGCATCAACACCGCGGTGGCCGGCGTCGGGCTGGGGCTCGCGGTGCCGGTCAACGCCACCACCCGGCGGATCCTGGCCGCCCTGCGCGCCGACGGCCGCGTCCGCCGCGCGTACCTCGGCGTGGTCGGCGGCCCCGCCCCCGTCCCGGCGACGGTGGCCGACCGCTACCAGCGCACGAGCGCGCTGCGGCTGGCCGAGGTCATCCCGGGCAGCCCCGCCGCACAGGCCGGCCTGCGCGCCGGCGACCTGGTCCTCGACGTCGGCCGCACGCCGGTGCAGGACGCCCAGGGCATCCAGCGCCAGCTCTTCGGCGACGCCGTCGGCGTGCCGCTGCCGGTGACGGTGCTGCGCAACGGGGCCATGGTCGACGTCATCGCCGTCCCCACCGAGCTCCGCTGACCCGTCGAGAACGAACCTGTCGTCGTTCTGGACCGGTCCAAACGGCGACAAGTTCGTTCTCGACCGGGGTCAGGAGGGTGCTCTAGTCCTGGACTAGGCCGTTCTCCCACGCCCACGCCGCGATCTCCACGCGGTTGCGGGTGGTCAGCTTGGAGTGGACGTTGGTCAGGTGCGTCTTGACGGTGGACAGCGACACGAACAACTCGGCGGCGATCTCGGAGTTCGTCCGGCCCCTGGCCACCGCGCGCACCACGTCGAGCTCGCGGGGTGAGAGCGTCCCGGTCGCCGCCGGCCTGGCCTTCGGCTTGCTGGCCAGGTGCTCCAGCAGGCGCACCGTCACCGACGGGGAGACCAGCGCGTCGCCGTTGGACGCGGCCCGCACGGCCTCCACCAGCAGCCGCGGCCCGGCGTCCTTGAGCAGGAAGCCGCAGGCGCCCGCGCGCAGCGCGCCGTAGACGTACTCGTCGAGGTCGAAGGTGGTGACCACGACGACCCGCGGCGGCTCGGGGTCGGCGGTCAGCGCCTTGGTGGCGGCCAGGCCGTCCAGGTCGGGCATCCGGATGTCCATCAGCACGACGTCCGGCTTGAGCCTGCGGGCCAGCTCCACCGCGGTGACGCCGGTGCCGGCCTCGCCGACGACCTCCATGCCGTCCTCGGCCGACAGGATCAGCCGGAACCCCGTGCGCACCATCTCCTGGTCGTCGGCCAGCAGTACCCGGATCATCGAGCTCCCTACTGCGCGGTCTTCTGGGCCGAGTCCAGCGGCAGCCGCGCGGCGACCGTCCAGACGCCCGGCGCGGTCGGGCCCGCGCTCAGGTCCCCGTTGAGCGCCGCGACCCGCTCGGCCATCCCCGCCAGGCCGAAGCCGCCGCTGCCGCCCAGGGGGGCGCCCGCGGCCCGCACGCCGTCGCTGCGCACCGCCAGGTGCAGAGCATGATCGCGCAGCCGGATGTCGACCTCGACGGCGGTGGCCTCCGGCGCGTGCCTGCGCACGTTGGTCAGCGCCTCCTGCACCACCCGGTAGCCGGTCGCGGCCACGCCCGCGGGGAGCACGGCGTGCTCCAGGCCGTCGTCGGTGGTGAGCCGGACCATCCGCGAGTCGGGGTCGAACCGCTCGATGAGCGTGCGCACCTCGGCGAGCTCGGCGCCGGGGGTGCGGGCGCCGTCGCCGTCCTGGCCGCGCAGGACGCCGACCATGCTGCGCATCGCGGCCAGGGCGTCGATGCCGGCGGTCTCGATGGCGGACAGCGCGCGGTCGACGTCGTCGGGGGAGGTGCGGGCGACCACGGCCGCGGCCTGCGCGGCCACCACGATGCCGGTGACGTGGTGGGCGACGACGTCGTGCAGCTCGCGGGCCAGCTCCATGCGCTCGCTGGTGCGGACGTCCTCCAGCGCGACCCGGCGGCGGGTCTCGACCTCGCGCAGGGCGAGCCCGATGGCGACCGCGCCGCCCCATCCCACCGCGCACACCACCGCGAAGGAGAGCTGCCCGGAGATCCGCCCGAGCGGGGCCCAGACGATCGCCACGGCCGCGGCCGCGGTGATCAGCATCGCGGTGCGCAGCTTGCTGCCGCGCAGCACGGAGACCACCAGGATGGCCAGCGCGAGCTGCTCGGTGAAGGAGAACCCGCGGATCTCCATCGTCGCGAGGTAGTCGCCCCCGGCGGCGCCGGCGATCTCGGCCTGCACGGTGAAGCCCAGCGACACCGCGATGGCCAGCCCCGCCACGAGGTCGCGGTCGACCCGGGGGACCCGCCGGAGCAGGGACAGCCCGGCCACGGTCGAGGCGGCGGCGATCGTCAGCGGTGAGCCGCCGACGGTGCCGATCGCGAGGTCGATGGCGAACCAGAAGCCCAGGCCGAGCAGCTCGGCGATCAACCCGAGCTGCTGCCGCAACCAGCGCAGCCGTCGGATCACCGGGCCAGGCTAGTGCGCGCAGCGCCGCGACCGCCCTCGGCCGGAAGTACGAACCGCACCCCGGGGCTCTGGCCGTCCGGCCGAGGTGCGGGCGGGTCGTCGACCACCAGTGTCTGCGTCCATGACAGACACCGCCACCGCGCTCCCCGGCCGGGCCACGGGCCCGGCCGCGGGCGGCGCCGCACCGGCCCTGCGCGGGCTCGGCCTCACCCACCGCTTCGGCGCGACGACCGTGCTGCGCGACGCCGACATCACCGTGCACCGGGGCGAGGCCGTCGCGGTGACCGGGCCGTCGGGCTCGGGCAAGTCGACGCTGCTGCACTGCCTGGCCGGCATCCTGGTGCCGCAGAGCGGGGAGATCTGGCTGGGCGCCGACCGGATCGACGGCTGGTCCGAGGCGAAGCGGACCCGCCTGCGCGGGTCGCGGTTCGGGTTCGTGTTCCAGTTCGGCCAGCTGCTGCCCGAGCTGCCCGCGGTGGAGAACGTGGCACTGCCGCTGATGCTCGCCGGCACGCCGCGCCGGCAGGCCGTGGCCGAGGCGGCGAAGTGGTTCGGCCCGCTGGGCCTGGCCGGGCTGGAGCAGCGCAGGCCCGGGCAGCTCTCCGGCGGCCAGGAGCAGCGGGTGGCCATCGCCCGCGCCCTGGTCACCGGGCCGGACGTGGTGTTCGCCGACGAGCCGACCGGGGCCCTGGACACCACCACCGGCCGGCAGGTGATCGACCTGCTGACCGGGCTGGTCGCGCGGACGGCCGCGGCGCTCGTCGTCGTCACCCACGACGCCGAGGTCGCGGCCCGTTGCCACCGCACGGTCGTCCTGCGCGACGGCCGCACGGGCGGTGCGGCATGAGCGCCCCGCCGCCCTCCCCGCCGCCACCCGGAGTTCAGGAAAGCCACGTTCCGGTCCCCACGGGGCAGCATCGTGGCTTTCCTGAACCGGGGGCGGGGGGACGCGCAGCGGCCCGGGTCGGCGGCGGGCGGCTGGTCGGGGCGGTCGGGTTGAGCCTGCGGCTGCTGCGGCTGGGTGGGCGACGGGCCTGGACGGCGGCGGGGCTGATGGGGGCCGGGGTCGCCGTGGGCACGCTGCTGCTCGCGGTGGCCGTGGGCGCCCTGCACGGCTGGGACGCCCGCGAGTCGCGCACCGGCTGGCGCCCGGCGGCGCAGGGCCCGGGGACGACGGACGTGCCGGCGTCGGCGGTGGCGCTGGTGCGCACGACCGGCGACCGGGTCGCCGGGCAGCCGTTGCAGGTCGTCGACGTGGCGGCCGTGCGGCCGGACGCCCCCGCCCCGCCCGGTCTGCCGCGCGTGCCGGCCCCCGGCGAGCTGTGGGTCTCCCCGGCGCTGGCCGAGCTGGTGCGGGAGCTGCCGGCCGACCGGCTGGCCGACCGGTTCGGCGGGGTGGTCCCGGCCGGGACGATCTCCGCCGACGGGCTGCGCGACCCGGCGGAGCTGGTGGCGGTGCGGGGCGCGGACGCGCCGCTGCCCGGCGGCACGGCGGTGGACTCGTTCGCCGGGTCCCCCCTGCAGCTGGACGAGATCGAGGTCTACCGGCAGCTGACGGTCGTCGCCGTGGTGCTGATGGGCGTGCCCGCGGTGGGCCTGCTCGGCGCGGCGGCGCGGCTGAGCGCGGCCCGGCGGGTGCAGCGGCTGGCCGCGCTGCGGCTGCTGGGTGCGGGGACCGGGCAGGTGACCGTGGTGGCGGTGGCCGAGGTCGCGGCGGTGGCCACGGCGGCGGCGGTCGTGGGGGTGGCGGTGCAGTGGCTGATCGCCCCGGCGCTGGCCGCGATCGAGCTGGGCGGCTCCGGCTGGTACGCCGACGACCTGCGCCCGGCGCCCGGCGCGCTGCTGCTGGTGGTGGGCGCGGTCGCGGTGCTGGCCACGCTGGCCGCGGTCGGCGGAACCCGGCAGGTCGTGGTCGGGCCGCTGGGCGTGGCCCGGCGCGACCGCCCGGGCGGCGCGCGGCTGATCCGGCTGCTGGGCGTGGTCGGGGCGATCGGGGTGTTCGTCGCGGCGAACGGGGCCATGCGCACCGGCAGCCCGGACGTGGGCGGGCTGGTGTTCGGCGGCGGGATGCTGGCGCTGTTCGGGGCGGCGTCGCTGGTCGGGCCGCTGGTGGTGCGGCTGTGCGGGCGGGCGATGGCGCGCTCGGCGCGCACACCGGCCGCGCTGCTGGCCGGGCGCAGGCTGCTGGACGACCCGAAGGGCGCGTTCCGCCCGCTGGCCGGGCTGACCCTGGCGGTGTTCGTGGCCGGCTTCCTGGCCCCGCTGACCGCGGCGATCAGCGGCGGCCTCGATGACGACGACACCACGCTGTGGCTGCGCCCCCGGGACGGGCAGCCGGCGGTGGTGGCCGAGGCGGCGCGGGAGCGGCTGGCGGGGCTGGGGCTGGTCGCCGAGGTCACGACCACGCAGAGCCGGGTCGGCGTGGTGCCGGGGTCGGGGGTCGACCGCGACGGCGTGCGCACGGCGCTGGCCCCGCTCGTGCCGGGCGGAGCCGTGCTCACCGAGGCCGAGCAGGACGGCCAGGGCAGCGTGCTGACCGGCGACCTGGTCCGGGGCGCGCTGGTGGTGCTGGCCGGCACGTTCGTGCTCGCCGCCACCTCGGCCGGCACCACGTCCGCGGCCCGCGTGCTCGACCAGCGCGACACGCTGCGCCGGTTGCGGCTGGCGGGCACCCCGCTCGCGGTGCTGGACGCGGCCCGGCGCATCGAGACGCTGCGCCCGCTGCTGGTCAACGCGGCCATCGCCCTCGTGCTCGGGCTCATCTGCGCTGCGCCGTTCGTCGCGGTGACCGAGGTGCTCGAGCCGGCTGCGCTGGTGCTGCTGGGCTCGGTCCTCGCCGTCGGGCTGGTGCTCGTGGTGCTGGCCTCGGCGGCCAGCCGCCCGCTGCTGCGGGCGGTCACCGCGGACCGCGGCGGTGACGAGTGAACGGGCCCGTCGACGACCGCACGACCGACACCGAAGGGGGGACGATGAGGGAGAACGCCGGGTACGCGGTGCGGACCAGCGAGCTGGTCAAGGTCTACGGCCGCGGCGCCGCCGAGGTCCGGGCGCTGGACGGGGTGAGCCTCGACGTCCCGGCCGGTCGCTTCACCGCGATCATGGGTGCGTCCGGCTCGGGCAAGTCGACGCTGATGCACCTGATGGCCGGGCTGGACACCGCGACGTCGGGATCGGTCCTGCTGGGCGGCACCGAGCTCAGCACCTGCGGTGACGCCGAGCTGACCGCCGTGCGGCGCACCCGGGTCGGGTTCGTGTTCCAGGCGTTCAACCTGCTGCCGCAGCTGACCGCCGAGCAGAACATGGAGCTGCCCGCCCGGCTGGCCGGGGTGCGCCCCGACCCGGCGTGGCGCGACCACCTGGTCGACCTGCTGGGCCTGCGGGCCCGGCTGGCGCACCGGCCCACCGAGCTGTCCGGCGGCCAGCAGCAGCGGGTGGCGCTGGCCAGGGCGCTGCTGACCCGCCCGGACGTGGTCTTCGCCGACGAGCCCACCGGCAACCTGGACACCGTCACCGGCCACGAGGTGCTGGAGCTGCTGCGCTACTCGGTGCGCGAGCTGGGGCAGACGGTCGTGATGGTCACCCACGACCCGGTGGCGGCGTCCTTCTCCGACGAGGCCGTGCTGCTGCGCGACGGCCGCCTCGCCGGCTCGTTGCCGTCGCCGCGCCCGGAGGAGGTGCTGGCCGCGCTGGCCGGGTTGTCCGGATCGGTGGCGTGACGGGTCGTGCCAGGAAAGCCACCTTCAGGACGTCCGGTGTCCTGATGGTGGCTTTCCTGGCAGCACGTCGGAGCGAGCGGGCGTCAGGACTCGATCGGGTCCAGCACGAGCACCGGGATCTGCCGGTCGGTCTTGGTCTGGTAGTCGGCGTAGTCGGGGTAGGCCGCGACGGCCCGCTCCCACCACTGCGCCCGCTCCTCGCCCTCGACCTGGCGGGCCCGGTAGTCGCGGACCTCCGTGCCGTCCTGCAGGTCGACCTCGGGGTTGGCGACGATGTTGCGGTACCAGACCGGGTGCTCCGGGGCGCCGCCCTTGGACGCGACCGCGGCGTAGCGGCCCTCGTGCTCCACCCGCATCAGCGGCACCTTGTACAGCTTGCCGGACTTCGCGCCGCGGATGGTCAGCAGGACGACCGGGCGCCCGTTGATGGTCGTGCCGTCGGTGGTGCCGTTGGCCAGGATCTTCTCGGTCTGGTCGCGGACCCACCCGGACGGGCTCAGCTCGTACTCACCCTCAAGTGCCATACCCCATCCAACACAACCGGCCCGCGAACCCATCCGGGTGGCACCCGCTACGGTCGCGACCATGGGGGAACCGGCTGTGGGCACGACACCGCCGCGGGTCATGACGATCGCCGGCACCGACTCCGGCGGCGGCGCCGGGGTGGCCGCCGACCTGCGGGCGCTGACCGCCTGCGGGGCGCACGGGTGCGTCGCGGTCACCGCGGTGACCGTGCAGAACACGCTCGGCGTCTCCGACGTGCACGTGCTCCCGCCGGCGACGGTGGCCGCGCAGATCATCGCGGTGGCCACCGACATCGGCCTGGACGCGGCCAAGACCGGCATGCTGGCCGGCGCCCCGACCATCGAGGCGATCGTCGCGGCGTGCGACGAGGTCGGGATCGGCGTCGACGGGCGCACCCCGCTCGTGCTCGACCCGGTCGCCGCGTCGATGCACGGCGACCAGCTGCTCGCCGACTCCGCGCTCGACGCCTTCCGCACGCTGCTGTTCCCGCGGGCGACGATCGTCACCCCCAACCTCGACGAGGTGCGGCTGCTGGTCGGCATCGACGTGCACGACCGCGCGGGCCAGTACGACGCGGCCCGCGCGCTGCACGCCATGGGCGCGCGGAACGTCCTGGTCAAGGGCGGGCACCTGGTCGAGGACACCGAGTCCTGCGTCGACCTCTTCTACGACGGCGACGACTTCGTGGAGCTGCCCGGGCCGCGGTTCGACACCGGCGACACCCACGGCAGCGGCGACTCGATGGCGTCGGCGATCGCCGCCGCGCTGGCCAGGGGGGCCTCCGTGGCCGACGCCGTCGCGTTCGGGAAGCGGTACGTGACCGAGGCCGTGCGCAACGCCTACCCGCTCGGTGCAGGTCACGGGCCGGTCTCGCCGATGTGGACCGTTCGCCACTGGTGGGAGTGAGCCCACCCGATCGACCCGTCGCGCGATGTTGCCCGGCGAACTAGGGTCCCGAATCGATGAGCATCATGGGCACGCGCGTACGCCGCGTCGAGGATCCGGTCTTCCTCACGCGGGGCGCCACATACACAGACGACCTCACCGACGAGCGGCTGTCCGGTGCCCTGCACCTGACGTTCGTCCGCTCGCCAATGGCCCACGCCCGCATCACCGGCGTGGACACGACCGCAGCCCGGGAGGCCCCGGGCGTCGTCGCCGTGATCACGGCCGACGAGATGGACCTCGAACCGACCAAGCACTTCCCGGCCGTCCCCGACGCGATGGCCAGGCCGTGGTTGGCCAAGGACACGGTGCGGTTCGTCGGCGAGCCGGTCGCCGCCGTGCTGACCGAGCACGCCTACCAGGGCGAGGACGCCGCCGAGCTGGTCGAGGTCGACTACGACCCGCTGCCCGCGGTGACGACCCTCAAGCAGGCCCTCGCCGACGAGACGCTGCTGTTCCCCGAGGCCGGCACCAACCTGGCCGTCGCGTTCGGCGGCGAGGACGAGTTCAGCGACGACCTGTTCGCCGACTGCGAGGTCGTCGTCACCCAGGAGATCGTCAACCAGCGGGTCGCCGCGGCGCCGCTCGAGACGCGCGGCGCGGCCGCGGCCTGGGGCGAGGACGGCCGGGTGACGCTCTTCGCGTCCACCCAGAACGCCCAGCAGACCAAGGGCGAGGTGGCCGGCTGGCTCGGCGTCGACCCCGGCCTGGTCCACGTCATCACCCCCGACGTGGGCGGCGGGTTCGGGGCCAAGATCGGCGCCGACCCGGAGTTCGCGCTGGTCGCGTGGCTCGCCCGGCACGTCGGACGCCCGGTGCGGTGGAACGAGTCGCGCTCGGAGAACATGACCGGGATGCTGCAGGGCCGCGCCCAGCTGCAGACCATCACCATCGGCGGCAACCGCGACGGCAAGGTCCTGGCCTACCGGCTCGACGTGCTCGCCGACGCCGGCGCCTACCCGCGGATCGGCGTCGCGCTGCCGACGTTCACCCGGATGATGGCCGGGGGCGTCTACGACATCCCCAAGGTCGAGACCCGGGCCAGGGTGCTGGTCACCAACACCACATCGACCGGGGCCTACCGCGGCGCCGGGCGCCCGGAGGCCACCGCGGCCATCGAGCGGGCCATCGACCTGTTCGCCGCGGAGATCGGCAAGGACGTCGCCGAGGTCCGCAAGCTCAACGTGCCGCCGCCGGACGCCTTCCCGTACACCAACAAGGGCGGGGCCCAGTACGACAGCGGCGAGTACGCCAAGGCGATCGACACCGTCCTGGAGGCCGCGGGCTACCAGGGCCTGCGCGCCGAGCAGAAGGCCCGCCGCGAGCGCGGCGAGGTCCTGCAGCTCGGGATCGGGCTGTCCTGCTTCGTGGAGATCACCGCGGGCGGGATGACCGCGGAGGACGCCACGGTGGAGGTCCACCCCGACGGCACGGTCACCGTGCTCACCGGAACCTCCCCACACGGTCAGGGCCATGCGACGGCATGGGCGATGCTGGCCAGCGAGAAGCTCGGCATCCCGGTCGAGAAGATCACGGTCAAGCACGGCGACACCGACCTGATCCCCAAGGGCATCGGCACGATGGGTTCGCGCAGCCTGCAGACCGGTGGCGTCGCCGTCTACCAGGCCGCCGGCGAGCTGGCCGACCTGGCCAAGCAGCGCGCCGCCGACCTGCTCGAGGCCAACGTCGACGACCTCGAGGTCGCCGACGGCGCGGTCCGGGTGGCCGGCACCGGCACCAGCATCACGCTGGCCGAGCTGGCCGAGAAGGACCAGCTCCGGATCGAGTCGCACTGGGACGGGCAGATGCCCAGCTTCCCGTTCGGCGCGCACCTGGCCGTGGTCGAGCTGGACATCGAGTCCGGGAAGGCGGTCGTCGACCGGATCCTGACCATCGACGACGCGGGCACCATCCTCAACCCGCTGCTCGCCGAGGGGCAGCGGCACGGCGGCATCGCCCAGGGCATCGCCCAGGCGCTGCTGGAGGAGGTCGTCTACGACGCCGACGGCAACCCGCTGACCGCGACCTTCGCCGACTACGGCATCCCGTCCGCGGCCGAGCTGCCCAGCTTCACGCTGCTGACGATGGAGACCCCGACGCACCTGAACCCGATCGGGGCCAAGGGCATCGGGGAGGCGGGCACGATCGGCGCCACGCCCGCCGTGCAGAGCGCGGTCTGCGACGCCGTGGCCCACCTCGGCATCCGCCACATCGACATGCCGGCCACCCCGCTGCGGGTGTGGACGGCCATCAACGCGGCCCAGAACGGGAGCGACGCATGACCGTGAAGGTCGAGATCACCGTCAACGGCGAGTCCACCAGCGCGGACGTCGAGCCGCGCCTGCTGCTCGCGCACTACCTGCGCGACCAGCTGGGCCTCAAGGACACCAACGTCGGCTGCGACACCACCTCCTGCGGGGCGTGCACCGTCCTGCTGGACGGCGAGTCGATCAAGTCGTGCACCGTGCTCGCGGTGCAGGCCGACCAGCAGTCGGTCACCACCATGGAGGGGCTGTCCACCGACTCGGACAACCTGCACCCGGTGCCCGCGGCGTTCCGCGCCGAGCACGGCCTGCAGTGCGGGTTCTGCACGCCCGGCATGGTGATGGCCGCGGTGAGCCTGCTGGAGGAGAACCCCAAGCCCACCGAGAAGCAGGTCCGCGAGGGCCTGGAGGGCAACCTCTGCCGCTGCACCGGCTACCACAACATCGTGCGCGCCGTGCTCGCCGCGTCCGGGCAGGACCCCGACAAGGCCGAGGGCTCCGAGCCGGACATGGTGGCGCCGGGCTTCTCCACCGGGAGCGGCGCATGATCCCCGTCGGATTCGCCTACGAGCGCCCGTCCAGCGTGGACGGCGCGCTGGCGCTGCTCGCCGAGCACGGCGAGGAGGCCTCGGTGATGGCGGGCGGCCACTCGCTGCTGCCGGTGATGAAGCTGCGCCTCGCCGCGCCCGAGCTGATCATCGACATCAGCAAGCTGTCCGAGCTGAGCTACGTCAAGGTCGACGGCGACGAGGTGGCCATCGGCGCGGGCACCCGGCACAGCACGGTCGAGCGGTCCGATGTGCTGGCCGCCGAGTCACCGCTGCTGGCCGGGGTGGCCCGCACGGTCGGCGACCCGCAGGTGCGCCACCGGGGCACCATCGGCGGTTCGCTCGCGCACGCCGACCCGGCCTCCGACCTGCCCGCCGCGGTGCTCGCGCTGGGCGGGACGGTGGTGCTGCGCAGCCCGCGCGGCACCCGCAGCGTGCCGATCACCGAGTTCTTCACCGGGGTCTTCTCCACGGCGAAGGAACCCGACGAGCTGCTCGTCGAGATCCGGGTGCCGCGCACCGGCGGCGCCGGGTGGGCCTACGAGAAGTTCACCCGCCGGGCCAACGACTGGGCCATCGTCGGCGTCGCCGTCGTCGACGGCCGGGTCGGGCTGGTCAACATGGGCCAGACCCCGCTGCGGGCCACCGCCACCGAGGAGGCGCTGGCCGGCGGGGCGTCGATCGCGGACGCCGCGGCGCTGGCCGACCAGGGCACCGAGCCGCCGGAGGACCTGGCCGGCACGAAGGAGTACCGCAGGCACCTGGCCCGCGTGCTCACCAGGCGGGCGCTCACCACCGCCGCCGGCGGCTGACGCCGGGACCGGCTCCGGCAGGAGTTCAGGAAAGCCACGATGCTGCCCGCAGAGGGCGGCATCGTGGCTTTCCTGCCTTCGGTGCCGCGCTCACCAGGGAAGATCGAGAAAGTTCCGCGGATTTGTGTGATCCGCGGCGGGCTCGGGAACTACGAGATCGTGACCGCCGAGCTCCCCGATCTCTGCCCCAGGGTCGTCGCGGGCCGGTACGTGCTCGGGCGAGTGCTCGGGACGGGCTCCTCCGCGGTGGTCCGCAGGGCCCGCGACCTGCGCAGCGGCGCCCTCGTGGCGCTCAAGCTTTTCCACCGCGGCGCCACCGACGTCGACCTGCGCCAGCAGCGCCAGGAGATGGAGGCGCTGGCCAACCTCGACCACCCCGCCCTCGTCGGACTGCGCGACGGCGGCAGCGTGGAGGGTCGCCCGTTCGTGGTGACCGACCTGGTGAACGGCCCGTCGCTGGACGTGCGGCTCAAACAGGATGGCCCGCTCGACCCGGCCGCCGTGCGCCGCGTGGGCCTGCACGTGGCCCACGCGCTCGACCACGTGCACCGGGCCGGCTACATCCACCGCGACGTCAAGCCGGCCAACGTGCTCCTCGGCGACGACGGCCGCGCCCGCCTCGCCGACTTCGGCATCTCCCGCGCCGTCGACAGCACCGCGGTCACCACCACCGGCTGCATCGTCGGCACCGCCGCCTACCTGGCCCCCGAGCAGGTCCGCGGCGAGCACGTCGGCCCACCCGCCGATGTCTTCGCGCTGGGCCTGGTGATGCTGGAGGCGATCACCGGGCGCCGGGAGTACCCGGGGCGGGCCATGGAGTCCGCGGTCGCCCGGCTGCACCGGGTGCCCACGATCCCGGCCGGGCTGCCCGGCGGGCTCACTCCGCTGCTCGCCGCCATGACCAACCCCGACACCGGGGCCCGCCCGACCGCCGCCGAGGTGGCCGCGTCGCTCTCCTCCGAGACGAGCCCCGCCGCCGCGCCCCCGGCCACCGCCCCGACCCCCGTCGTCGTCCTGGACGACGACGCGCCCGCCGCCGTGACCCCGCAGCCCGCAGTGGGCCGCGGCGGGCACCGCGGGGCGCACCGCGTCGGGCGGCACCGCCGCGCGGTGCTGCTGCCCGTCGCCGCCGCGGCGCTGCTGCTGGCCAGCGTGGTCGGAGTGCTCGCGGTGATGATGGGCATCGCCCCGCTCGGCGCCGAGGTCGCCGACACGGCCACCACGATCCCCGCCCTCCAGCCGGTCCCCGACGCCCCCGCCCTCGAAGCCGTACCCCTCGCCCCCGGCGACACCCCCTGATCCGGGACCTCAGCGCCGTCGGGTGACCAGGTACGTGATGCCCAGGATGACGTCCACGGCCACCCACAGGAACAGGATCACGGCCAGGCCGAGGCCCGCGCCGACCGCCGTCCCAGCCTGGCACGCGCTGAGGGCGTCGCCGGTCCGACCGTCGCAGTTGTCGGCGGCCCCGGAGAGGCTGCTGACGACCCAGACCAGGAAGAGGGCCTGCACGGCCAGGAACACCCACATGAACACGCGCCGCTTGCGCCTCGGCGGGGTGGGCGGGGCCTGGACGCCCTGGGGCTGGTGCGGCTCGTACGAGCTCGGGTGCGTCACGGGATCTCCTGTTTCGTTCGGCGTATCCGCCCTCGCCGACGGCCCGGCGCGGATCCGCCGGGTGCTGCTGTCGAGAGGTTCGCCTGCCGTTCGCGGTGGCGGTCGGCGACGTTTCGCCGGTGACCGGCGCCGGTCGCCCCGTCTGCTCCGGTGCGGGTACCGGACGTGATCAGCCGTCGGCCCTGCTGACCGGGGCGGGGGCGTCCACCACCCACGGGAGGCGCGGCCGGTGGCGCCGGGTCGTCGATCCGGCACCACGGCGTCCGAGCGGAACCGAACGGGTGGTCTTCGGGCTCGGCGCCCGGATCAGCCGGTGAGGCCCGCTGAGCGGGCGGCGATGGCGGCCTGGACGCGGGAGCGCAGGCCGAGCTTGGTCAGGACCCGGGAGACGTGGGTCTTGGTGGTGGCTTCGGTGATCACCAGCCGGGCCGCGATCTCGGCGTTGGACAGGCCCTGGCCGAGGCAGGCCAGGATCTCGCGTTCGCGCGCGGTCAGCTCGTCGAGGCCGGGGACCCGGGCCGGCGGCGGGGTGGGCGCCACCGGTAGCCGGGCCAGCACCCGGCGGGTCACCTCGGGGGCCAGCACGCCGTCGCCGCGGGCGACCGCGCGCACCGCCTCGATCAGCGCGGGCGCCTGCACCGTCTTGAGCAGGAAGCCGGCCGCGCCCGCGGCGAGGGCGTCGTCGACGTGGGCGTCGAGGTCGAAGGTGGTGAGCACGAGGACGTCGCAGACGCCGTCGGCGACGAGGCGGCGGGTGGCCTCGATGCCGTCGATGCCGGGCATGCGGATGTCCATCAGCACGACGTCCGGGCGCAGCCGGGTGGCCTCGGCGACGGCCTGCAGGCCGTCGCCGGCCTCGGCGACCACCTCGATGCCGGGCGCCGAGCCGAGGATCAGGGCCAGGCCGGTGCGGATGGCGGCCTGGTCGTCGGCCACCACGACGCGGACGGGACGGTCGCTCACGGCACCCGCGCCCGGGCGGCGACGGCGGCGGGGAGCTCGGCGTGCACGGTCCAGGTGCCGTCGTCGGCCCCGGCGCGGACGGTGCCGCCGACGGCGGCGGCCCGCTCGCGCAGCCCCAGCAGACCGGTGCCGGTGCCGCCGGGGTCGGGCCCGCGGCGGGACCCGACGGCGTTGGCCAGCTCGACGGTGAGCGTGCCGTCCGCGCGGGCCAGCCGCAGCGAGACGGTGCTGCCGGGGGCGTGCTTGGCCGCGTTGGTCAGCGACTCCTGCACGATCCGGTAGGCGGTGAGGTCGACGGCGGCGGGCAGCTGGTCGGCCGGTGGGCGGCGGTCGTCGACGTCGATGCGCAGGCCGGACGCGCGTCCGGCGTCGAGCAGCGAGTCGAGGCGGTCGAGCCCGGTCGGCGCGGCGCGGGCGTCGGCGTCCGGGTCGGTGTCGGCCGCGTCGCCCGCGCGCAGCAGCCCGATCATCGCGCGCATCTCCTCCAGCGCCGACACGCTGCCCGCGCGCACCGCCTCCAGGAGCCTGCGCTGGGTGGCCGGGTCGACGTCGGGCAGGGTCAGCGCTGCCTCGGACTGGATGGCGATGGCCGACAGCTGGCCCGCCACGACGTCGTGCAGCTCGCGGGCCATCCGGGCGCGCTCGGCGGCGATCGCGGCGGCCCGGTCGAGCGCGGCCATCCGGCGGGCCTGCTCGGCGCGTTCCTCGGCGGCGATCGTGGCCTCGCGGTGGTGGCGCACCTCGCGCGCCCACACGACCGGGATCAGCAGCAGCGACAGCCCGAGCAGCGCCAGCACGGCCTCCCGGGTGCCGGCGGCGGCGAAGCTGCCCAGCGCGCCCAGCGCGAGCACGACCCCGACGAGCGCGGTGATCGTGACGCTGGCCCGGCGCGACGAGTACAGCACCGCGTTGTAGATCGCCTCGCCGCAGACCAGCGACACCCCGATGTGGATGCTGCCGGTCCAGGTCGCGCCCAGCACCGCGACCGTCCCGGCCACGACCAGGCCGGTGACCGGGAACGAGCGGCGCAGCACCAGCCCGGCGCAGGCCCCGGCCAGGATGAGCAGCGCCTCCCACGCCGGGGGCGGCGGGGGCGGGCGGCCGTCGACGCTGAACGAGTTGGCGACGTCCGGCACGATCGCCACGAGCAGCACGCCGACGGCGAGGTAGACGCCCGCGCGCAGCGCGTCGTCGGTCAGCTCCCGCCGGCTCACCCCGCCATTGGACCATCCGCGGCGGCCGCGGGCGTCGATCGAAAGTGGTACGCCGCCGCCGCGAAGACCGGTCCTCCGCCTGACGCGCCCGGACCCGCCCGCCCCGCATGCTCGGGGCATGTCCGAACTGCTCGCCAACCCGCTGGTCTGGTTGATCGCCGCGTCCGAGATCGGGTTCTGGGTGCTGCTCGCCGCCGGCCTGCTGGCCCGGTACGTGCTGCGCCTGCGCCGGACGAGCACGGTGCTGCTGCTGCTCGTCCCGGTGCTCGACCTCGTGCTGATCGGGGCGTCGCTGGCCGACGTCGCCTCCGGGTCGCCGCCGGGGCAGGTGCACGGCCTGGCCGCGGTCTACCTCGGCGGGACCGTCGCCTTCGGCCACACCCTGATCCGGTGGGCCGACCGATCGGTGGCGCACCGGTTCGCCGGCGGGCCGCCACCCCCGCCGAAGCCGAAGTACGGGCCGGAGAAGGTCGCCTACGAGTGGCGCGAGTGGGCCAAGATGGCGGTGCTGACGGGCATCGCCGTGGCGGTGATGCTGCTGGTGTCCGCGGTCGCCGGCACCGAGGTGCCGCCGGTGCTGCAGTGGGGCGCCGATCCCATGTGGAGCTGGGCGTTCCGGGTCGGGATCGTCACGCTGATCTGGTTCGGCGTCGGTCCGGTGTGGACGACGCTGGCCCCGCCGAAGGCCCCGGAGCGCACCGATGCGCAGCGCTGAGCCGGGGCCGGGCACCGGCCGGATCGCCGCGCTGGACGTGCTGCGCGGCGTCGCGATCCTGGGCACCTTCGCGTCGAACGCCTGGCTGTTCGCCCAGCCCGGCGGCCCGGCCGCGCTGCTCTCCGGCGGCGGTGGCTTCGCCGACGACCCCGTGCAGGCCGGGCTGCTGGTGCTGTCCAACGGCAAGTTCCTGGCCCTGCTGACGCTGCTGTTCGGGGTCGGCCTCGAGGTGCAGTACCGGGCGGCCGTGCGGCGGGGGCTGCCGTGGCCGGGCCGCTACCCGGTCCGCGCGGCGATCCTGTTCGTCGAGGGCCTGCTGCACTACCTGCTGGTCTTCGAGTTCGACGTGCTGATGGGCTACGCGATCGCGTCGCTGGTGGTGGCGTACCTGGTCGGGCGCAGCGACCGCGTGGTGCGGGTGGCGATGGGCGTGGTCGGCGGGATCTACGTGGCGGTCCTGCTCGGGCTCACCGCGCTGCTGGCCGCGTTCCCCGGCGACCCGGCCGGCACCGCGCCCGCCCCGCCGTCCACCGCGAGCTGGACCGCCCAGGTCGCGGAGCGGGTCGCGAACTTCCCGCTCTACCGCGTCGAGCTGGTGCTGATCGTGCCGTCCGCGGTGGTGCTGTTCCTGGCCGGCTCCCGGCTGATGCGCGCCGGGGTGTTCGCCGACAGCGCCACCGGCTCCCGGATCCGGCGCAGGCTCATGGTGCTCGGGCTCGGGGTGGCCGCCCCGCTGAACGTCCTGACCGGGTTCGGCGGCACGGCGTTCGTGCTGGTCGACCGGTACCTGGTGGCCCCTGCGGTGGCGTTCGGCCTGCTCGCGCTGATCACGACGGTCGTGCTGCGGGGCCCGGGCGGCGCGCCCCGGCGCGGGCTCACCGCGGTCGGGCGCACCGCGCTGTCGTGCTACGTGCTGCAGAACCTGCTGGCCGCGGTGCTGTGCTTCGACTGGGGCCTCGGGCTGGCCCGCCGCCTCGACGGCGCCTGGCCGTGGTGGGTGGTCGGCCTGTGGGCCGGGACGTCCCTGCTGCTCGTCGCGCTGTCGACGCTCTGGCTGCGCCGCTTCGACCGCGGCCCCCTGGAGCTGGTCGCCCACCGCCTCCTCCCGGCCCCGTCGAGAACGACGCCGCGGGAGCGGCAACGCCCGTGAGGCGCGGCTCCCCGTCGTTCCCGACGGTCAGCTGAGGCGCTCGACGGTGCCGCGGCCGCCGTCCACGCGCACCCGGTCGCCGGTGCGCAGGACGGTGGTCGCGTTGCCGCAGCCGACGACGGCCGGGATCCCGAGCTCGCGGGCGACGATCGCGGCGTGCGACAGCGGGGCCCCCACGTCGGTGACGACGGCGGCGACCCGGGGGAACAGCGGGGTCCAGCCGACGTTGGTCACCGTGGTCACCAGCACCTCCCCGGTCCGCAGCCGATCGCCCTCCTCGGCGCCGCGCAGCACCCGGACGACGCCCTCCACCACCCCGGACGCCCCGGGGAACCCGGTGACGGCGTCGTCGGACGGCGTCGGCGCGGCGGTGGCCGGGTCGTCGGCGCTGAACACGTCGCCGCGGCGGTGCGGGTCGGCGGCCCAGGCGAACGGGTCGAACCGGCCGCGGATCAGCGACGGGTAGGCCGGCAACGCGACGTAGCGGTCGTAGGCGGCGCGGCGCTGGGTGAGGTCGGGCACCGTCCCGCCGCGCAGCACGGCGGCCACCTCGTCGATCGCGAGCATGAAGACGTCGTCGCCCAGCCCGGTCAGCTCGCCCGCCCGCAGCAGCAGCGCCCTGACCACCGTGAACGTGCGCACGACCTCGGTGCGGGCCTGCTCGCGGCCGCGCTCGGCGCGGGCCCACCGGTCCAGCCGGGCGCGCACCGCCCGCACCTTCCCCGGGTGCGCGGCGACCAGCCGGTCCCATGCGGCGCGGTTGGCCGCCTCCACCCGCTCCAGCATCGCCAGCGCATCGGTGCCCGCGGCGCGCAGCGCGGCGATCTGCTCGGCGATCCAGCCGGGCCGCTCCACCGGCCGCGGCAGCGACACCTCGAACTCGTGCGGGCTGCGGTGCCCGTAGTGCTCGGCGTAGGTCGCCTCGTCGATCTCGCCGCGCTCCAACCTCGCCAGCCCGACGATCGGGCCCAGGCTGGCCAGCACGTCGCCGTCGACGGTGAGCCCGGAGGTCAGCGCGGCGGCGTCGGCGTCGCCGACCAGCTTGCGCAGCCGCTTCTGCGAGGTCAGCAGCGCGACGGGGTCGCTGCGACCGGCCGCGGCCAGCATGTCCGAGCCCAGCACGACCAGCGGGCGCAGCTCGTCGACCCACAGCCGGGCCAGCTCGCCGGGATCGGTGGTGGCCTCGATCCGGGCGATCAGGGCCGCGCACCGGGCCGGGTTGGTCGCGATGTGCTCGGGCAGCCGCTCGAGGTTGCGCACCACGTCGCGCAGGAACGCCACCGTGTTGGGCACCAGCAGGCGCAGCACCCGCCACCGCGACAACGGCACGGGCGGGATCGCGACGTGGGCGGGCAACCGGCCGAACACGTTCTCGGTGAGCGAGCGGAACCGCTTCTGCGACACCCCGACCGCGCCCGACAGCGACATCGCCAGGCTCATGTTCAGGTAGAAGCGCCCGCCGACGATGCCGTAGCCGCGGTAGCCGGGCAGCGACAGCGTCCGCATCGCGCGGCCCATGAAGATCTGCACCAGCGACCACGTCGCCGGGGTCATCACGTCCGGGATGGCCTCGCCGAGGTTGGTGTTCGTCCACAGGAAGTCACCGGTGAGGCTGTCGTTCCACGGGTCGCGCAGACCGGTCACCGGGCGGGCCTGGACGATCGAGAACGCGCCCCGGGCGCGCGTCCACTCCACGTCCATCGGGCCGCCGTACTCGGCGGCGATCCGCCTGCCGAGCCCGGCCAGCTCGGCGGCGGCGGCGTCGTCGAGCACCGGTTCGGCCCGGCGCGCGGCGGGCACCGGGCGCTCGGCCGGGCCGTCCGGGGTGCGGGCCGTCAGCACCGCCTTCTCCCCGGTGCGCCGCTCCCGCACCGCTCCACTGGCCGCGTCCAGGACCAGCTCGTCGGGGGTGACCGCGCCGGAGACGAGCGACTCGCCCAGCCCCCAGGTCGCGTTGACCACCATCCGGTCCGCCGCCCCGGTGACCGGGTCGGCGGTGAACAGCACCCCGGCCGCGTCGGCGTCCACCAGCTCCTGGACGACCACCGCCAGCGCGACGTCCTCGGGCGCGATCCCGATCCGCTCGCGGTAGGCCACCGCGCGGTCGGTCCACAGCGACGCCCAGCAGCGCCGCACGGCGTCGACGACGGCGTCGGCGCCGCGCACGTCGAGGAACGTGTCCTGCTGGCCGGCGAAGGACGCGCCCGGCAGGTCCTCGGCCGTCGCCGACGACCGGACCGCGACCGCGGGCGACCCGAGTGCGGCGTAGGCGGCCCGGATCGCGTCGGCGATGTCGGCGGGTACCGGGTGCGCGGCGAACAGGGCCGCGACCCCGGGGCCGTCGGTGCCGGTGAGCCGCCCGCCCAGGTCGTGCTCGGCCACGAAGCGCCGGTAGGCGGCCGTCGTGACGTGGAAGCCGGGTGGCACCGGCAGCCCGGCGCGGGCCAGCCGGGCCAGCGACCCGCCCTTCCCGCCCGCGGTGGCCAGGTCGGCCGCCGGGTCGGCGAGGTCCAGCACCACCGGTGCGGTGGCGGGAGCGGTCATGACCGGTCCTCCCTGGCGGTTTGGATCTCGATGCCTTGTGCGGCGAGGTCTGCGGCCTTTCCCGGGTCACGGGCCAGGCCCACGAGCTCGGTGGCGGGGCGCCGCTCGAGGAGGTGCTGGAGCGTCATGCGGCCGAGGTGGCCGCCGGCGCCGGTGACGAGGATCTTGCTCATGGTGATGTCCCTTCTCGGTTGCAGACGTTGGAGTCGGGGTGCATGCGCGCATGGCGAAGCGGCACGTCGAGGGGGCAGGTCGCGATGACGACCTTGCCGATCGTGCGGCTCTCGAGCTGCTCGTGAGCGGCCCGCATGCTCTGCACGCTCAGCCCTCCAGCTGGGTCGTGGCGATCGGCCGCAGGTGCCCGTCTGCGGCGTGCTCGGCGAGCTCGTGCAGGATGCCGCCCTGATTGGCGGGGTCTTCGCCGCTCATGACCGCTCAAGCGGATGGGCCCGCTCATGGGCCAGTGCCTTCACTGGAAGTCCTGTCGCAGCGCGTGAAGTGCCGACAGCGGCCCGCCGCCGACCTGCATCAGGCGTCCACCCTCACGGAGCCGCCCGATGTCGACGGGCGCGAACCCGAACCCGTGGACCACGTCGTGAAAGAGCGACTTGGCGGCGAGGTCATCGCCGGCGTAGAAGAGGAGCTGCCGGCCGGCGTCATGCCGGGGGTCCGGCGCGATGTAGCGGCCATACAGCGTGTTGAACGCCTTGATCACCCGCGCCCCGGGCACGAGCGACGCAACCAGCTCGCTGCCGGTCTGATCGCCGAGGTCATCAATGACCGGCTCCTGCGTGATGCTCGCCATCTGGTTGGTCGCGTCGATCACGATCCGGCCGTCCCGGCGCGGCAGGCCACGCAGTGCGGCAGGAACCGCGGTCCAGGGCACGGCGAGCAGCACCAGATCCGCCTCGGCGGCCTGCGCGACCGTCCCCGCCGACGCCCCGGGCCCGATCGCGGCCACGATCGACTCCAGCGACTCGGGGCCACGGCTGTTGCTCAGGACGACCTCGTGCCCGGCGCGCACGGCGTGACGCGCGACGGCCTGCGCGACCTCCCCGGCACCGATCGTCCCCCACGTCAGCCGGCCGACCTGCGCGCTCATCGGGCGAGCACCGCAACGATGCTGTCGGTCGTGCCCGGGGGATCCTCGGTACGATCCTGGATGATGGTCGTCATTTGACGTAGAATGACGACCATCATCTGGAAAGTCAAGGCGAACCGAAGAGGACTGCCGCATGCCGCGGATCTCCGAGCAGGACATGGCCCAGACGCGTCAGCGCATCGTCGACGCGGCGAGCCCCCGATTCCGAACCGACGGGATCGACGGGATCGGGATCTCCGCGCTCATGAAGGGCGCGGGCATGACCCACGGCGGCTTCTACAACCACTTCGCCTCCAAGGACGCGCTCGCGGTCGCCGTCTGCGAGGACGCCTTCGCGGCCTCGCTTGCGACGCTCGCGCGGACCATCGACGAGGCGGATCCCGACCGGCCCTCACTCGCGGAGACCTTGGCCGACTACCTCTCACCCGAGCACCGCGACATGCCCGACGGCGGGTGCCCGTCGGCGGCACTGGTCAGCGACGCCGGTCGCCACGGACCCGCGATCCAGGCCGCGTACGCCAAAGGCGTAGAGGGCTACATCGCGGGATTTGACGCCGCGCAGCAGCTCGAGGCGACCGAGCGCGGCGAGGCGCTCGACCCCGAAGAGGCCCGGCGTCGATCGATCGCGCTGCTGAGCGAGATCGTCGGGGCGATCGTCCTCTCACGCGCGATCCGACTCGTGGACCCCGACCTCTCCGACGAGATCCTCGCCGTCAACCGGCAGCGGCACCACCAAGAGTGCTGACCGGCGCCTGCCGCGGCGACACCCACCGCGACCTCCCCGAGCCGCCGCTCCCCGACGAGCAGCTCCACGCCGCCATGACGCAGCTCAGCCGCTGAGGCGTCCGCCAGTCAGAGGAGCTCGCGCATACGGCCGGCCGGCGGCAGTGGCGACCGGTGGCCGCCACGCGTGGGCATCGGGATCTGTGACAGCGGCGCGGGAACCGTCACCCACCGGCGGACATGGTGATGGCGCCCGGTCCAGTAGCCGGTCCAGTGTCCGGCGGGCAGCCAGCGGGTGCGGGTGCGGGCGTGGTCTTGTCCCACCTGCGGGTTTCCGACCTGCCTCACAGGGTGTCGCCATGATCAATCTCATGGAGGTGCCGCTTTCCCGGAGGCAGCGCCTGGCGCCCGACGGCCGGTCCCCGCAGCGCGACCGCTGGCGTCGAACCCAGAACGAGCCGGGCGGGATGCGGGGAGCGGCGGCGGCATCGGCCCGCGAATGTCCTGGATCCTGCCGGACGCACGAGCCGCAGGTCCGGCAGGAGTCCCGATCATCGTTCAGACGCGCCGTCCCGCCCGCGCGAGGATGTCGGCCGCCGCCGGGGCGGCCTTGATCGCTTCGTCGAAGGTTTCCCTGGGCAGCACGGTGTTCCCGGCCACGGTCACCGTCTTGGGCGGGTCGTCGTAGCCGTCGGGCCGGACGTCCCAGAAGTTGCCGATGAAGGCGACATTCTCCAGCGGAGGGCCGACCTGCAGCACGATCGGGGTGTCGGCCCGGCACACGACGTTCCCGATGACGGTGATCCACGCGGCGCCGTAGTCGGTGTAGAGCCCGAAGTTGTACGACGTCAGGACATCGCGGATCACGTTGCCCCGGACCACCGCCCCGCCGGCGAACGACGAGCCCTGCGGTGCGGACAGGTAGATCCCGCCGCCGTCCATCAGCACCCCCATGCTGCGTTCGACGAGGTTCGCGACCACCTGGGTCCCCGTGGCCCGCTCGCCGCCGGTGATCACGATGCCGTTGTGCGGAACGTCGTGGATCTCGTTGTGCGCCACGGTGGTCTCTTCGGATTCGACCACCAGGATGGCGGGGGAACCGCGGTACTCGGTGCCGATGTGGTGGACGAGGTTGTCCTCGACGGTGACGCGAGTGGCACCCTGGATCGCGATCCCGCTGCCCGAGATCTCGTCGAAGACGTTGCCCCGGACCTCGACGACGGCGCCGCCCTCGAGCGCCAGTCCGCCGGCGCCGAGGCGGGTGAAGTGGTTGCCCTCCAGCACGATCCGGCTGGCCGAGTCGAAGGCGACGTTGGCCGGTAGCTGGGTCGGAGCCGCTGGAACGTGGACGTAGCCCATGTCGGCACCGATGTCGATCTTCTGGAACTCGCCCTGCTCGTGACGAGCGTTGCCGTGGTAGTGCAGGTAGCCGCCGGTACGGGTGGGACCGGACCAGTTCGCCTCGGCGAAGGTGAGGCCGCGCAGCACGATGTCGTGCACGCCCTGCCCGCTGACGACCGTCTCGAGAACGGGCACGATCGTGGTGGTCCTGCCGATCTCCTCGCCGGGGCGCGGGCGGTAGTGCAGGACGTGTCCGCCCGGTTCGGAGCGGTCGACGGCGAAGGTGCCCGGCTCATCGAGGAAGGCCACGTTGTTCTCGAGCACGGACGGCGCGGCGAGGCCGTCCCAGGTCCCGTCACCCCCTGCGCCGTACCACTTCGAGTCGTAGAGGGACTTGGCGTTGTCGAAGGCGGGCTGGGCCATGGTGATGGTGGTCGAGGAGCCGTCTCCGGAGATCGCGGCGACCGCCAGGCGAGCTTCGGACCACGGGTAGACGCCGGGGTAGACGAACTCCAGTCCTGCGGGATCGGGCCAGGACCGAGGCTCCACGCTGTCCGTGACGTAACCAGTAGCTGTTTTCGTCACGCTACCTGGGAGTCCAGTCGTGCGGGCCGCCCGGCACGCGGGGCGGCCGTCGACGGAGAGCCGTCGCGGCTCCAGTTCGCCGATCGGGGCGGTCCATGCGCCGTCGGCGCCCGCGGACCAGCCGGTGATCTCGCGGCCGCCGCTGAGCACGGCCTCCTCCCGTTCGGCCGTTCCGTAGCCGTGGGCCTGGTAGATCACTCGGAAGCCGTTGGCCCCGGAGTCGGCCTGCGCGTGGTCGAAGGTGAGCGGTTCTTCGAGGTGGTAGACACCGGCTCGGAGGGTGACGATGATGTCGTCGGTCATCTCGGTGGTGAGCGCGCGGACGGCTCTCTGAGCCGCGTGCGGGGTGGCGAACGGCCGGTCGAGGGTGCCTGACCAGTCGTCCTGGCCGTCGGGGGACACGTGGAACCTGTTTTCGGGCATGGCGAAGCGCTCCCGGGAGATGGTTTATCGGATATACTGAGGTTTATGATCTAAACACGACCGCGTGAAGAGGGTCAAGGGAGTAGTGGTGGCTGGAGACGACGCGCAGCCGGATCCGGAGCGTGCGATCGAGCTGCTCTGGGGTGCGCACGAACCGGACCGGCCCGGGTTGAGCCTGGGCCGGATCGTCGCGGCGGCGATCGATGTCGCGGACGCCGAGGGGCTCGGCGCGCTGTCCATGCGCAAGGTCGCGGAACGGTTCGGCACCACGACGATGTCGCTCTACCGCTACGTTCCCGGCAAGGCGGAACTGGTGGAACTCATGCGAGACGCCGTCTACGGGGAGGCGCCTCTGGCGCCCGCGGACGGCCTGGATTGGCGTGCCGGCCTCGAACGCTGGGCGTGGCGGGCGTGGGAGATCCACCAACGGCATCCGTGGCTGGTCTACAGCGCGGGAAGCCGCCGCCTGCCCGGGCCGAACATCATGGCCGGGTACGACCACGCGCTCGACGTCGCGTCGCGCACCGGTCTGGCACCGGCTCAGGTGATCGCGGTCGTGAACCTCGTGGGTGGGTTCGTCGAGTCGGTCGCGCGTCAGGCGGGGGAGACCGCGGAACTTCAGCGGCGCACCGGGATCTCCCATGAGCGCTGGTGGAGCGAACGCGAGTCCCTGTTCGAGCGATTGGACGCCTATCCGGCCTTGAGACGACTGTGGGAGAGCGGAGGTATGGACGAGCCGCTCGACCCGTTCGAGTTCGGGCTGCAGCGCACGCTCGATGGTGTCGAGGCGCTCGTCGGAAGCCGCGGAAGTGAGGTGATGCGTGACGGAATCGGGGGAGCGGAGTGCGCGATGTGCGGGAAGCCTGTTGACGGGGGAGTGCGGGGACGGCCACGGGACTACTGCTCGAGGGCCTGTCAGCAACGTGCCTATCGCCGACGTCAGTCGACTCGGTCCTGATTCTTCACATCTATGACGACCTATGCACCTGGGGCTCCGTCGATGGAGGTTGGTCGGCCGGCCAGCAGACCTGGAGTTTCGGCATGGAGCCCGCCTTGATGGTGATGGTGTACAGCTGCTCGGCTTGGTCGCGGGCGGCGACCGAGTGCGGCCGATGCACGCTGGAGCGGCGCGCGTTCGGGCAGCGCAGGCACAGGTCGTGCTGCGGCACGGGCCGTCCGAGGCAGCGAGGTGAGCTCGACACGCCGGATCTGGCCGTCTGTCTCATCCGCATGTCCTGATGACATGGGAGTGACATCGGATTCAAGACAGTGACAGAAGATTCGAGACCCTACAACCGCCGCTCAGCCGTGGGCGAGGTCAGCGAAGCGGCTGTAGTGCAACTGGTGGGCCACGGTGATCGTGTTGGTGGGCCCGTTGCGGTGCTTGGCCAGGATCAGGTCGGCCTCGCCGGCGCGGGGGTCGTCGCGCTCGAATGCGTCCGGACGGTGCAGCAGGATCACCATGTCGGCGTCCTGTTCGATGCTCCCCGACTCGCGCAGGTCGGACAGCATCGGCCGCTTGTCGGTGCGCTGCTCGGGGCCGCGGTTCAGCTGGCTGATCGCCACCACCGGCACCTCCAGCTCCTTGGCCAGGAGCTTGATCTGCCGGGAGAACTCCGAGACCTCCTGCTGGCGGGACTCGACCTTGCGGCCAGAGGTCATCAGCTGCAGGTAGTCGAGGATGACCAGCTTGAGGTCGTTGCGCTGCTTGAGCCGGCGCGCCTTGGCCCGGATCTCCATCAGGGTCAGGTTGGGCGAGTCGTCGATGAACAGCGGTGCCTCGCTGATCTCGCTCATCCGCCGGGCCATGCGGGTCCAGTCGTCGTCGCCCATCCGGCCGGCGCGCATGTCGGTCAGCCGGATCTGCGCCTCCGCGGACAGCAGCCGCATGACGATCTCGGTCTTGCTCATCTCCAGCGAGAAGACGGCGCTGGTCATGCCGTGCTTGATGGAGCACGACCTGGCGAAATCCAGACCCAGGGTCGAGTTGTGCGTCGGGACCATCGAGGGCCCCGCGAGGTACAGGTGCGCGGCGTTGTCCACCTCGATGCACCGCACGGGCACGCTCGGGACCGGCCGCACGTCGACCACCCGTCGGCGGGACTCCCGGTCGGGATGGGTGTCGTGGCGCTCCTTGTGCAGCAGCCGCCTGCGGTCGTCGCGGAAGACCTCGTCGCCGGCGAGGAAGACGACCGTGCCGTCGGCGGCCGGGACCCACCGGTGGCCCAGGCCCGCCACCAGCTCGCGGACGTCCGCCGCGAGTGCGCCGGCGGCCGGGAAGCGCAGTGCGCCGTCGGGGCCGACGACGCCGCCGCCGTCCATCAGGCCGGAGAGCAGCGCGCGGCGCTGGTGCTCGGCCGCGCGCAGGTACGGCGTCAGGTCGGCGACCGCCCAGCCCGCCCGGGCGAGCCGCACGCCCAGCGCGTACGGGTCCTCGGGGAGCTCGGCCTCGGCGAGCCGCAGGGGGGCGCACACGTCGATCGCGTGCCGGCCGGCGACCAGCTCCGCCGTGGTGCGCACGGCGCCGTCGGAGGTGCGCCACTGGTGCTGCGCGTCGGCCACGATGACCGTGCCGTCGGAGAACTCGACCTCGAAGGTGGGCCGCCCGTTCATGACCCCGGTGGCCGCCAGTACGCGCGTCGGGCGGCCGTCGGCGTCGATCAGCACGTCGCCGACGGCGACCTCGCCCATGGTGGTCCAGCCGGTGGGCGTGGGGAGGGGGGTGTCGAGCGCGAGCGCCTTGCCCAGGCCCGGCCGCGCGGCCACGACGATCATCTGGCCGGGGTGCAGGCCGTTGGTCTGGGCGTCGAGGTCGACGAAGCCGGTGGGGACGCCCAGTGCGACGCCGCCGCGGGAGCTGATGGCGTCGATCTCGTCCATCGTGGGCTGCAGCAGCTCCTCGAGGACGACGTAGTCCTCGGTGGTGCTGCGCTCGGTGACCTCGTAGATGGCGGCCTGGGCGCGGTCGACGACGTCGTTGACCTCCGCGCCGTCGGCGCCGTGGTAGCCCAGCTGCACGATCCTGGTGCCGGCCTCGACCAGGCGGCGCAGGATCGCCTTCTCCGACACGATCTCGGCGTAGTAGGCGGCGTTGGCCGCCGTGGGCACCGTGGCGATCAGCGTGTGCAGGTAGGGGGCGCCGCCGAGGCGGATCAGCTCGCCGCGGCGCTGCAGCTCGGCGGAGACGGTGACCGCGTCGGCGGGCTCGCCGCGGCCGTAGAGGTCGAGGATGCAGTCGTAGACGGTCTGGTGGGCGGGGCGGTAGAAGTCGTCCGGCCGGATGATCTCGACGACGTCGGCGATGGCGTCCTTGCTGAGCAGCATGCCGCCCAGGACGGACTGCTCGGCGGTGAGGTCCTGCGGGGGCTGCCGGTCGAACGGCGAGCCGGGCTCACCGCCCTCGTCGGCGGCGCGGACCGGACGGGGTCGACCGGATGGGCGGTCGTCGGTCAGTGCCATACGCAGAGTCACCCCCCGGACCTAGTGTATCGAACATCAGTTCGATCCGCTCGACGTGCTCGGGTGGCGAACCGTGCTACGACCGGCGTCCTTCCGGACCGGGTTGCCGGTCCTGCCCTGGACGGTAGATCCTCCCCCCGACGGTTCCCAAGCCGAGCCGGGGGCGGGCCCTGTGTACGGAGCTGGGGATCGCCGGAGCCCGCCCAGCACACAGCCTCACCCACCCTGTGGACGGTGTGGGGACAACTCCCCATTTCGGACCATTTTCGCTGGTCAGCGCCGTGATGTTGGTTGTGGATAACTTCCGCTCGGCGACACGCCGACGACAGCCGTCCGGCGTGTCGTGGCGACCACCGGATACGGCCGCCCGTCGCTGCGCAGCGGTCACTCGGCGACGCCGAGGCAACCCGACGGCGTGTCGTACGACAGCGTGAACGGGCGCCTTCGGCGTGTCCGGCGGGTGTCCCCACAACGCCGAACGGGGTGGGGGCGGACCGCACGGGCCGGGCCCCCCCCCGGCACGGCGCGGGTCTGGGGGT
>NZ_JAGSOV010000081.1 GCF_023898865.1 Pseudonocardia humida
CGCGCGGCCGGGCGGCGGGGGGGGGGCCCCCCCCCCGGGCCCCCCCCCCCCCCCGTTCACGGAGCGTTACTGGTGGTCGACGCGGCGACCACGCGGCTCAGGAGGTCGGCGCGACCTCGATGTCGAGCTCGGTGGTGACCTCCGGGTGGATCCGGACCGTCACCTGGTGCGTGCCGACCGACTTGATCTGGCTGGGCACGTCGACGGCGCGCCGGTCGAGGGCGGGCCCCCCGGCGGCCTGGACGGCCTTCACCACGTCGGCGGCGGTGACCGAACCGAACAGCCGGCCCGAGTCGCCCGCGGCCTTGGCCTTCACGGTGACCGTCAGCTCCTTGAGCTGGCCGGCCACCTCCTTGGCGTGGCCCAGGTCCTTGATGGCACGGGCCTTCTGGGCCCGCTGGATCGAGGCGACCTGCTTCTCCGCGCCGCGGGTGGCCGCCACGGCCATCTTGCGCGGGAGCAGGTAGTTGCGGCCGTAGCCGTCCTTGACCTCGACGATGTCGCCGGGCGCGCCGAGGTTCGGCACGTCGGCGGTGAGGATGAGCTTCATTCCGATGTCCTCCGCTACCGGTTCGCCCGGCTCAGCGCGCGGTCGAGGTGTAGGGCAGCAGTGCGACCTCGCGGGAGTTCTTGACCGCGACCGCGACGTCACGCTGGTGCTGGCGGCAGTTGCCGCTGACGCGACGGGCCCGGATCTTGCCGCGGTCGGAGATGAACTTCCGCAGCAGACCCGTGTCCTTGTAGTTGATGTCCTGGGCCTTGTCCTTGCAGAACGCGCACACCTTCGCCTTCATCGGCTTGCGCAGAACGGGCTTGGCCATGTGTGGGGTACTCCTGGTTGTGCTCTGGTCCCGCCCGGGGGCGGGGTGGTGCTCGGGTCAGAAGGGGGGCTCGTCGTCGGCGGCCGGGCCGCTGCCGGCTGGCGGAGCGGAGCCCCACGGGTCGTCGGCGGGCGCGGAGCCGCCGTAGCCGCCCCCACCGCCGCCGCCACCGCTGTAGCCGCCGCCACCGCTGCCGCCGCCGCTACCACCACCGAAGCCACCGCCGCCGCTGCCGCGGCTGACCTTGTTGACCTTGGCGGTGGCGTAGCGCAGTGACGGGCCGACCTCGTCGACCTCCAGCTCGACCACGGTGCGCTTCTCGCCCTCGCGGGTCTCGAACGACCGCTGGCGCAGCCGCCCCTGCACCATCACCCGCATGCCGCGGGTGAGCGTCTCGGCCACGTTCTCCGCGGCCTGGCGCCACACGTTGCAGCGCATGAACAGCGCGTCGCCGTCCTTCCACTCGCCGGAGGCGCGGTCGAAGGTGCGCGGCGTGGCGGCCACGGTGAAGTTGGCGACCGCGGCCCCGGACGGGGTGAAGCGCAGCTCGGGGTCGGCGGTCAGGTTGCCGACCACGGTGATGACGGTCTCGCCGGCCATCGCCGCCGCCTCAGCTCGCGGCGGGCGCGGGCGCGGGGGCCCGCTTCGGCTCGCGGCGCAGGACCTTGGTGCGCAGGACCGACTCGTTCAGCCCGAGCTGGCGGTCCAGCTCGGCGACGGTCGCGGGCTCGCAGGCGACCTCGAGCAGCGCGTAGATGCCCTCGGCGTTCTTGAGGATCTCGTAGGCCAGCCGGCGCTTGCCCCACACCTCGATCTTCTCGACGGTTCCCCCGTCGGTCTTCACGACGTTGAGGAAGGTCTCCAGGGACGGCGTCACAGTGCGCTCGTCCAGGCTGGGATCGAGGATGACCAACAGCTCGTAATGACGCATGAGAACCACTCACCTCCTATGGACTGGAACGGTCGCGGTCCATCCGCGACAGGAGGTTCTCAGTGCACCCCGACAGAAAAGCGCCGCCGTGACGGCGGCGGGGAAGGCGGGCGCCCAGGTGGACGCCGGTCGGAGCGACACGCCGAGGGTACCAGCGCCCGCGATCCCGCCCGCGCCCCACCCGCCGCGGCGGAGTGGGCGCGCGGGAGCGTCGGGGGCGGTCACTACGCTGGCCCGCATGCTCATCGGCGCCCACGTGCGAGAGGACGACCCGGTCGTGTCCGCCGCCGATCGGGGGGCCGACATCGTGCAGATGTTCCTGGCCGACCCGCAGGGGTGGAAGAAGCCCCCGGCGCACCCCCAGGCCGAGCAGCTGCGCACCGGCGGTGTCGCGGTCGTCGTGCACTCCCCGTACGTGGTCAATCTGGCCTCGTTGAACAACCGCATCCGCATCCCGTCGCGCAAGCTGGTCGTCCAGCACGCCGAGGCCGCGGCGGAGGTCGGGGCGATCGGCCTGGTCGTGCACGGCGGGCACGTCACCCGCGGCGAGGACGCGGCGGCCGGGTTCGCCAACTGGCGCAAGTTCATCGAGCGCCAGGTGGGCGAGGGCGGGTTCGCGGTGCCGATCCTCATCGAGAACACCGCGGGCGGCGACAACGCCATGGCCCGCCGGTTCGACGCGCTCGCCCGGCTGTGGGACGCGGTGGGCGAGTTCGACGTCGGGTTCTGCCTGGACACCTGCCACGCGTTCGCCGCGGGGGAGGACCTCGTCGACGTGGTCGACCGGGCCAAGGCCATCACCGGGCGGATCGACCTGGTCCACCTCAACAACTCGCGCGACGAGTTCGGCTCGGCCCGCGACCGGCACGCCAACGTCGCCGACGGCACGATCCCCCCGGAGCAGCTGGTCGCCGTCTGCGCCGCGGCGGGCGCCCCGGTCGTGGTGGAGACCCCCGCCGAGGGCCAGGCCGACGACATCGCGTTCCTGCGCGAGCGGCTCGCCCGGTGATCCCGTCCGACGAGGTGGCCACGGCCGGAGGGCCCGGGCGGTGACCCGGACCGCGCCGTCCCGCGACGAGGAGGTGTCCGCAGCGCCCGCACCGACCCGGCTCCCCGTCACCAGGCTGGTCCTGGCGGTGATCGTGCTGCTCAGCGGCGTCACGA
Organism: Pseudonocardia humida; assembly: GCF_023898865.1. GTDB lineage: Bacteria > Actinomycetota > Actinomycetes > Mycobacteriales > Pseudonocardiaceae > Pseudonocardia > Pseudonocardia humida. The sequence continues at coordinate 2,917 of NZ_JAGSOV010000081.1, forward strand.
TGCTGCTGGGCTACGAGAACAAGGCGCGCTGCGTCGGGCCGGAGTTCGACGAGAGCGGCCGCAGCGCCCCGGACTACGACATACGCCCCGACCGCGACGTCTGCTACTCCGACATCCAGCACCTGTGGATCGGGCGCGACATCGACAAGCACGTGTTCCCGTACGTGCACGGCTCGATCACCCCGGAGGGCCAGCTCGTCGGCGGCACGGTCGAGTACCCGGTGCTCACCGGCCTGCTGATCTGGGCGGGCGCGATCGGCGCCGACACCGACGGCGGCTACCTGCTCGGCTCGGCGCTGCTGATGGCCCCGTTCGGGCTGCTCACCGCCTACCTGCTGGGCAGGCTCACCCGGTGGCGGGCGCTGGTCTGGTCGCTCGGGCCGCCGATCGTGCTCTACGCCTTCCACAACTGGGACCTGCCGGTGGTGGCCTGCGCGGTGGCCGCGGTGTTCGTGATGCACGGCTGGCGCACGCAGCGCTCGATCGCCGAGCGCGGCACGATCGCCTCGGTGCTGCTCGCACTGGGCTTCGCGTTCAAGCTCTACCCGGGCGCGTTCGTGCTGCCGCTGGCGCTGTACGTGCTGACGGCGTCGCGCCCGGGCCGGCTGGACTGGTGGGCCGCGGTGCGCGTCGCGCTGGCCGCGGTGGTCACGGTCGTGCTGGTCAACCTGCCGTTCGCGGTCGCGGGCTACGCGGGCTGGCGGGCGTCGTTCTCGTTCCAGTCCCTGCGCAAGGTCGACCTGACGACCAACTCCATCTGGTTCTGGGGCTTCCGGCCCGACTCGGGCCCGGAGGACCCGGAGTTCCAGGCCACCATGGACTGGCTCTCGCCGACGCTGGTGCTGCTGTCGTTCGCGGTGGCGGTGGCGATCGGCTGGTGGCGCTGGAAGCGCACCGGCGTGTACCCGTGGGTCGGGGTGAGCGCGGCGATGCTGTGCGGCTTCCTGCTGCTGCACAAGGTCCACTCGCCGCAGTACGTGCTCTGGCTGCTGCCCTTCTTCGCGCTGCTGCGGGTGCCGTGGGCGCTGATCGCCGGCTACCTGGTCGCCGACTTCGCCATGGGGATCGGGATCTTCCGCTGGTTCCACACCCTGCGCACGGGCGAGGGCTTCGGCATCTACGACGGCTTCGCCGCGCAGGCGCTGGTCATCGGGGTGTGGGGCCGGGCGGCCCTGCTGGTGGTGCTCTTCGTGGTGTTCCTGCGCACGACCGACGCCCTCACCGAGGACACCGCTGCCGCGCTCAGCGCCAAGCGAACACCGGCTGCTCCAGGTGCGCCACCCGGGTAGTCCGCCCCCGCAGCACGACCTCCCGGAACTGGTAGAGCACGGCGCCGGTCGGGGCGTGCACGAACCGGCCGAAGAGCGGCAGCTGGATCACCGGGTCGTCCGACTCGGGGATCGTCAGGAAGCGCGGCTCGATGTCGATCGTCGACACCGGGACGCGGTGCAGCTCGCCGACCTCGGCGGGGTTGGGCACGAGGTCGTCCGCGGCGCCCGCCCACAGCACGACCGGGGTGATGACGTAGCCGGAACGGGTGGCGTAGTCGTCGAGCAGGCCCAGCTCGGCGTCCGGCCCGAGGCCCAGCCCGAGCTCCTCGAAGAGCTCGCGGCGGGCCGTCTCGCCGGGCGTCTCGCCCTCGTCGGCGCGGCCGCCGGGCAGCGCCCACTGGCCGGCGTGCCCGCGCAGCGTGGCCGCCCGGCGGGTGAGCAGGAACGCCGTCCCGGCGGCGTCCTCGACCAGGGTGACGGCCACCGCGGCGGACTTGAGGTCGGGCCGGTCGGCCGGGATCCGCTCGAACCTCCCCAGAGCGGCGGACACGTCCTCGCGGTGCAGCATCCCCCGATCCTGCACCACGGCGGCGTCCGCGCAGCTGTGACGAGCTCGACGAGCGGGGCGGTCAGGCCGGGGTGGCCACCCGCTCCGGCCCCTCGACGGCGCGCGGCGCCGGCCGGGCGGGCCAGTCGGGGTCGTCGTCGCCGAAGGCGCGCACCGGGTCCTCCCGCTCGGGGCGCAGCACCGAGCGGACCACCAGCGCGCACAGCACGACGACCATCGCGTCGCGGACCAGGACGGTGCCCAGGAACCAGTCCGGCGGGAGCCCGCGCTCCTCCGGGGTCAGGTAGTAGTACATCCGTGGAGCCCAGACCAGCGCGTCGACCACCATCCAGCTGAGCAGCAGCCGCCAACGCGGCAGCGCGAGCACGGCCAGCGGCACCAGCCACAGCGAGTACTGCGGGCTCCACACCTTGTTCACCAGCAGGAACGAGGCCACCACCAGGAACGCCAGCGCGGCCAGCCGCGGTGGCCGGGGGGCCTTCCAGGCCAGCACGGCGATGGCCGCGCACAGCACGACGAACAGCGCCGCGGTGACCGCGTTGAGCACGGCGGGGGGCTGCCCGGCGGTCAGCGGGCCGTCGAACCCGGCCCAGCCGGTGAAGTAGCTGATCACGAAGTACAGCGAGTCGGGGTCGGCGGGCCGGGTCTGGTTGAGCCGGAAGAACTCCGACCAGCCGACCGGCCAGGCCAGCGCCACCGGGAGGTTGATCGCCAGCCAGCCCAGCAGCGCACCGGAGATCGTCCGGGCGGCGGTCCAGGGCTCCCCGCGGCGCAGCGCGACCAGCAGGACCGGCAGCAGCAGCATCATCGGGTAGAACTTGAACGCCCCGCCCACCCCGATCAGCACCCCGGCCAGCAGCGTCCACCGCCGCGAGAGCGCGAGCAGGCCGGCCGTCGCGCAGGCCACCGCCAGCGTGTCGAAGTTGGTGAACGCGTGCACGACAACCAGCGGCGACACGGCGACGAGCACCGCGTCCCACGGCCGGGAGCCGCGCAGCGCGCGGACCGCCCACACGACCACCAGCCAGGCCAGGGCCAGCCAGAACGCGCTGATGTCGAAGTACACGACCACCGGCAGCGCGGTGGGCAGCAGCGGGACCTGGGTGGCCAGCCACAGCCAGCCGTCGGCGAGCCGGGCGTTGGCGTACTGGAAGAACCCGGTGAGCACCGGGTACTCCATGTAGCGCTGGCGCTCCTGGGAGGTGCCCTGGCCCTCGACCCACGGGTCGCGGTAGGGCACGGCGCCGCGGTCGACGCCCTCGATGCCGTAGAGCGGGACCGTGTCGGAGTAGCACATCGCCACGTACTGGCGGCCCTCGCGCCAGTCGAGGGCGAGCTGGCCGCTGTCGGTGCGGTACTGCTGCAGGCAGGGCGACTTGGCCAGCCAGGCCAGCGCCAGGGTGGCGACGGCCAGCAGCAGCAGCACCCGCAGCGGGGTCCAGAAGGCGCTACGGCCGACGAGCGCGTGCCGGCCGAGCGGACCGCCGACCATGCGGCTGGCCGCGGCGGCGAGCGGTTCGGTCCACGTGGGGATCACGCGCCGGACGGGCGGGCCGGCCTCCCGACCGGCCCGGGTCATCGGTCGTTGCCCCCCGGGCCGACCCGGTCGCGCAGGCGGGCTGCGGGGTCGTTGCCGGGACCGCCCTCGGCGCCGGCGGCGCCGGCGGCGCCGCGCCCCGGGAAGCCGAAGTCCTGGGTCTCCTCGTCGTCGTCGTTGTTGCCGTCGCCGTTGTCGCCGTCGTTGTTGCCGTCGCCGTTGTCGCCGTCGTTGTCGCCGTCGCCGTTGTCGCCGTCACCGTCGCCGTTGTCGCCGTCGCCGTTGTCGTCGTTGTGCTCGTCGTCGTTGTCGCCGTCGTCGTTGTGCTCGTCGTCGTTGTCGCCGTCGTCGTCCTGGCCGTCGTCGCTCTCCACCTGGTTGGAGCCCGGCGCCTCGCCGATCGGCTCGAACTCGGAGAACTCCTCCTTCTTGGTGCCCTCCAGCGCCTCCCGCATGTAGCTCTGCCAGATGGCGCCGGGGAGCATGCGGCCGAACACGTTGCGCCCGGCCGCGTCCTTGATCGCGTCGCTGGCGTCGGTGCCGACCCAGACGGCGGTCGACAGCGTCGGCGTGTAGCCGACCGTCCAGGCGTCCTTGTTCTCGCCGCTGTTGCTACCGGGCAGCTGCACGGTGCCGGTCTTGACCGCGACCGGTCGGCCGGAGTCGAGCGGGATCCGCGAGCTCTGCGAGATGTCGATCATCGACTCGGTGACGTTGCGGGCGACCTTGGGGTCCATCGCCCGCTCGCCCTCGACGGGGTCGGGGCGCTCGAAGCGCACCTCGCCGTCGGCGGTGACGACCTTCTGCACGAAGTAGGGCTGGTGGCGCACGCCGTCGGCGGCGAACGTGCCGAAGGCGGTCGCCATGTCGATCGGGTGGACCTCCTGGTCGCCCAGGGCGATGCCGCCGCGCGCCTCGAACTTGTCCGTCGGGATGCCGGCCTGCTTCGCGGCGTCGATGACGTTCTGCAACCCGGTGTCCAGCGCCATCTTGTAGAACACCGTGTTGATCGACTTCGTCATCGCCTCCTTCACCTCGCACTCGGAGCAGTCGAAGCCCTCGGAGTTGTCGACCGTGACGCCGCCGGCGAACTCCTGCCCGGACCTCCCGTTGTAGACGCTGCCGAGGCCGATGTTGTCGTCCCCCTGCAGCGCCGCGGCCAGCACGAACGGCTTGAACGTCGAGCCGGGCTGGCGCAGCGCCTCGGACGCGTAGTCGACGCCCAGCCCGTTGGGGCCGCCGTAGTAGGCCACGACCGCGCCGCTGCGCGGATCCATCGACACCAGCGACGCGCGCAGGTTGGTGGGCTGGTCCTTGAGGACGTCCTTCATCGCGTCGACCGCGGCGACCTGGCGTTCGCGGTCGATGGTGGTGGTGACGACCAGGCCCTTGGTCTTGATCTCGTCCTCGCTGATGCCGAGCCCGTTGAGCTCGGCGACCACCTTCTCGTAGATGTGGTAGCGGTCGTCCGACGGCACGCCGACGTTGTCGGCCTGCTCGCGGTCCCAGCTGGCCTGGTCCGGGAACACCATGGTCGCGCGCTCGGCGGGCGTGAGCGTCTGCGTCTCGACCATGCTGTTGAGCACGAACTCCCAGCGCTCCTGGGCCTTGGCCAGGTTCTTCTTCGGGTCCCAGTTCGACGGCGACGGGTTGATCCCGACCAGCATCGCGCCCTCGGACACCGTCAGGTCCTTGACGTCCTTGCCGAAGTAGGCCTGCGAGGCGGCCTGGATGCCGTACGCGCCGCGACCGAGGTAGATCGTGTTCAGGTAGTTCTCGAGGATCTTGTCCTTGCTCTGCTCACGGGTGATCTTCACCGCGAGCACGACCTCCCGGTACTTGCGCCACAGGCTGAAGTCGTCCTGCCCGGTGGAGATCTTGATGTACTGCTGGGTGATCGTCGACCCGCCGCCGGTGCCGCCGGTCAGCTGGTTGAAGACCGCGCGGCCGATGCCGGACAGGTCGAAGCCCGAGTTGGAGTAGAACGTGCGGTCCTCGGCGGCGAGCATCGCGTCGCGCACGTGCTGGGGGATCTGGTCGAGCGTGACGATCGTGCGGTTGATCGACACCTCGTCGCCGTTGGCGTCGGTGATCTTCGGGCGCACCGTCGCCACCGGGGTCGCGCCGTCGGAGAAGTTGATCGTGGCGACCTGGCTGATCGCCGCGTCCTGGGCGTCCGGCACCTTGAAGATCATCCAGCCGATCGCGAAGGCCAGGAACGGTCCCAGGATGATGGCGCCGAGCAGCACGTAGCTGATCCGGCGGACCTTCTTCCAGGTCATGTCCCGCCACCAGGCGATGATCCCCTTGAGGCCCTTCTGCTTCGGTCCCGCCGGGCGCCTGCCGCCCGGCCCGCCGGGGCGCTTGCCGCCCGGACGCGCACCGGGACGCGGCGCGTCCTGCCGGGCCGGGCCGGTGGCACGGGTCGGTGGTGGAGCACCACCGCCGGCGAAACCGCTGCCGACCGGGACGGTGCCGGCCTCCTCCAGGGACGGGGCGGCGCCGCTGGCGCCGAAGCCGGCCGGGGCGCGGTGGGGCTGGGAGGCGCCGGGCGCGGCGTACGGGGGACCCTGCGGGGGTCGGTGCGGGCCGGTGTGGCGGGGGACCCTGGGCGGCGGGGGACCGGGCGGCGGAGCACCGCCCCCGGGACGAGGTGGCCTACCGGGATGCGGCCCAGGCGCGGGGCCATCCCGGTGGTCGCGCTGATCACTCACCGCTGCTCCGTGGGCTCGGCGTCGGGGGGGACAGGATCACTCGGCGGCGGTCCGGCGTCGGTCGGACCGGCGGGGGCGGCTGTCGGGAGCGCCGCCGGTACCCGTGACGTAGGACAGCACCAGGTGGTTCCAGGTGCAGGTTCCGCAGACCTCCACCACGTACACGGAGAAATCGTCGTGCGAGTTCGCCATCGCGTCGATCTCGTCCGGGTGGCGGGCCGATCCGGCGGCGTGCCGCAGCTGGTCGCCGAAGATCCAGGAGACGTGCGTCAGCCGGTCGCGACGGCAGACGGGGCAGGTCTCGTCGGTCGGCTCACCGTGGAACCGCGCAGCTCGCAGCAGGTAGGGGCTCGCGTCGCAGACCGCGCCCGTCCCGACTCGACCGGAGTGGACGTCGGCGAGCAGCGCACGGCGCTGCAACGCGTAGTCGACCACCTGCCGCTGGGTACGCACCGGGCCAGCGTACGCGGGGCGTCACGGCGGTCGGCCGGAACGTCTCCGGTGCGGCCGATCGGAGGATGACCGACCTCTCGCGGCCCCGGCGTGGATGTATCGGATCGATATAGTCGGGTACTCCATCGATCCGATGCCCGAAGGGAGGGTCCGCGGTGCTGGAGCTGGCGATACTCGGGCTGCTCTCCGAGGCCTCGGTGCACGGCTACGAGCTGCGCAAGCAGCTGCGGCTGCGACTCGGTGGCTTCCGGGTGTTCTCCTACGGCTCGGTCTATCCCGCGCTCCGGCGGTTGACCCGGGCCGGGCTGATCGCCGAGGAGGCCGAGCCCGCCGATCCCGACACGGCGTGGTCGCGCCGGGCGCGGCGGGTCTACCGGATCACGGCGGAGGGCAAGGAGCGCTTCGCCGACATGCTCGCCGAGACCGGCCCGCAGGCCTGGGACGACGAGGGCTTCGGCGTGCACCTGGCCTTCTTCTCCCGCACCCCGGCCGAGGCCCGGATGCGGATCCTCGAAGGCAGGCGGCGCTGCGTGGAGGAGCGCCGCGAGGGGCTGCGCTCGGTGCTGGGCCGGGCGGGCGAGCAGATCGACCGCTACACCCGCGAGCTGCACCAGCTGGGCCTGGACTCCACCGAGCGCGAGGTCCGCTGGCTCAACGAGCTGATCGAGCACGAGCGGGCCGAGCAGCGCCGCCCCTCCGCCGACCGCGACGACCCCGGCACCGCCGCCGCGCGGGACGACCGTGACCCCGCCCGATGACCACCGCCCCGGACCCGACCGTCCCCCCGGCGCCGTCGCCGGGCGGGCACCAGACCCATCCCACACGACAGACCAACAGATCGAGAAGGAGCCGGCCATGAGCCAGGTCCGTGTCGCCGTCGTCGGCGTCGGCAACTGCGCCGCGTCGCTGGTACAGGGCGTGCACTACTACCGCGACGCCGATCCGGCGACGCGCGTCCCCGGCCTGATGCACGTCGACTTCGGCGGCTACCACGTCCGCGACGTGACGTTCGTGGCCGCGTTCGACGTCGACGCCAAGAAGGTCGGCCGGGACCTCTCCGAGGCCATCGGGGCCAGCGAGAACAACACGATCAAGATCGCCGACGTGCCGCCGCTGGACGTGCCGGTGCTGCGCGGGCACACGCTCGACGGGCTGGGCCGGTTCTACCGCGAGACGATCACCGAGTCGGACGAGGAGCCGGTGGACGTGGCCCAGGTGCTGCGCGACACCGGGGCCGACGTGCTGGTGTCCTACCTGCCGGTGGGCAGCGAGGCGGCCGACCGGTTCTACGCCCAGGCCGCGCTCGACGCCGGGGTGGCGTTCGTCAACGCGCTGCCGGTGTTCATCGCCTCGGACCCGGTGTGGGCGGAGAAGTTCCGGGCCGCCGGCGTGCCGATCGTCGGCGACGACATCAAGAGCCAGGTGGGGGCGACGATCACGCACCGGGTGCTGGCCCGGCTGTTCGAGGACCGCGGCGTCCAGCTCGACCGCACCATGCAGCTCAACGTGGGCGGCAACATGGACTTCCTGAACATGAAGGAGCTCGAGCGGCTGGAGTCGAAGAAGGTCTCCAAGACCCAGGCGGTCACCTCCCAGGTCGACCGCGACCTCGGCCGCGACAACGTGCACATCGGCCCGTCGGACTACGTGGCCTGGCTGGACGACCGCAAGTGGGCCTACGTGCGGCTGGAGGGGCGCGCGTTCGGCGACGTGCCGCTCAGCCTGGAGTACAAGCTCGAGGTGTGGGACTCGCCGAACTCCGCGGGCATCATCATCGACGCGGTGCGCGCGGCCAAGATCGCCCTGGACCGGGGGATCGGGGGGCCGATCCTGTCCGCGTCGAGCTACTTCATGAAGTCGCCGCCGGAGCAGTACAGCGACGACGAGGCGCGGCGCGCGGTGGAGGAGTTCATCCGGGGTGAGCGCGAGCGCTGAGCGCTCCCCGCTCCCGGGCACCGGCCCCGGTCGTGGCACCGCCGCGACCGGGGCCCTTTGTTTTCATCTCGACAAATGTTTCGGACGGCGCCCGGGCCGCCCGTTGTTCACCCGATCGGTCCGTTCGAAACCACTCGGCGCGAGACATCGACCGCTGGTCAGCCGCTCTGTCGATGAATGGACGGCCGCAACCTATTCACAACGACGTAATTCGCTCGAAGGTGGCAACGGCCGAGTGGCGCCCATCACAACAACTTCATAGGGTGGATGAGATATCGGTCATATACCCGATCGATATCTGTTCTTAATGTGGCCGACGGCCTCGAAGCACCGCCCGTCCACCCGGGACGGCGGGCGCGAGGTCACCGCCCGGACGGGCGGGGACACCGATCGGCCCGCTCCCACGGCGGCCGGCACCCGGTCCCCGCCTCCCACCCCCGGTTCGCCGGGGAGTCCGGCGGTGCTCACCCCGGAGACACGTCAGTGCCCCCCTCACCCGCAGTACCCGGTACTACGCACGCCCCGACGCAGACGGTCACCCGCCCGCGCAGCCTGCGCCTGGCGGTCCGCTCGGCCGTCGTCGCCGCCGCCACCACCGCGGCAGCCGTCGCGGCACTGCTCCCCGCGGCCGGAGCCGCACCGGCCGCTCCCAGCCCCGCGGTGTCGGCCCCCGCCGCCACCGTGGCCGCCCCGGTCACCCTGGCCGCCGCGGCGGCCCCGGTCGCCCCCACCCGCGCCCCCTCCGCCACCGCCATGGACCTCGCCCTCAGCAAGGTCGGCGCCCCGTACCGCTACGGCGCCGCGGGCCCGAACGCCTTCGACTGCTCCGGCCTGGTCAACTGGGCCTACAAGAACGCCGGCGTGTCGCTGCCGCGCACCAGCCGGGCGATGTCCCAGGTCGGCACCCCGGTCTCCAAGGCCGACCTGCGGCCCGGCGACCTGGTGTTCTTCTACCGCCCGGTCAGCCACGTCGCCATCTACATCGGCGACGGCAAGGTGGTGCACGCCAGCACGCGCAAGGCCCCGGTGAAGATCTCCGACCTGAACGACCGGACCTTCAACTCGGCCCGCCGCATCTGACCGGCGACCGACGCGCGGCGGCCCCGCCGGGACCACGGTCCCGGCGGGGCCGCGCGTGTCCGCTCCGGTCGCCGCGGTGGTTAGAGTCGCCGCCGTGACCGACCGCCCGCTCGCCCTGATCACCGGCGCGTCCCGCGGTATCGGCGCCGCCGTCGCCCGCGCCCTCGCCGACGACCACGACCTCCTCCTCGGCGGTCGCGACGCCGACGCCCTCGCCGCGCTCGCCGCCGAACTGCCCTCGGCCACCGCGTGGCCGGTCGAGCTCACCGACGACGCGGCGGTCGCCGGGGCGGTCGGCGGGCTCGACCGGCTCGACGTCCTCGTGCACTCGGCCGGGGTCGGGCTCATGGGCACCGTCGCCGAGACGACCGCGCAGACCTGGCGGCGCCAGTTCGAGGTGAACGTGGTGGCCGTCGCCGAGCTCACGCGGCTGCTGCTGCCCGCGCTGCGCACCGCCCGCGGCCGGGTCGTCCTGCTCAACTCCGGCGCCGGGTACTCCGCCCGCCCGGGCTGGGCCTCCTACGCGGCGAGCAAGTTCGCGCTGCGCGCGTTCGCCGACGCGCTGCGCGCCGAGGAGGAGGGCAACGGGGTGCGGGTGACCTCCGTGCACCCCGGCCGCACCGACACCGACATGCAGCGCGAGGTCGTGCGCCAGGAGAGCGGCGAGTACCGGCCGGAGCGCTACCTGCGCGCGGAGTCGGTGGCCGCGGCCGTGGCCCTGGCCGTGCGGGCGTCCGACGACGCCGCGGTGACCGAGGTCGTGCTGCGCCCGGCGGGCGGCTGACGCCGGGCGTCCACCGATCGGTTGACGGGCGGTCGGTCGCGCAGGCGATGCCGCCGACACGGCCCGCGCCTAGCGTCGGAGCCATGAGCAGCACACCCGACGCGATGCGCGTCTCCGACGACGACCGCGACCGGGTCGCCGCGCTCCTGCGCGAGGCCGTCGGCCGCGGGCAGCTGGACCTGGCCGAGGCCGACGACCGGCTCCGCGCGGTCTACTCCGCGGTCACCCGGGCCGACCTGGTCGCCGTCACCCGCGACCTCCCGCAGGCGGCCGCGGTGCCGCCCGCGCCCCGCAGCGCACCGTCGCGCCCCGCGACCCGGTCGAGCGCCGAGTGGCGCAGCTGGCTGGGCGTCAGCCTGCTGCTGCTCGGCATCTGGGCGGCCACCTCGCTGGCCGCCGGGCACGCCCTGTTCTTCTGGCCGGTCTTCCCGATCGCCTTCTGGGGCCTCGCGCTCGCCTCCGGCGCGAAGGGCCACGGCTGCCGCACGCTGAGCTCGCACCGCTCCTGACCGCCGCGACCGGGACCGTCCGGGGGGTCGGACCCGGCCGTGGCGTTTGACCGGGCCGGCACGGGGCAGTGATCGGCATGCGATTGCGTCGCGCGGACACGTCCCGGCCGGGGTACACCCGCCGCCGGCGCGGCAAGGCGTTCAGCTACACCGACGCGACCGGCGCGCCGCTGACCGACCCGGCCGAGCTGGACCGCGTCAAGTCCCTCGTCATCCCGCCCGCCTGGAGGGACGTCTGGATCTGCCCCGACCCGCGCGGCCACATCCAGGCCACCGGGACCGACGCCGCGGGCAGGCGCCAGTACCGCTACCACGACCAGTGGCGGGTCAAGCGCGACGCGGCCAAGTTCGACCACGTCCTCGAGGTCGCCCGGCACCTGCCCGAGCTGCGCGAGCAGGTCGCCGCCGACCTCGCCCGGCGCGGCTACGGCCGGGAGCGGGTGCTCGCCGCGGCGGCCCGGCTGCTCGACGTCGGGGTGTTCCGGATCGGCGGCGAGGCCTACGCCAGCGACGACGACCCGTCCGGCGAGGCGACCTACGGGCTGGCCACCCTGCGGCGCGAGCACGTCAAGGTGCGCGGCGCGACGATGGACTTCCAGTACCCGGCCAAGGGCGGCGTCGAGCGCTCCCAGCGGATCGTCGACGCCGACACGGCCAAGCTGCTCAAGGCCCTGCTCAAGCAGGACGTCGGCACGCCAGAGCTGCTCGCCTTCCGGACCGGCCGTCAGTGGCACGACGTGCGCAGCGACGACATCAACTCCTACCTCAAGGAGCACAGCGGCGGCTGCGAGATCAGCGCCAAGGACTTCCGCACCTGGCACGCCACCGTGCTGGCCGCCGTCGTGCTGGCCGGGGCGCCGGCGTCGTCGAAGGCCGGGCGGCGCAAGGCGGTGGTCGCGGCGATGAAGCAGGTCTCGGGGTACCTGGGCAACACGCCGAGCGTGGCCAAGGCCTCCTACGTCGACCCGCGGGTCGTCGACCTGTACAACCACGGCACGGTGCTGGACCTGCCCCCCGGCGACCCGTTGACCGCCCACGGCGCCCGCTCCCAGGCCGAGAAGGCCCTGCTGGAGCTGCTGTCGGACTGAGCGCGCGGGCTCAGGCCGACCGGACGAGCTGCTCGCGGCCCAGCGCGGCCCCGAACCCGACGAGTGCCACCCCGGTCGCGGCGTCCAGCGCGCGGCGCACCGGCCGCCTGCGCAGCACCCGGCGGGCCCGGTGCACCACGGTGACCAGCAGGGCCAGGTAGGCCAGCCCCAGCACGGCGTGGGACAGGGCGAGCACGGCGAGCTGCCACAGCCGCGGGTCGGCCGGCAGGAACTGCGGCAGCACCGCCAGGTAGAACACCAGCACCTTGGGGTTGGTGATGTTGGACAGGAACCCCTGCCGCCACCCGGCCAGCGCGGCCCCGCGATCCTCCCCGGCCCCGCCGTCCGGCGGGTACTCCCCGCGCCACGCCGAGCGGAGCGCCTGCGCCCCGAGCCACAGCAGGTACGCGATCCCGGCCCACTTGATCGCGGTGAACACCGGCTGCGCCGCCACGATCAGCGCCCCCAACCCCACCGCAGCCACCACGCCCTGCACCGCGTTGGAACTGCTCACCCCGACCCCGGCCCACAACCCCCGCCGCCTGCCCCCCGCCAGCGCGTTGCGGGTGACCACCGCGAAGTCCGGCCCCGGCACCACCGTCAGTACCGCCGCGAACAGCAGGAACGACCCGTACGTAGCCCAGCTCACCCACCCGACGCTACGCGGCACTCCCCGGCCGCGCGAGTGGCGCGTTGACCCAACCAGGCTGGTCCACCGCGCCATCCGCTCGCCCCGCCCTCCACCCCTGACCTGGGCGAATGGCACTCTCGCCCAACCACGTGGGCCGAACGCCCCCTCGCCCGCTCCCGCTCCCGCCACCCCGGACGAAAGCGGCTCTCGCACCGCTCCGCGCAACGAAAGCCGCGCTCGCTCCACCAGACGGGACGAAAGTCGCGCTCGCTCCACCGGGTGCAACGAAAGCCGCGCTCGCTCTGCCCGAGGCGGCGCGCAGCGCCGCGAGGCGAGGAGCCCTCGGGGCGCGCCAGCGCCCACTCCTCTCCCGAGGCCCCTGCTTGATCCGAGGTCGCTCGCCGCGTAGGCGCCGCCGGAGGCGCTGTTCACCGTCTCGGAGCTGGGCCGCGTGCTGGGCGCGCCGCCCGCCGACGCTGCGGCCTACTGCGCCTCCTGCGGCACCTCCGCGGCGAGCGACCTCAGCTCCAGCAGGGGAGCACTTCCCGGGGTGGGGTGGGCGCGGCGCGCCCACCGGGGCTCGCCCCGGCTCGTGCGCTGCGCGCCGCCTCGCCCGGGAGGCGAGCGCGACCCTCGTTGCGCCTGGTGGAGCGAGCACGACTTTCGTTGCGTCCAGGGGTGCGAACGCGACACTCGTCCCGCCCGGCAAGCGAGTGGCGCGCTCGACCCGTCTCCTTGGCCGAACGCGCCACTCGCTCAGACGACGACGTTGACCAGGCGTCCCGGTACCACGATCACCTTGCGGGGCTCCCGCCCGTCCAGCGCCACCGCGACCTTCTCGTCGGCCAGTGCGGCCGCCTGCAGCTGCTCGCGGTCGGCGTCGGCCGGCACCGTCATGCGGGACCGGACCTTGCCGTTGACCTGGATCGGGTACTCGGCGGTGTCGGCCACCAGGTACCGGTCGTCGGCCGCCGGGAACGGGCCGTGGGCCAGGGTGCCGGTGTGCCCCAGCAGGGACCACAGCTCCTCGGCGATGTGGGGGGTCAGCGGGGCCATCAGCAGGACCAGTGGCTCGGCGACCGATCGCGGCACGCCGGTGGTGGCGTAGGTCTTGGTCAGGTGGTTGTTCAGCTCGATCAGCTTGGCCGCCGCGGTGTTGTGGTGCAGGGCGGCGTAGTCGGCGTGGACGCCGGCGATCGCCTTGTGCAGGGCGCGCAGCGTGTCGACGTCGGGCTCGGCCTCGGTGACCCGGCACTCGCCGGTGGTCTCGTCGACCAGGTTGCGCCAGACGCGCTGCAGGAACCGCTGCGCGCCGATCACGTCGCGGGTCGACCATGGCCGGGAGACGTCCATCGGGCCGGTGGACATCTCGTACAGGCGGAAGGTGTCGGCGCCGTAGCGGTCGCACATCTCGTCGGGGGTCACCACGTTGCGCAGCGACTTGCCCATCTTCCCGTACTGGCGGCGGACGGGCTGGCCGTTCCACGTGAAACCACCGTCCTCGTCCTCCACCACCTCCTCGGCCGGCACGTAGGCGCCGCGGGCGTCGGTGTAGGCGAAGGCCTGGATGTAGCCCTGGTTGAACAGCCGCCGGAACGGCTCCTCCGAGCTGACGTGGCCCAGGTCGTACAGGACCTTGTGCCAGAACCGGGCGTACATCAGGTGCAGCACCGCGTGCTCGACGCCGCCGACGTACAGGTCGACGCCGCCGGGGTCGTCCGCGCGGGCCGGGTCGGGGCCCATCCAGTAGCGCTCGATCTCGGGATCGACGAACCGGTCGTGGTTGTCCGGGTCCAGGTAGCGCAGGTAGTACCAGCAGGAGCCGGCCCACTGCGGCATGGTGTTGGTCTCGCGCCGGTAGTGCCGCGGGCCGGTGCCCAGGTCCAGGTCGACCGCCACCCACTCCTCGGCCCGCGACAGCGGCGGCTCCGGCTCGGAGTCGGCGTCCTCGGGCGCGAAGGTCTTGGGCGCGTAGTCGGCGACCTCGGGCAGCTCGACGGGCAGCTGGTCGTCGGGCAGGCCGACGGGCAGCCCGTCGGCGTCCCAGACGACCGGGAACGGCTCGCCCCAGTAGCGCTGGCGGGAGAACAGCCAGTCGCGCAGCTTGTACTGGACGACGGCGTCGCCGGCGCCGCGCGCTGACAGCCACTCGGTGATCGCGGCCTTGGCCTCGGCGACGCCCAGCCCGTCCAGGCTGATCTCGTCGTTCGCGGAGTTGATCGCCGGGCCGTCGCCGGTGAACGCCTCGCCGTCGAAGCCCTCGAACGGCTGCACGGTGCGGATGATGGGCAGCCCGAAGTTGGCGGCGAAGTCCCAGTCGCGCTGGTCCTGGCCGGGCACGGCCATGATCGCGCCGGTGCCGTAGCCCATCAGCACGTAGTCGGCGACGAACACCGGGATCAGCGCGCCGTTGACCGGGTTCGCGGCGAAGGCGCCGGTGAAGACGCCGGTCTTGTCCTTGTTCTCCTGGCGGTCCAGGTCGGACTTGCGGGCGGCGGCGGCGCGGTAGTCGGCGACGGCGGCGCGCGGGTCGGCGGCGCCCGCGGACCAGCGCTCGCCGGTGCCGTCGGGCCACTCGGCCGGGGTGATCGCGTCGACCAGCGGGTGCTCGGGGGCCAGCACCATGTAGGTGGCGCCGAACAGGGTGTCGGGTCGGGTGGTGAAGACCTCGATGTCGACGCCGTCGAAGCCCTCGACCGGGAAGCGCACCCGGGCGCCCTGCGAGCGCCCGATCCAGTTGCGCTGCATCGCCTTGACCGACTCCGGCCAGTCCAGCCGGTCCAGGTCGGCGACCAGCCGGTCGCCGTAGGCGGTGATCCGCATCATCCACTGCTTCAGGTTGCGACGGAACACCGGGAAGTTGCCGCGCTCGCTGCGCCCGTCGGCGGTGACCTCCTCGTTGGCCAGCACCGTGCCCAGACCGGGGCACCAGTTGACCGGGGCCTCGGAGATGTAGGCCAGCCGGAACGAGTCGACGATGCGGCGGCGCTGGACATCGGTCAGCTCGACCCAGGACTGCCCGCCTGCGGGGACGCGGGTGCCGGCGGCGAACTCGGCCTCCAGTTCGGCGATCGGCCGCGCGCGCTGCGCGTCCTGGTCGTACCAGGAGTTGTAGATCTGCAGGAAGATCCACTGGGTCCAGCGGTAGAACTCGACGTCGGTGGTGGCGACCGAGCGGCGGTCGTCGTGGCCCAGGCCCAGCTGGCGCAGCTGGGCCCGGTAGCGCTCGATGTTGTCCTCGGTGGTCTTGCGCGGGTGGGTGCCGGTCTGCACGGCGTACTGCTCGGCCGGCAGCCCGAACGCGTCGAAGCCCATGGTGTGCAGCACGTTGCGGCCGGTCATCCGCAGGTAGCGGCCCAGCACGTCGGTGCCGATGAAGCCCAACGGGTGGCCCACGTGCAGCCCCGACCCGGACGGGTAGGGGAACATGTCCATCAGGTAGACCTTGTCGCCGCCCGCGTTCGGGTGGGCCGGGTCGGCCCACGCGCCGACCGGGTTCGGGACGTGGAAGGTGCCTTCTGCTTCCCACCGGTCCTGCCACGCCCGCTCGATGCGCCCGGCCAGCGCGGCGCCGTAGCGGAACGGCGGCGCGTCGGCGGGACCCGCGGTGGCGGCGTCGGCCGAGGTGGTCGTGTCCGTGCTCATGGTTCCCACTCCAGGGAGTTCGTTGTCGACCCGAGAAACCAGAAGACCCCTCCGCCGATGGGCGTGAGGGGTCGGCCGCGCCGGGGAGGAAGGACTCTCAGTGCGGCGCGGCCTCGATAAGGAGTCGACGGGCCACGCATCCAGGGTAACGCCGGGTCGGACCGGGCGACGAGCGGGTTCTCCCCGGGCCCGCCCCGGCCGGGTCGCGGCTTACCCTGTGCGGGTGCCGATGTCTCTGCGTCTGGTGTTCGGGCTGGTCGAGCTGCTGGTCGGGGTCGGGGCGCTGACCGTCGCCGCGCTCGGCGCGCGCTCGCGGCTGCGCCGCAACCGGTTCGTCGGCGTGCGCACGGCCACCACCCTGCGCACGGACGAGACCTTCACCGCGGCCAACCAGGCCGCCGCGGTGCCCTTCGCGGCGGCGGGCGCCGTGGCCGTGCTCGGCGGGGGAGCGCTGCTGGCCGGCGCCGACGGGGCGCTGGCCTGGGTGCTGCTGGTCATCGGCCTGGTCGGCGCGGTCGTGCTGCTGGGCGTGGGCGGCATGGTGGGTGAGCGGGCCGCCGCGGCCGTGCCGCGCACGGCCCTGCCCACGGGGTGCGCGGGGGAGTGCGCGGGCTGCTCGCTGATCGAGGGCTGCCGGCCGGCGGGGTCGGCCGCCGAGGACGCCGCCGCCCGCGGCTGAGCGGCCTCACCAGCCCCAGGAGCCGGGTCCGCCCTTGAACGGGCCGGCCACGTCGTCGGTCACCCAGCCGCCGTAGAAGCCGCCGGGCTGCGGGCGCACCCGCTCGCCGTCCAGGGTGATCTCGTCGAGCAGCCCCGGGTACACCGCCACCCGGTCGCGCAGCGACGGGTACCGCCGGTCGGGCTCCGGGTACCACCAGCCCACCGCGGGCACCGGCTCGGCGCCCTCGACCAGCAGCTCCACGTAGCGGGCGACGCCCTTCCACTCGCAGACGGTGGTCCGCCCGCCGGGGCGCAGGTGCTCGCCGAACGCCGCGCGGGGCAGGTAGAAGGTGGGCGGGTGGCTGGTCTCCAGCACGCGCACGAGGTCGGCGGTGTCGGCCACCAGCACGCCGCCGTGGCGCAGGCGGGCGCGCCGGTGGTCGGGCTCGGCGCGCGGCGGGCGCGGGTAGTCCCAGACCGACTCCTGGCCGGGGCCGGGTCGATCCGGTCGGGGGTGGGGCACCCGACCATCGTCACCCCCGCGGCCGGGGACGGCGCGGCGACGCCGGCCGCGACACGCGCACACCGCTGGGCACCGCGCGCACCTGCTGGCCACCGCGCACATGTCGGGACGTGCGCGCGGTGGGCAGACGGTGTGCGCGGTGCCCCGGAATCCGGAGCGGCGCGCACCGTGCGCCGCGGGCTAGTTGTGCCGGACGTGGGCCGGGTCGAGCGGGTAGGTGGCCAGCAACGACAGCGGGATGCCCTGGCGGCGCAGGACGTGGCCCCACAGCCCCGACTCGCGCCGGGTGAAGACGTCGTCGGGCAGGGCGGGCACCACGTACCAGTCGCCGCGGCGGATCTCCCCGGCCAGCTGGCCCGCGTCCCACCCGGCGTAGCCGGCGAACACCCGCAGCCCGCGCAGCACCGGGGCCAGCACGACCGGATCGCGGTCGAGGTCGACCTGGGCCACCGGCCCGCGCACGGCGATCAGGCCGTCCATCGCGGCGGGGTCGTGCCCGGTGCGCACCGCGGCCAGGCAGATCGCCGACTCGCCCTCCACCGGCCCGCCCACGAACACCGACGGCGGCGCCGACGACAGCGGCGCCCAGGCCGGCAGCACGTCGCGGACGGTGACCTCGCTGGGCCGGTTGAGCACGACGCCGAGGCTGCCCTGGGCCCGGTGCTCGATCAGGTAGACGACCGTGCGCCGGAAGTTCGGGTCGAGGAGACCGGGTGCGGCGACGAGCAGTGCGCCCGGCGCCGCCTCGGCTCCGGGGCGGGAAGCATTGCCGAAGCGGTCGTCCACCACGGGGACATCATTGCAACCGGATCGGCGCGTAGCCTTCGCCCGTGCCGACTTCGGGATCATCGAGTTCCCGGGCGACCGCGGAGCAGACCGGCGATCCCGGCCCGGCGTCCGTCCCGCTCCCCGACGGACGCACCGGGAGTCCCGCCGCCACCAGCCCCGGTGATCCCCCCGCTGAACACGCGCGGATCGGGATCCTGCGCCTGCTGCGGCTGCCCGGCTACCGCAGGCTGCTGGGCGTCCGCTTCCCCGCGCAGTTCTCCGACGGCATGTTCCAGACCGCGCTGGGCGGCGCGGTGCTGTTCAACCCCGAGCGGCAGGCCGACCCGATCGCGGTGGCCGCGGGGCTGGCGGTGCTCCTGCTGCCCTACTCGGTGATCGGCCCGTTCGCCGGCGCCCTGCTGGACCGCTGGGACCGCAAGCGCGTGCTGGTGGTGGCCAGCCTGGTCCGCGCGCTGCTGACCGTCGGCGTCGCCGCCACGGTGTACGCGGGAGCCGACGGCGCGCCGCTCTACCTGGGCGCGCTGCTGGTGGCCGGGCTGAGCCGGTTCGTCGGGGCCGGGTTGTCGGTCGGGCTGCCGCACCTGGTGCCGCGGGCCAACCTGGTGGAGGCCAACGCGTTCGCCGTCACCGTCGGCGCCGGCATGACCGCCACCGGCGCCGCCGCGGCCATCGGCGTGCGGGCGCTGGTCGGCGCGGGCGACGCCGGGTCGGCCGTCACCACGCTGACCTCGCTGCTGGGCGGGCTGGTCGCGGCCGCGGTCGCGGCCGGCTTCCGGCGCGGCGTGCTGGGGCCCGACCGGGCCGTCGCCCAGCAGCACGGGGCGGTGGCCACCGCGCTGCGCGGCCTCGCCGACGGGGCACGGGCCACCCGCTCGACGCCCTCGGTGACGGCGTCGTTCGTGGCGCTGGCCGCGCACCGGGTCGCCTTCGGCATCAGCACGCTGCTGATGCTGCTGCTGTTCCGCTACGCGTTCACCGCGATCGGCCCGCTGCGCGTCGGCCTGGCCGGCATCGGCCAGACGGTGGGCGTGGCCGCCGCCGGGCTCGGCACCGCGGCGCTGGTGACGCCGTGGGCGGTGCGGCACTGGGGGCGGGCCCGGCTGGTCCGGGCGGCGCTGGTCCTGGCGGCCGTCGCGCAGCTGGGGCTGGTGGCGCTGCTCAGCCTGCCCGCGGTGTTCGTGGCCGCGTACGTGCTGGGGCTGGTCGGGCAGGTGCTCAAGCTGTGCACCGACGCCGCCGTGCAGGGCGAGGCGGGCGACGGGGTGCTGGGCCGGGTGTTCGCGATCTACGACATCGTCTTCAACGTCGGCTTCGTGGCCGCGGTGACCGCCGCGGCCACCCTCAGCCCGCCCGACGGGCGCGCGCCCGCGCTGCTCGCCGCGAGCGCCGGGCTCTACCTGGTCGGCCTGCTCGGCCACGACCTCGTGCTGCGCCGCAGGCACCGCGCGTGAGGGCCCGCGCCGGGACGCGGACCCCCGCGCACGAGCCCGTCAGGACAGGTGCTCGGCGGCCCAGGCGCGCAGCTCGGCCTCGGCCTGCTCGCGGGTCAGCGGCCCGCGCTCCATCCGGACCGCCAGCAGGTGCTTGTAGGCCTTGCCGACCTGCGGGCCCGGCGGGATCGCCAGCAGCCGCATGATCTCGTTGCCGTCCAGGTCGGGGCGGATGGCGTCGAGCTCCTCGCGCTCGCGCAGCTCGACGATCCGCTCCTCGAGGGAGTCGTAGGTGCGCTGCAGCGCGGCCGCGCGGCGGCGGTTGCGCGTGGTGCAGTCCGAGCGGACCAGCTTGTGCAGCCGCTCCAGCAGCGGGCCGGCGTCGGTGACGTAGCGGCGCACCGCCGAGTCGGTCCACTCGCCGCTGGAGTACCCGTGGAAGCGCAGGTGCAGGAACACCAGCTGGGCGACCTCGTCGACCACGACCTTCGGGTAGCGCAGCTCGCGCAGCCTGCGGCGCACGAGCTTCGCCCCGACGACCTCGTGGTGGTGGAAGCTGACCCGGCCGTCGGACTCCTTGCGGCGGGTGTCGGGCTTGCCCACGTCGTGCAGCAGGGCGGCCAGCCGCAGCACCAGGTCGGGGCCGTCGGTCTCGCGCTCGATCGCCTGCTCCAGCACGACCAGCGAGTGCGTGTAGACGTCCTTGTGCTGCATGTGCTCGTCGATGGCCAGCCGCATGGCCGGCACCTCGGGCAGCACCCGGTCGGCCATCCCGGTGTCGACCATCAGCTCGATGCCGCGGCGCGGGTGCGCGCCCATGACGAGCTTGGTCAGCTCGACCTGCACCCGCTCGCGGGTGATCCGGTCGAGCTGCTCGGCCATCGCGGTGATCGCCTCGACCACCCGGGGCGCCGGCTCGAAGCCCAGCTGGGACACGAACCGGGCGGCGCGCAGCATGCGCAGCGGGTCGTCGGAGAACGACTGCTGCGGGGTGGCCGGGGTGTCGAGCGTCCCGGTGGCCAGCGCGGCCAGGCCGCCGTGCGGGTCGACGAACCGGTGCGGCGCCGCGGTCAGCTCGACGGCCATCGCGTTGACCGTGAAGTCGCGGCGGACCAGGTCGTCGACGATCGAGTCGCCGAACGCGACGACCGGGTTGCGGCTCACGCCGTCGTAGTCGTCGGCGCGGAACGTGGTGATCTCGACGGTGCTGCCGTGCCGGACGGCGCCGACGGTGCCGAACGCGATGCCGGTGTCCCAGACGGCCTCCGCCCAGCCCTCCAGCACCGCCTGGATCGCCTCCGGGCGGGCGTCGGTGGTGAAGTCGAGGTCGTGCGAGGGGCGGCCGAGCAGCGCGTCGCGCACGCTGCCGCCCACGAGGTAGAGCCGGTGCCCCGCGGCGGCGAAGCGATCCGCCAGCTCCTGGGCGAGGGGGCCGACCTGGACCATCTCCACGACCGCATTCTCCTGGGCCCGGACGAGGTCGTCGGGGACGGGCATCACAACTGCGGGCACGGCGATCCATTCTAGTGAGGCGGTCGCGGTCGCTCACCGGCATATGGCCGTGCCGCCCCCGTCGCGTGGAAGCGGCGGGTTCCCGATCGACATCGTTACCATCCCCACATGTCCACATCCCGCGGTCGCGCCGGAGGGCGCCGCGGGAAGCGCCCCGCCGAGCGCAGGCGGCGCCTGCGCACGGTCGACGAGACCTCGGCCGGTGGGCTCGTCGTCGACCACGACGCGGGCACCGCCGCGGTGATCGGCAGGCTCGACCGCAGGGGCCGGCTGCTGTGGTCGCTGCCCAAGGGCCACATCGAGGCCGGTGAGACCGCCGAGGAGGCGGCGGTGCGCGAGGTCGAGGAGGAAACCGGCATCATCGGTCGGGTGGTCGCACCACTGGGCACCATCGACTTCTGGTTCGTCGCCGAGGACCGCCGCGTGCACAAGACCGTGCACCACTTCCTGCTGCGCGCGCTCGGCGGCGAGCTGTCCGACACCGACGTCGAGGTGTCCGAGGTGGCCTGGGTCCCGCTCGACGAGCTGGAGTCCCGGCTGGCCTACGCCGACGAGCGCCGGTTGATCCGGCGGGCCACCGAGCTGCTGGAGGAGACGGCGTGAAGCCGGTCGCGGCCCTGGTCGCGATCACCCTGGTGCTGCTCGTCGGGCCGCTGGCCGGGGCGGCGGGAGCCGACGAGCCGCTCGGCGCGCCGGCGCCGGGGCCGGTCCGGGTCGATCCGGACCAGGCGGCCGGGCCGCTGCGGCTGGACGTCAGCCAGCTCGGGCCCCGGGTGGTCACCGCGAACGGGTCGGACACCCTGACCGTCGTCGGCACGCTCACCAACACCGGCGACCGCCCGGTCGACGAGCTGGTCGTGCGGGTGCAGCGCAGCGAGCCGCTGCGCACCGAGGGCCAGCTGCGCGACGCGCTGGACGGCTCGGCCGCGACCGACGCCGTCACCCCGCAGTTCACCCCGCTGCCCGGCGTGCTGGCCCCGGGCGAGCAGGTGCCGGTGCGGCTGGCGGTCCCGCTGCGCGGCGCCCCGCAGGAGGGCCTCGCGCTCGGCGCGCCGGGCGTCTACGAGCTGCTGGTCAACGTCAACGGGGTGCCCGAGGACGGGGCCAGGGCCCGGCTCGCCGGGACCCGGCTGCTGCTGCCGGTGCTGTCGCTGCCCGCCGGGCCCGACGGGGAGGACGCGGTACCGCCGCAGCCGGTGGACGCCACGCCGTTCGCGATGCTCTACCCGATCACCGACGTGCCGCACCGGGTGTCCACGGTGCCCGGCCCGGCCACGCTGCTGACCGACGACTCACTGGCCGCCTCGCTGGCCCCGGACGGCAGGCTGGGCGGGCTGCTGTCGGCGCTCACCGACTCCGCCCCGGCGGGCTCCCCGGTCCGCCAGGCGATCTGCCTGGCCATCGATCCCGACCTGGTCGACACCGTGGCCTCGATGCGCGGCGGCTACGACTACCTCGGCCCCGACGGGAGACCGGTACCCGGGGCCGGGGCGGCGGTGGCCGCGGCCTGGCTCGACGAGCTCACCGCCGTCGCCGCCGGCACCTGCGTCCTCGCGCTGCCCTACGCCGACGCCGACCTCGTCCCGCTGACCCGCGGCGGGCAGGGCGCGCTGGCCACCGGCGCCGTCGGCCAGGGCCGCCAGGTGCTGACCCAGCTGCTGGGGGTGCCGGTCGTCGACGACGCCACGTGGCCCGCGGCCGGGCTGCTGGACGGCCAGACCATGGACGCGGTGGCCGCGGCGGGCAACCGGACCGTGCTGCTGTCCGCGGACGGCGTCGAGCAGCGGCGCACCCCGCGCGTCACCGGCGTGGTGCCGATCGAGGCCACCCAGCCCACCGCGGAGGCGGTGCAGACGGCCGTGCTGACCGACCCCCTGCTCACCTCGGCGCTGACCGGGCCCGCGGCGCGGGGGCAGTCGCGCAGCGGCGCGGCGGCCGCGGTCAGCAGCCCGGCCGGGGGCGCAGGCGCGCTCGCCACCCAGGACGGCATCGGCGCGCTGGCCTTCCGCGTCCAGGGCGGCGACGCCACCGACGACGGCCCGCTCGTGCTCGCCCCGCCGCACGCCTGGGGCGTCACCGGGACCGGTGCCGAGGCACTGCTCGACGGCGTGGAGGCGCTGGTGCGGGCGGGCATGCTGCGGCCGCGGGCCGCCGACGCGCTGTCCCCGCCGGTCCCGCCGGGTGCGGCGCTACCGCTGGCCTACCCGATCGACGCCGCGGCCGGGGAGGTCCCGCAGGACGTGGTGGCCGCGGTGGCCGACACCGCGGCCGCGGTCGCCGACCTGCGCAGCGCGGCCCGGCCCGGCTCGCCGATCGGGGTGTCGCCGGAGCAGGCGTTCGCCCCCCTGGAGCGCGGGCTGGTCCGGCCGGCGTCCGCGGCGTGGCGTGGGCGCGACGCGGACGCCGAGACCGCCGCCCGGGCGGCCCGCCAGCGCATCGACGCCCTGCGCGCCTCGGTCCGCGTGCTCGAGCCGCCCGGCCCGTACGCGCTCGGCACCGAGGACGCCCCGCTGCTGATCACCGTGGCGAATGACCTGCCGGTGACGATGGAGGTGCAGGTCGAGATCGCCCCCTCGCCGGGGTTGCGGGTCGCCCCGATCGGGCCGCAGGAGATCCCGCCGCTGGGCAGGCGCCAGATCAGCGCCAGCGCCGAGGTGACCAGGACCGGGCAGTTCACGGTGCAGGCCTCGGTGCGCACGCCCGGGGGCGAGCTGCTCGGTCCGCCGAGCCGGTTGCGCATGCGCTCCACCGTCTACGGCACCATCACCCTGTGGCTGACGGGGAGCGCGGGCGTCCTTCTCGTGGTGCTGGCCGCCCGTCGGGTGGTGCGCCGGAGCCGCGGGGAGCTGCCCGAGCGACGGGAGATCGTGCTGGGCCCGCGCCCTGGTTCTCCCCCCGCGTCGGGCACCGCGTCGACGGCGGCGGAGCGGACGGGAACGGAGCAGCGGGGGTCGGCGAGCGGGTCGTGGGGGAACGTGGCGACGGTCGCGGAGGACGGTCCGACGCAGGCCATGGCGGTCCGGCCGGTGCGCAGCGGGGATCCTTTCCCGGACCCGCAGCTGACCGTCCCGATGCCGGGCGTGCGGCGCGGTCCCGAGCAGCCGCCGCCCGCCGGCCCGACCAGCCCGACCGGCAGCCCGACCGAGGCCACCGAACGCCTCCCGCCGACCCGCAGGCCCCGCCCGCCGGAACCTCCCCGGGTGGGCAGCCGCTAGTCGAGCACCCGACCGAGCCGCTGCTCGCGGCCGAGCCGCGGCCGCCGACCGAGCCGACCGCCGACCCGACCGCCGCCGAGCTGACCCAGCCGATCACGCCCGTCCGGCCGGAGACCGCCACCCGCACGCCGTCGCTGGGCCGCTCCAGCAGCATGATGGCGATCGCCAACCTGACCAGCCGGATCACCGGGTTCGTCCGGCAGGTCGCGCTGGTCGCGGTGCTCGGCGTCACCACGCTGAGCGACGCCTACACCATCTCCAACACCCTGCCCAACATCGTCTACGAGCTGCTCATCGGCGGGGTGCTGGGCAGCGTGCTCATCCCGCTGCTGGTGCGCGCGCAGGCCGAGGACGCCGACGGCGGGGTCGCCTACACCCGGCGGCTGCTGACCACGGCCGGGGCGGTGCTGCTGCTGATCACCGCGCTGGCCCTGCTCGCCGCGCCGCTGCTGACCGGCCTCTACACCGGCGACGCGAGCGACCCGCAGACCTACGACCTGGCCCTCGACCTGGCCTACCTGCTGCTGCCGCAGATCTTCTTCTACGGGATCGGCGCGATCGTCGGCGCGGTGCTGAACAGCAAGGGCGCCTTCGGCCCGTTCGCCTGGGCGCCCGTGCTGAACAACGTCGTGGTGCTGGCGATGCTCGGCGCCTACGTGTTCACCCCCGACGAGCACCGGCTGCTGGTGCTCGGTCTGGGCACGACGCTGGGCATCGTCGCGCAGACGGTCGTGCTGCTGCCCTCGCTGCGCAAGGCGGGCTTCCGCTACCGGCCGGTGTGGGGCTGGGACCCGCGGCTGCGCACGGCCGGGCGGCTGGCCGGCTGGTCGGTGCTCTACGCGTTCGTCGGCTTCCTCGGCTACCTGGTCACCATGCGGGTGGCGTTCGCCTCCGGGGAGGGGGCGCCGACCGCCTACAACAACGCCTGGCTGCTGCTGCAGGTGCCCTACGGGGTGCTCGGCGTCTCGCTGCTGACCGCGCTGATGCCCCGGATGAGCCGGGCCGCCGCGGCCGGTCGCTACGACGACGTCGTCTCCGACCTGTCGCTGGGCAGCCGGCTGGCCGCGGTGTTCCTGATCCCGATCTCGGCGCTGATCACCGCGTTCGGCCCGGAGATCGGCGTGGCGCTGTTCGGCCTGCGCTCGGCCAACCTCGACGGCGCTACGACCATCGGCACGGCGCTGGCCGTCTCGGCGTTCGGGCTGGCCCCGTACGCGATCACGCTGCTGCAGATGCGCGTGTTCTACGCGATGACCGACAGCCGCACCCCCACCTTCGTGCAGCTGTTCACGGTGGGGGTCAAGGTCGCCCTGATGCTGCTGTGCCCGGTGCTGCTGGAGCCCGCCGACGTGGTGCTGGGCCTGGCCACCGCCAACGCCCTGTCGTTCGTGGCCGGGGCGCTGCTGGGCCAGGTGCTGCTGCGCAGGCGGCTGGGCAGGCTGCCCAGCCGCACGATCCTGGGCACCGGGCTGCGCACGCTGGCCGCCGCCGTGGTCGGCGCGGCCGCCGCCCGCGGGGTGCTCGCGCTGCTCGACCTGGAGCCGATGCTGGCCGTGCCCGCGCTCGGGCGCGCGTGGACCGCGATGTTCCTCGCGCTGGTCCTCGGCGGCCCGCTCATCCTGCTGGTCATGAGGGTGCTCCGGGTGCGCGAGACCGAACCGCTGCTCCGTAGGATCGACGGGATCGTGGACAGGCTGAGGGCTCGGCGCGGCCCGGCCCGCTGAAGTAGGCTGGCCGCTGGGCGGAGCCGTGCACGGGCGCGCAGGGAGGTTCGGACCAGTGAGCGAGTTGGCGAGCCCACCATCCGGGGCGCCCGCGCCACGACCGACCCCGACCCGCCGGGCCCCCGCCCCCGCCGACGCGACGGTCGCGGCCATGCCCCCCGACCCGGGCGACACGCAGCGGGACCTGCGGCCCGGACGCGACGCGCCGGGGGAGACCAGCACCACAACCGCCCAGCCGTCGGGCACGATCACCGGCATGCTGCTGTCCGGGCGGTACCGCCTGCGGACCAGGGTCGGCTCGGACACCGCCGCCGGCGCGGAGTTCTGGCGCGCCGAGGACACCATGCTGCGCCGCGACGTGGCGATCAGCGTCCTGCGCCGCCTCGCCGCCGATCCCGCGGGCGACGACGCCGACCCCGCGGCGGACGGCGAGTCCGTCGGCAGCACCCGGGCGGGCGAGATGATGGTGCGCGCGCTGCGCTCGGGCAGCTTCGAGCACACCGGCTGCGCGCGCCTGCTCGACGTCCTCGCGCCCGGCAGCGGCGGGATGCCGCCCGACGTGCTCGGCGCGGCGGTCACCGAGTGGATCCCCGGCAAGAGCCTGGCCGAGGTGGTCTCCGACGGCCTCATCAAGCCCACCGCCGTGGCCCGCGGGGTCGCCCCGCTGGCGGCCGCGGCCGAGGCGGCGCACCGGCGCGGGCTGGTGCTGGGCATCGACCACCCCCAGCGCGTGCGGGTCACGCCCGAGGGCAAGGTCATGGTCTGCTTCGCGCTGCCGCGCCCCACCGTCACCCCCGCCGACGACGTCCGCGGCCTGGGCGCCGTGCTGTACGTGCTGCTCACCTCGCACTGGCCGCTGTCCGGCGTCGACGCCGCGCGGGCCGGGCTGGCCGCCACCGAGCGGCCGCCGTCGGGCGAGCTGCCGACGCCGTCGCTGCAGCGCCCCGGCGTCCCGGTCGAGCTCGACACGCTGGTCATCGGCACGCTGGGCCCGGAGGACGCCCCCGGCCACGTGCACACCGCGGCCGCCGTGCACCGGCTGCTCGACGAGGTCATCGCCGAGGACGACCGGCTCGCCCTGTTCCCGCCCGAGCACGACGGCGTCCCCTCGTCCCCGGGCGACGTCTGGCAGGACGACGACGCCGGGCAGGCCCAGCCCGACCCGGGTCGGCGGCGCAAGCTGCTGACCGGGGTGGCGGTGCTGGCCGTGGCGGTCGTCGGGGTGCTGGTGTTCCTGAGCATCCAGTTCGGGTCGCTGCTGTCCGACGACGGCGGGGAGGGCCCGGCCATCGTCGTCAGCACCCCGCCGGTCGCCCAGCAGGGCGGCGAGCCCGGTGAGCCGGCTCCGGCGCCCGCACCCGGCGCGGTCGGCGACGTCGTCGCGGCCGCCGGTGTCGAGGTCTACGACAAGGCGGGCACCGGGGACAACTCCGGGCGCGTGGCGCAGGTCATCGACGGCGACGGCGGCAGCTCGTGGAAGACCTCCACCTACAAGGACCAGTTCCCGGTGTTCAAGCCGGGGATCGGGATCATGGTGTCGTTCGCGTCCCCGGTGAGCCTGGCCGAGATCAGCATCGAGTCGCCGAGCGCGGGCACGGTGGTGCAGGTCAAGGCCGCGCAGTCGGCCGACGACGACGTCGAGGAGATGAGCACGATCGGCGAGGCCACCCTGTCCGACGGCACCACCGCCGTCTCGCTGGACGGGGGTGAGCCCGTGGCCCACGTGCTGGTCTGGATCACCAGGCTGAGCGGCGGCGGCTCGGAGAACTCCTCCCAGATCAACGAGCTGGAGTTCCGCCGCACCGCCGTCGGCTGAGCCGTCCGGCCGGTCCCGCGCCGTGCCGGGATCGGGCAGCACCCTCCCCGGCCGTGACGGGGGCCACCCCCGGCGCCGGGGTGCCCGCCCGTGGAATGTCCGGAGCTGGGATCGTGTTGTGGCTGCTGTAGACGACAGGGAGGACGTGGCTTCTGTGACCAGCGACGAGGTGCGAGAGCTGATCGTCATCGGCTCGGGACCCGCGGGGTACACCGCGGCCGTCTACGCCGCACGCGCGCAGCTGCGACCGCTGGTCTTCGAGGGCACCCAGTTCGGCGGCGCCCTGATGACCACCACCGAGGTCGAGAACTACCCCGGCTTCGCCGACGGGATCATGGGTCCCGACCTGATGGAGCAGATGCGCGGGCAGG
Organism: Pseudonocardia humida; assembly: GCF_023898865.1. GTDB lineage: Bacteria > Actinomycetota > Actinomycetes > Mycobacteriales > Pseudonocardiaceae > Pseudonocardia > Pseudonocardia humida. Next base: position 31,172 of record NZ_JAGSOV010000081.1, read on the forward strand.
CGAAGCGGTTCGACGCCGAGCTGCGCACCGAGGACGTCGAGAGCGTCTCGCTGACCGGCCCGGTCAAGGAGGTCGTCGCCAACGGCGTCACCTACCGCGCCAAGGCCGTCATCCTGGCCATGGGGGCCGCCGCGCGGTACCTGGGCGCCCCCGGCGAGCAGGAGCTGCTCGGCCGCGGTGTGAGCGCCTGCGCGACCTGCGACGGCTTCTTCTTCCGCGACCAGGACATCGCGGTGGTCGGCGGCGGCGACTCGGCGATGGAGGAGGCCACCTTCCTCACCCGCTTCGCCAAGTCGGTGACGGTCGTGCACCGGCGCGACGAGTTCCGCGCCTCCAAGATCATGCTCGAGCGCGCGAAGCAGGACGAGAAGATGCGCTGGGCAACCCACAAGCAGGTGCTCGGCGTCATCGGCGAGAACTCCGTGTCGGGCCTGCGCCTGCGCGACACCCGCACCGGCGAGGAGTCCACCCTCGACGTCACCGGCATGTTCGTGGCCATCGGGCACGACCCCCGCAGCGAGCTCGTGCGCGGCCAGGTCGAGACCGACGACGAGGGCTACGTCCTGGTCGACGCGCCCGGCACCCGCACCAACATCCCCGGCGTCTTCGCCTGCGGCGACCTCGTCGACCACACCTACCGCCAGGCCATCACCGCGGCCGGGTCGGGCTGCGCCGCGGCGATCGACGCCGAGCGCTGGCTGGCCGAGGCCCCGATCGACCCGGAGATGGCCGGCGGCGGCTACGGGCACGCCTCGGCGCAGGTCGCCGAGACCGTCAACGGCTGACCCGGCCGCACCCAGCATCCACCAACCGAACCCGACTGGAGATCATCATGGGCCAGAACACCGTGGACGTCACCGACGAGTCGTTCAAGAGCGACGTCCTGGGCAGCGAGAAGACCGTCGTCGTCGACTTCTGGGCGACCTGGTGCGGCCCGTGCAAGATGGTCGCCCCGGTGCTCGACGAGATCGCCGGCGAGAACAAGGACAAGCTGACCGTCGCCAAGCTGGACATCGACGCCAACCCGGCGACGGCCCGCGACTACGGCGTCATGTCCATCCCGACGATGATCGTCTTCCAGGACGGCAAGGCCGTGAAGCAGATCGTCGGCGCCAAGCCGAAGGCCGCTCTGCTCAACGACCTGGCCGACTACCTGGGCTGACAGTTTCTCGTCAGTTCAACACGAAGACGTATCCCGTCACTGTGACGTGATGATGGCGGGCCCGGTGCGTGGCGCACCGGGCCCGTCGTCGTACCACGGCCGGGACGCGCCAGGGGACGCCCCGCTGTCACCCGTCAGCGTGTCGGCAAGGCACAATGGTCCGCGCCCGGCACTGTCGCGACGGTGCGAGTCGATCAGCGAGCGAGGGGTGCATGCAGCTGCTGCGCCGAGGTGACAGCGGTCCGGCGGTCGTCGAGATCCGGTCGACGCTTCGCCAGTTCGGACTGATGACGGGCCCGGCGGCGACGCCGGAGGACGATCGGTTCGACGCCGACACCGAGCGTGCCGTGCGGGCGTTCCAGCAACGGCGCGGCCTCATCTCCGACGGCATCGTCGGCCAGGCCACCTACCGCGCCCTGCGCGAGGCGGGCTGGACCCTGGGCGACCGGATGCTCGCCCTGCTGGTCTCCGCCCCGATGAGCGGCGACGACGTGCTCGCCCTGCAGGAGCGCCTGCTGGAGCTGGGCTTCGACCCGGGCCGCCCCGGCGGGGTCTTCGACGAGCAGACCGAGCAGGCGCTGCGCAAGTTCCAGCGCGAGTACGGCCTCGTCCCCGACGGCATGTGCGGACCGGCCACCCTGCGCTCCCTGCGCCAGCTGGGCCGCAAGGTCACCGGCGGGCGGCCGCGGCTCATGCGCGAGCAGGAGGTGCTGCGCCAGTCCGGGCCGCGGCTGCGCGGCAAGCGCATCGTCGTCGACCCCGGGCACGGCGGGGCCGATCGCGGCGTGGTGGCCGCCGGCGTCGCCGAGGCCGACCTCATGTGGGACCTGGCCCGTCGGATCGTCGGGCGCATGTCGGCCACCGGCATGGACGCCATGCTGACCCGGCAGGAGCACACCTGCCCCACCGAGACCGAGCGCGCCGAGTTCGCCAACACGACCGGCGCCGACCTCGTCCTCTCGCTGCACACCGACGCCAACAGCAGCATGCACGCGCAGGGCCTGGCCACCTACCACTTCGGCAACGGCACCGGGGCGACGTCGACGGTCGGGGAGGCGCTGGCCGGGTTCATCCAGCGCGAGCTTCTCACCCGCACCGCGATGCTCGACTGCCGCTCCCAGGCGCGCACCTGGGAGCTGCTGCGGCTCACCCGGATGCCCACCGTCCGAGTGGAGGTGGGCTACCTCACCCATCTGGGCGACCGCAAGCGCCTGCTCGACCCGGCGTTCCGCGACGTCGTCGCCGAGGGCATCCTCGTCGCGGTCAAGCGCCTCTACCTGCTCGGCCAGAACGACCAGCCGACCGGGACGTTCTCCTTCTCCGACGTGCTCGCCCACGAACTGGAGCGCGGCGGCGCCCAGGCCATCTGAGGCCACCGGGAGCCAGAAAGCCGGTACCACTTGCGGGTGGTACCGGCTTTCGCGTTCCGCGAGGGCCCGATGAGATCGAAACAGGGCCCGAGGTGCCCCAGGAGCCACGCGGACCCCCTGGTCAGCTCCTCGTACCGGGCACCGGGAGATCGGCGCCCAGGGGGGTGCTCAGCAGGCGCTGAGCGGGTCGCAGACGCGTGAGGATGCAGGGCTCGGTACCTCACCCACGGGGTCGGCCGGCTGGAGCGGAATCGTGATCGAGCCGAGCAACTCCTCCAGCGCGGCCTCCACGTCCTCCTTCCACGTGATCGCCGAGCGCAACTCCATCCGCAGCCGGGGCCACCGCGGGTGCGGCCGGATGGTCTTGAAGCCCACCCCGCGCAGGAAGTCCGCCGGGACGAGGCAGCCGGGCTCGCTGCCCGGGCGCTGCTCGCCGAACACCTCGATGGCCTTCACCCCGCGCCGGGTGAGGTCGCGGGCGACCGCCTGGGCCAGCATCCGACCGAGGCCCTCGCCGGAGAACTCCGGCACGACCTGCATGGTGGTCAGGAGCACCGCATCGGCGCTGACCGGACCGGTGGGCATCTCCGCCGCCCGCGGCACCGCCGACGGCGGCGCGTACATCACGTAGCCGGCCGGCACGCCGCCCATGTGCACGATGCGCCCGCAGGAGCCCCACTCCAGGAGCACCTCGGAGACCCAGGCCTCCTTCTCCAGCTCGGTGGAGCCGAACTCGGTGGCCTGCTTACCCAGGTGCTCGGACAGCTCCCAGAACACGCACCGGCGGCAGCGCTTGGGGAGTTCGTCCAGATTGTCCAGGGTGAGGGCCGCCACGTGCCAGGACAAGAGGAACCTCCGGCGGCCGGATTCGACGGTCAACACTGCCGCCGCCCCGATTGCGTCGACCCTGTGACGGTAGATCGATCCAGCCATCGACAACACCCCGGTTGCTGCGACCGGGCCCGGATTCACGACGAAGGGCAGGAGGTTCCTCCGTCCTGGTTACACTCGAACGGCCCGTAGACCGCCTGTCGACCACCAGTGTCGCCACTCCTCCGGAGGACCACGTGCCCGAGCCGGTTCCGCCGCCGTCCGCCCGTCCTGTCGTCGCGCCCGGCGCGGCGGCGCCGGCCGAGCGGTTCGCGGCGCGCACCGCGGGCATGACCGCCTCCGAGATCCGCGCCCTGTTCGCGGTGGCGAGCCGGCCCGAGGTCGTCTCGCTCGCCGGCGGGATGCCCAACCTCGCCGCCCTGCCGATGGACGCGCTCGCCGTCGAGGTCGCCGACCTCGTCGGCCGCGAGGGCCAGGTCGCCCTGCAGTACGGCTCCGCCCAGGGCATCCCGGCGCTGCGCGAGCAGATCTGCGAGGTGATGGCCCTGGAGGGCATCCGGGCCGACCCCGACGACGTCGTGGTGACCGTCGGCTCGCAGATGGCCCTGGACATGGTCACCCGCATCCTGTGCGACCCGGGCGACGTGGTGCTCGCCGAAGGGCCGTCCTACGTGGGCGCGCTCGGCAGCTTCGCCGCGTACCAGGCGCGCGTCGTGCACGTCGCGATGGACGAGCACGGCCTCGTCCCCAGCCTCCTGCACGACGCGCTGCGCACCCTGGCCGCGCAGGGGATCACCCCCAAGTTCCTCTACACGGTGCCCAACTTCCACAACCCGGCCGGCGTGACGCTCACCGTCGAGCGGCGGGCCGAGGTGCTGGAGCTCTGCGCGCGCTACGGCGTCCGCGTGGTCGAGGACAACCCGTACGGCCTGCTCGGCTTCTCCGGTGCGGTCAACCCCGCGCTGCGGTCGATGGACCGCGACGTCATCTACCTCGGGTCGTTCTCCAAGACGTTCGCCTCCGGGCTGCGCGTCGGCTGGGCGCTGGCCCCGCCCGCGGTGCGCGACCGGCTCGTGCTGGCCGCCGAGTCGGCGGTGCTCTGCCCGCCGAACTTCAACCAGATGCTCGTCTCCCGCTACCTCGCCGGGCACGACTGGCGCAGCCAGGTCAAGTCGTTCACCGAGGCCTACCGCGAGCGGCGCGATGCGATGCTGGAGGCGCTGGAGACCCACCTGCCCGACGGGTGCACGTGGAACGTGCCCGAGGGCGGGTTCTACGTCTGGCTGACGGTGCCCGAGGGCGTCGACACCAAGGCGATGCTGCCCCGCGCGGTGACCGCCCGCGTCGCGTACGCGTCCGGCACCGGCTTCTACGCCGACGGGCTGGGCAGCCGGCAGCTGCGGCTGTCCTACTGCTACCCGACCCCGGAGCGCATCACCGAGGGGGTGCGCCGGCTGGCCGGCGTGCTGGAGGCGGAACTCGACGTGATGCGCACGTTCGGCACGTCGCCGCGCCCGTCGCTCGGGCGGGCCGAGCCGCGCAACGGCCCGCAGAGCCCGAGCCCGCACACTCCCTGAGCGCTACCGGCATCGGAACGGGGGCACGAGCCACGCGGCTCGTGCCCCCGTTCCACGTCCGGCCGCTGTTTCACGTGGAACACCGCGACGGCCGACCCGGCGCCGTCCATGATCGGTGGTGGCGCAGAATGCAGCCGTGACCGAGCGAACTGTGGCCGTGCTGGCCGGCGGGCTGTCCCACGAGCGTGAGGTGTCCCTGTGGTCCGGCCGCCGGCTGGCCTCCGCGCTGCGCGACTCCGGCTTCGCGGTGCGCGAGTGGGACGTCGACGGCGCGCTCGTCGAGCGGCTGCGCTCCGACCCGCCCGACGCCGTCGCGATCGCCCTGCACGGCGGCGAGGGGGAGAACGGCTCCGTGCAGGCGGTGCTGGAGCTGCTGGGCGTGCCGTTCATCGGCACCTCCGCCCCCGCCTGTCGGCGCGCCTGGGACAAGCCGACCGCCAAGGCCGAGCTCGCCCGCGCAGGCCTGCTCACCCCCGAGTGGGTCGCGCTGCCGCACACCACGTTCCGCGCGCTCGGCGCGCCGGCGGTCCTGGCCGCGATGGTGGACCGGCTCGGCCTGCCGATGATGCTCAAGCCTGATCAGGGGGGCTCCGCGCTCGGCGCCCAGGTCGTCACCGAGTCGGCCGACCTCCCCGCGGCGATGGTCAGCTGCCTCGCCTACGGCGACGCCGTCCTCGCCGAGCGGTACGTCACCGGAACCGAGGTCGCGGTCTCCGTCGTGCACGACGGCACCGAACCCCGAGCCCTCCCGCCCGTCGAGGTCGACACCGGCGACGGCGTCTACGACTACACCGCCCGCTACACCCCGGGCGCCGCCACGTTCCACTGCCCCGCCCGCCTCGACACCCCCACGCTCGCCGCGCTGGAGGAGACCGCCCTCGCCGCCCACCACCTGCTCGGCCTGCGCGACGTGTCCCGCCTCGACGCGGTCGTCGACGAGGAGGGGCGCGTGCAGGTGCTGGAGGTGAACGTGTCGCCGGGCTTGACCGAGACCTCCCTCCTCCCGCTCGCCGCCGCGACGGCGGGGACCGACCTGGGGCGGATCTACGGGGCGATGGTGGAGCGGGCGATCCGGCGGGGGTAGCGCGCCATGTTTCACGTGGAACCACACGGGTGTGGTTCGGGCGGTTCCGCTCCATAGGTCGAGCTCGTTCCCCGCGGGCGCCCGGGGTCGGCGCGTCGGCCCGCTTGGGCGAACGCGCCACCGCGTCCTCGCAGCAGTCGCGTGGTCCTCGCAGCGCTCACGCAGCTTGCGAGGACCCGGCCCACTCTGCGAGGACGCCGGAGGCCTGCGAGGGCCGGCACCCCGCCACTCCTGTCCCGAGGCCCTGCCGTCACGTCGGCGCGCTCGGC
>NZ_JAGSOV010000010.1 GCF_023898865.1 Pseudonocardia humida
CCGAACCCGGAAGCTAAGCCCTCCAGCGCCGATGGTACTGCACTCGTCAGGGTGTGGGAGAGTAGGTCGCCGCCGACATTCAACATTGGGGCCCGGTTCCGCTATTTGCGGAACCGGGCCCTTTTTTGCGTTATCCGACAGGTCGTTGCGCGACGAGCAGCACCTGCGACCCCATCGGGGGTACCGAGAGGCGCATCTCGACGACCACGTCGAGGCCGGCGCTCTCCAGCAGCGCCACCAGCTCCTCCGGGCGCCACAGGTGGGTCGTCCAGGAGACCGGGATGCCCCAGTAGGCCTGCGAGCGCACCAGGTCGCCGTCGCCGACGTGGGTGCCGATCAGCGCCTGTCCACGGGGCAGGAGCGCGCTCGCGAAGCTCGTCAGCACCCCGGGCAGGACGTCGCGCGGGAGGTTGAACAGCGACCACCAGCCCAGCACGCCGCCCAGCGACTCCGGGGCGAGGTCGAGCTCGGTGGCGGAGGCCACGGTGAACCGCTGTCCGGAGTGCAGCCGGCGGGCGTGCTCCACCATCCTCGGCGAGAGGTCGATCCCGGACACGTCGAGGCCGAGCTGGGCGAGGTGCGCGGTCACCGTGCCGGGCCCGCAGCCGACGTCCAGCACCGGGCCGAGCCCGCGGACGGACTCGGCGAACCCGGCGAGCGCGGCGCGCAGCCACGGCTCGGAGACCAGGTCGCCGACGGCGCGATCGACGTAGGTGTCGGCGACCCGGTCGTAGGAGGCGCGGACGATGTCGAGGTCGGGGGGTTGCTGCACGCGTGGACCGTATCCGGGAGGGCCGACACCGACGGGTCGACCGGGAAGCACACGGCACCGACAGGGCGGGCCGCGCAGGCGGTCCCGAGGGGCGAGCTGTGCACATGAGGGCGGTTGTCCACAGGTTCGGGCCGCGCACCTGCCGATGTCGCGCGGTCCCCCCCATCCTCGGTCCCAGGGCTCGCCGCGGCGGGCGACATCGAGGAGGCGGACATGTACGAGACGCAGGTGACGGTGGTCGGCAACGTGGCGAGCCCGGTCAAGGCCTGGAAGCTGCCCAACGGCGACACGGTCGCGAAGTTCCGGGTGGCGAGCACGCCGCGGCGCAGGCGCGGTCCCGATGCGGAGTGGACCGACGGCGACGCGCTGTTCGTCTCGGTCACCTGCTGGCGGCAGCTGGCCGAGAACGTGCTCGCCTCCATCGGCCTCGGTGACCCGGTCGTCGTGCGCGGCAGGCTCTACACCGACGAGTACGAGTGGGAGGGCAGGCGGCGCTTCGAGATCAGGATGGCCGGCCACGTCGTCGGCCCCGACCTCGGGCGCTGCCGGGCGGTGCTCACCCGCACCCGGCGCGGTGCCGCGGAGCCCGCCGTGGCGGGTGTCGGTGAGCGGTCCGTCGGCCCCGGGCCCTGCCCGGCGGAGGCCGCCGGGTCACCACCGGAGGGTGGTCGAGCGGTCGCCGCGGACGCCGTGCGGGAGGTGGCGGCGCGGGAGCAACCCTCCGACGACCGGCCGGAACGTCTGGGCGCCCCGGTCGAGGCGGGCGTCGGGGCCTGAGGTGGCCGGAACTACCATCGTGGGCGTGGCGGAGTTCATCTACAGCATGCAGCGGGTCCGCAAGGCCCACGGCGACAAGGTCATCCTCGACAACGTGACACTGAACTTCCTGCCCGGAGCGAAGATCGGTGTCGTCGGGCCGAACGGTGCCGGCAAGTCGACCGTCCTGCGGATCATGGCCGGTCTGGAGCCGGTCAACAACGGCGACCACAAGCTGGCCAACGACGCGACCGTCGGCATCCTCCAGCAGGAGCCGCCGCTCGACGAGACCAAGACGGTGCTCGGCAACGTCGAGGAAGGCCTCGGCACCATCAAGCAGCAGCTCGACCGGTACAACGAGATCGCCATGAAGATGGGCGAGGGCGAGTACTCCGACGAGCTGATGACCGAGATGGGCGAGCTGCAGGAGATCCTCGACCACAACGACGCGTGGGAGCTCGACTCGCAGCTCGAGCAGGCGATGGACGCCCTGCGCTGCCCCCCGCCGGACTCACCGGTCACCACCCTCTCCGGTGGCGAGCGGCGCCGCGTGGCGCTGTGCAAGCTGCTGCTGAGCAAGCCCGACCTGCTGCTGCTCGACGAGCCGACCAACCACCTCGACGCCGAGAGCGTGCTGTGGCTGGAGCAGCACCTGGCCGGCTACGCCGGGGCGATCCTCGCGGTCACCCACGACCGCTACTTCCTGGACAACGTCGCGCAGTGGATCCTCGAGGTCGACCGCGGCCAGTTCTTCCCCTACGAGGGCAACTACTCCACCTACCTGGAGAAGAAGGCCGAGCGGATCGCGGTCCAGGGCCGCAAGGACGTCAAGCTCCGCAAGCGGTTGGAGAGCGAGCTGGCCTGGGTCCGCTCGGGGGCGAAGGCGCGCCAGGCCAAGAGCCGCGCCCGCCTGCAGCGCTACGAGGAGATGGCCACCGAGGCCGACAAGCACCGCAAGCTCGACTTCGAGGAGATCCAGATCCCGCCGGGCCCGCGGCTGGGCAACGTCGTGGTCGAGGTCGAGCACCTGGACAAGGGCTTCGACGGCCGGATGCTGATCAAGGACCTGTCGTTCTCGCTGCCGCGCAACGGCATCGTCGGCGTGATCGGCCCGAACGGTGTCGGCAAGACCACCCTCTTCAAGACGATCGTCGGCCTGGAGCAGCCCGACTCGGGCACCGTGCGCGTCGGCGACACGGTGCGCCTGTCCTACGTCGACCAGAACCGCGGCGGCATCGACCCCCACAAGAGCCTCTGGGAGGTCGTCTCCGACGGGCTCGACCACATCAAGGTGGGCCAGGTCGAGATGCCCTCGCGGGCGTACGTGGCGGCGTTCGGGTTCAAGGGCCCCGACCAGCAGAAACCGGCCGGGGTGCTGTCCGGCGGTGAGCGCAACCGGCTGAACCTCGCGCTCACGCTCAAGGAGGGGGGCAACCTCATCCTGCTCGACGAGCCGACCAACGACCTCGACGTGGAGACGCTGTCCTCGCTGGAGAACGCGCTCGAGCAGTTCCCGGGCTGCGCGGTGGTCATCTCCCACGACCGGTGGTTCCTCGACCGCGTGGTCACCCACATCCTGGCGTGGGAGGGCACCGAGGAGAACCCGGCGGCCTGGTTCTGGTTCGAGGGCAACTTCGAGGCCTACGAGAGGAACAAGATCGACCGCTTGGGGCTCGACGCGGCGCGTCCGCACCGAGTCACCCACCGTAAGCTCACCCGTGACTGACAGCGATCCCACTCCGCGCTGATCCAGCGGATCGGCGAGTCCTGACGCAGTGACACCAGGAGGTCCGGTGAGGGCGATCCGGCCCGGGGCAGACGTCCCGGACGGCAGCACGGCGGCCGTGCCCGCCGACCCGCTGGCGGCGGCGGCCGACCTGCGGTGGTCCCGGCCGGACCTCACCGCCGCCCTCGCCGACCACGTCCTGGAGACCGCGGCCGCCGTCGACGACCGCGACCGCTGGCTCGCCGCCGCCGGCTGGGCGGTGCACGCCAGGTCGGCCACCGGCGACGGCCGCGACACCGCGGCCGACGTCATCGGCGGCCTGGCCGAGTGGGGCCCCGGCGTGCTCGACGGTCCGGCCGCGGGCCGGCTGCGCGTCGAGCTGGCCCTGGTGGCGGTCAACGCGGGGGAGTCGGCGGCCGCGGCGGCGCTGCTGGAGCCGGTGCTGGCCGAGCACGGGCCGGCGGAGCTGCGCGGCGACGCGTTCGGGGTGCTCGCGCGGTGCGCCGTCGACGACGACCCCGACCGGGTCGACGGCGCCCTGGAGTGCGCGGGCCAGGCGTGGGCGGAGGTCGAGCCCCCACTGCGCGAGCTCGGTGGCGCCGCGGTGGCGCTGGTCGCCGCGGCGGCGCACCGCCGGTCCGGGCGCCCGTCGATCGCCGCCGAGCGGGCCGCCGACGGGCTGGCCGAGCTGGAGCGGGCCCGGGAGGCGACCGGGTCCGGGCCGCGCTCGGGCCACCTGGCCGCGGCGCTGGCCGCGGAGTGGATCCTGTCCCTGCTCGACGCGGGCGACGCCGAGCAGGCCCGGCAGGGGTGCGCGGAGCTGGCCCCGCGCCTGGAGCACAGCCGCCCGAGCCGCCAGCTGGCCCGGTTGCGCCTGGCGGTCGCGCGCACCAACGCGGTCGGCAGCACGGCGGCCGAGACCGCCGCGCACACCCTCGGCCAGGCGGTCCGCGACGCGGCCGAGTGCGACGCCCCCGACCTCGAAGCCCTGTGCTGCTCGGCGCTCGGGGCGGTCTACCAGAAGGCGGGCCGACCCGACTTCGCGCTGACGACGGTGGAGCGCGGCGTCGCCGCGCAGCGGCGCGACCGCAGCCGCGCCGAGCGCTTCCGCACGGCACTGGACTCGCTGGCGGCCCGGCCGTCGGGCTCGGGACCCGCCGGGTACGGCGGGCGCGGCGCGGCGGACACGACCCGTCCGCTGCCGGTCGGTCCGGTCGCCGGGGAACCGGTCACGGCCCTGCTGCCCGCCCCCGGGCGCTCCAGCGTCCCCGAGCGGGGGCCGCGGTCGCGGCACGGTCGGGCGGTCGACCGGGCCTGGCAGCTCGGCGAGTACGCCGCCACCGGTGCCGACACCCAGGGAGACGACGCCGGCGACGGTGCGGCTCCCACCGGTGGGAACAACGGGTCGCGGTCCGGGCGCGGGGGTGGCCGGGGTCCGGCCCGCCCCGCCCCCGAACGGTCGCAGCCCGCGGGTCGACCCGAGCGCGCCCAGACCGACCAGCGCCCCGGCGGGCGCTCCGCGGGCCGGGACGTCCGGCGGGGCGACGCCGACGAGTCGCCCGCCGGCGACTCGCTGATGCGCGGGCCGCGGCCCGGCAACGAGCCGGAGGAGCCCGCCGATGACCAGACCGAACTGCTCCGCGTGAGCGACACCGACGACGCGCCCGACCGCGACGAACCCGGGCCGGAGGGCCGCGCGCTCGGCGCCGACCCCGCCGGGCCGGCGAGCAGGCACCGGCTGGACAGCGGGATCAACCCGATCCCGCCGAACCGCAGGCGCACGGCGGCCGAGGAGCTGGAGGCGCGGCGGACGGCGGCCGGGCGCCGGGAGTCGCGACCCGCGGCGTTCTCGGCCGAGTGGCTGGCCGCTGAGCTGGCCGACCTCGAGCGCATCTGGGAGCGGATCTCGCAGCCGGCCGTGCAGCCCGATCGCACCGACGAGGCCGCCGGCGGCGACCCGGGGCCCCGCGACGACCGGGACGACGCCGGCTCCCGCGGACGCGGCGACGGCGCAGGCGGCGACGGGGCAGGCGGCGACGGGGCAGGCGGCGACGGGGCAGGCGGCGACGGGGCAGGCGGCGACGGGGCAGGCGGCGACGGGGCAGGCGGCGACGGGGCGGACCCGGCCCGCGGCCGCGCCCGGTTCGCGGCGGTCGGCGACGGCGAGCCGGGCGGAGCGCCCTCCGGCCGGGCGCGCCGCGACCGGGACGACAGCTCCGGAAGCGGCACCGACCACAGCACCGCCGACAGCACCGACGATGGCTCGACCAGTGACGACGACTGGACCGACGTCGGTTCGGACGAGACCCGCGCCTCCCGCTCCGCACGTCGGGCCGCGGCGGGAGCCGATCCCGCCGACGACGAGCAGCCGCGTGTCGGAGCCGACGAGGCCGGGAGCGGACTGGCGGCGACCGCCTGGACCCTGACCCGGCCCGCCGGCCGCGGGCTCCCCGGCGGGCGCAGGCGCGCCGATCCGGAGCCCTCCGCCGACGGCGCCGCCGGGAACGGGAAGGTCGGCGACCGTGCCGCCGCGTCCCGCGCGGCTGCTCAGGACGCCGCCCGCCCGGCCGGCCGTCGCCGTCGGCCCGAGCCGGACGATGCGCCGGCTGTGGAGCCCGAGCGTCGGTCGGACGATCCCTTCGAGGGCCGTCGAACCGGCACTCCGGCGGGTGGGCGGTCGACGGCCGGTGCGAACGGCCGCCGCCGCGCCGAGATCGACGACGATCCCGCCGAGGGCGCGCCGCTCCGGCGGGACGGTTCCGACGACCGCGACGGCGCCCGGGCCGGTCGGCGCCGTGCGGAGCCGGAGCCCGCCGCGGACGAGGCCGGGGACGAGCGCCCCACGGGTCGCCGGGCGAGCGGTACGCCCGCCGCGAAGCCCGCCGGGCCGGCGCGATCGGGCCGCGGAGCCCGGCAGGCGGCGAACGCCCGCGCGGAGACCGCGATGTTCCCGGCGGTGCGGCCCGAGCCGGCCGCGGAGGACGCGCCGCGGCCCGCGGCCGATCCCGTGTCGGCCGCCGACGCGGCCCTGTTCGGCCCGCTGCCCGCGGAGCTGCTGGAGCCGGTGCTCGCCGAGCCCACGACGTCGCGGCCCGCCGAGCGGCCACCTGCGGACCGGCGACCCGTAGCCGAGCCGCGCCCCGCCGCGGATCCGCCCGACACCGACGGGTGCGTGGTCGGCATCGACATCGCCCGGGAGGGGCGGCGGCTGGTCGGGCGCCGCTCGGCCAGGGTCCTGCGCACCGTCGCCGAGGCACTGGGCGGTCGCCTCCCGGCCGGCGGGCGCATCGACGAGGACGAGCCGGGAGTGGTGGTGGTCCGGGTGCCCGGTTGGAGCCGGGCCGCGGCCACCGAGTGGATGCGCGGCCGGCTGCCCGGGGTGCTCGACGGGTTCGCCGGTGACCCCGGTGACGCAGGCGATCTCGCCGGCATGAACCTGCGGGCGGCCGTGCGCAACTCCGATGGCCCGGTGGGGGCCCAGCTGCTCCAGCGGCTGGACGCGCCGGCGCCGCGCGGCCCCGGTGCCGCCCCCTCCGGTCCCGTCCGCCGCGACGCCGGTGGCCCGCAGGCGCTCGAACGGCCGGGCGGCGGGGGTCGGCGCCGGGCGGACGACCGGTCGGAGCCGGAGCGGTCCGCGCCGCCGCCGTTCACCAGGCCGGTCACCGGTCGGCACGGTTCCGGCGAGACGGGCGTGATGTCGAGCGTCGTGCCCGGCCGCCACGGCCAGGACAAGACCGACCCGCCCGCCGGGCGCGGCACGTCCCGCCCCGATCCCGCCGCCGAGCAGGGCACCGCCGGGCAGGGCACCGCGCCCCGCGGCGGGCGTCGCCGGGCCGACGACCCCGCGCCGGACGGGCCGAGAGCGGCCCCCGAGGCCGATCCCGCCCCGGCGGCCGGTGCGGCCCGGGGCCGCGAGCGGGCCGACGGGTCCACCGAGGGCCTCGGACTGGCCGACCTGCTGGCCGGTGCCCTGGCCGAGTACCGGGGCATCTGACGAACCCACCGCCCGGCGTTGGCGCAGGTACTCCCGCGTCGGGGCGGGGAGGCCTCCGCCGGGGTCCCGCCACGGGGTGACCGCCGGACTAGTGTGACGGCGTCGCCCACGAGATGACCACGCAACCCACGGTGGTCGGCCGACACCCGGCCGGCGCCGACGAGCCACGGAGCTGCATGTGACCAGCCGGACGAGCGAGCGGACGGACCCGGACCCCGATCCGGAGCTGGCCGCCCTCGGAGAGCTGTACGCCCGCCACGCCACCGACACCCCGCCGGTCTCCGGCTCGTCGGGCGCCGCGACGGGCGGGCACCTGATCCACCTGCAGGACGCGGCCCGGGCCCACCTGCAGCTGGCCGAGCAGCGGGCGCCCGGGCAGCCGGCGATCCGGGTGCGCGCCGCCGAGAGCAGCGACCCGGCGTCCGGCGGGGGCGGTGGCGCCGTCGTCGAGGTGGTCACCGACGACATGCCGTTCCTGGTCGAGTCCGTGCTGGCCGCGGTCTCGCGCGTCGGCGGGGAGGCCAGCCGGCTGATCCACCCGATCGTCGTCGTCCGCCGCGACCCCGACGGCAAGCTCGCCGAGGTGCTGGCCGACGCCGACCCCGCCGAGCCGCCCCCCGGCACGATCGTGGAGTCCTGGATCCACGTCGACCTGGGCGCCCGGGCCCCGGCCGGGCTGGCCGACCTGCTGGGCAAGGCCCTGTCGGACGTGCGCGACGTCGTCGACGACTCCGGCGCCATGCTGCGCCGGGCCCGTGAGCTGGCCGACGCGATGCCGCCCGGCACCGCAGGCACCGACGAGGACGAGACCGACCCGGCCGACGTCGGGCGGCTGCTGCGCTGGCTGGCCGACGGCCACCTCACCTTCCTGGGCTACCGCTACCAGCCCGCCGAGGGCTCCGCGGACGAGGCGGACCCGGGGCTGGGGCTGATGCGGCGCGACTCCGGCCTGGCCGCCAAGTTCGCGCCCGGCGTGGCGCCGGCGGGCACCGAGCCGGAGCTGCTGCTCATCACCCGCGCCACGGTGCCCAGCCCGCTGCGCCCGGCGCACCCGTACTACCTGGCCCTGCGCGACACCGACGAGCACGGCGTCCTGCGCGGCGAGCACCGCTTCATCGGCACCCTCACCGTCCTGGCCCAGCACGAGAGTGTGCTGGACATCCCGCTGGTCGAGCGCCGGGTGCGCCGGTCGATCCAGCTGGCCGGGCTGCCGCTGGAGTCCTACTCGGGGCAGCGGATGCTGGAGGTGATCTCCGGGCTGCCCCGCGAGGAGCTGTTCACCGCGACCGCGCAGGGCCTGCACGACACGGCGACCGGGGTGCTGGCCATCGCCGGGCGGCGGGTGGTGCGGGTGTTCCTGCGCCCCGACCCGTTCCGCCGGTTCGTCTCCTGCCTGGTCTACCTCCCGCGCGACCGGTACACGACGTCGTCGCGGTTGGCGATGGCCCGGGTGCTGGAGCGCAGGTTGGGCGGCACCTCGGTGGACTACACCGCCCGGGTGTCGGAGTCCAACCTGGCCCAGGTGCACTTCACCGTGCACGCCAGGCCGGACGCGCCCGGCTTCGGCGCCGTCGACGTGCTCGACCTGCAGGACGAGCTGACCGAGGCCGCCCGCAACTGGGACGACAAGCTCCTCTCGGCGCCCGACGCGGTCGGCGTCGCCGACCTGCTCGACGGGGTGCCCGAGGCATACAAGGCGGCGGTGTCGCCGGAGCGCGCGGTCGAGGACATGCGCCGCATCGGCGCGCTGCCCGGTCCGGGCTCGTTCGACGTGCGGCTCTACCGCACGCCGGGCGCGCCCAGCCACCCCGCGTCGGGGGAGCCGGGTGAGCGCGAGCGCCGGTTCACGCTGTACCTGGCGGGCGCGCCGGCCACGCTGACCGCGGTGCTGCCGCTGCTGCAGCAGCTCGGGGTCGACGTGCTCGACGAGCGCCCGTCGGAGTTCGCCCGCCCGGACGGCACCCGCTGCTGGCTCTACGACTTCGGGCTGCGCCTGGACGACGCCACCAGCGCCGCGCTGGCCGACCGGCCGGAGGACGAGGTCGAGAGCGGCTTCTGCGCGGCGTTCAGCGCGGCGTGGCGCGGCGACGCGGAGTCCGACCGGTTCTCCGCGCTGGTGCTGCGGGCCGGGCTGCAGTGGCGGGAGGTGGCGGTGCTGCGCGCCTACGCCCGCTACGCCCGCCAGTTGGGCAGCCCGTACGGCGTGCAGTACATGGCCGACACGCTGCTGGCCCAGCCGGCCACGGCGCGGGCGATCGTGGAGCTGTTCCGGGCCCGCTTCGACCCGGCGGTCCAGGAGCGCGAGCAGGTCGGTGAGCGGGCGCTGGGCCGGGTCCGAACGCTGATCGACGCGGTCACCGGCCTGGACGCCGACCGCATCCTGCGCGGCTACCTGGCGATGATCATGTCCACGCTGCGCACCAACTGGTTCCGCGACCGGGCCTACTTCTCGTTCAAGATCGACCCGGCGGCCGTGCCGGACATGCCGGCGCCGCGGCCCAAGTTCGAGATCTTCGTGTACTCGCCCCGCGTCGAGGGCGTGCACCTGCGGTTCGGCCCGGTCGCCCGGGGCGGTCTGCGCTGGTCCGACCGCCCCCAGGACTACCGCACCGAGATACTGGGCCTGGTCAAGGCGCAGGCGGTGAAGAACGCGGTGATCGTGCCGGTCGGCGCCAAGGGCGGGTTCATCGTCCGGCGCGAGACCTCCCCCGAGGAGGTCGAGTTCTGCTACCGGACGTTCATCTCCGGCCTGCTCGACATCACCGACAACCTCGTGCACGACGAGGCGGGCGTCAGCCGCACGGTCCCGCCGCCGGACGTGGTCCGCCACGACGGCGACGACTCCTACCTGGTGGTGGCCGCGGACAAGGGCACGGCCAAGTTCTCCGACACCGCCAACGAGGTGGCCGCCTCCTACGGCTTCTGGCTCGGCGACGCCTTCGCCTCCGGGGGCTCGGTCGGCTACGACCACAAGGCGATGGGCATCACCGCGCGGGGCGCGTGGGAGAGCGTCAAGCGCCACTTCCGCGAGCTCGGCGTCGACACCCAGGCCGAGGAGTTCACCGTCGTCGGCATCGGCGACATGTCCGGCGACGTGTTCGGCAACGGGATGCTGCTCTCGGAGCACATCCGGCTGCTGGCCGCGTTCGACCACCGCCACGTCTTCGTCGACCCCGACCCGGACGTCGCGCGCAGCTACGCCGAGCGGCGCAGGCTGTTCGAGCTGCCCCGCTCCAGCTGGGACGACTACGACCGCTCGGTGATCAGCGAGGGCGGTGGGGTGTGGCCGCGCACGGCGAAGTCGGTGCCGGTGGGCGAGGCGATGCGCGCCGCACTCGGCCTCGACGACGGCGTCATCCGGCTCAGCCCGCCCGAGCTGATCTCGGCGATCCTGCGGGCGCCTGCCGACCTGCTGTGGAACGGGGGGATCGGCACCTACGTCAAGTCGGTCGAGGAGACCCACGACGACGTGGGCGACCGGGCCAACGACGCCATCCGCATCGACGGCCACGAGCTGCGGGTCAGGGTCGTCGGTGAGGGCGGCAACCTGGGTCTGACCCAGCGCGGCCGGATCGAGTTCGCGCACACCAACGGCAAGATCAACACGGATGCGATCGACAACTCGGCAGGCGTGGACTGCTCCGACCACGAGGTCAACATCAAGATCCTGCTCGACCGGCTGGTCGTGGCGGGCGAGCTCGACCGCGAGGGGCGCAACGAGCTGCTCGGCTCGATGACCGACGAGGTCGCCGAGCTGGTCCTGGACGACAACCGCGAGCAGAACGCCGTGCTCGGGGTCAGCCGGGCGCACGCGCCGGGCATGCTCAACGTGCAGCGCAGGCTCACCGCCGACCTCGCCGCGCGCACCGGGCTCGACCGCGGCCTGGAGGTGCTGCCCTCCGACGAGGAGTTCGCCGCCCGGGAGGAGACCCGCACCGGGCTCACCTCGCCCGAGCTGTCGACGCTGCTCGCGCACGTCAAACTCGACCTCACCGCCCGCCTGCTGGCCACCGACCTGCCCGACGTGCCGGCGTTCGCCTCGCGGCTGCCGGAGTACTTCCCCCGCCCGCTGCGCGAGCGGTTCCCGGCCGCGGTCGCCCAGCACCCGCTGCGCCGCGAGATCGTCACCACCCAGCTGGTCAACGAGATGGTCGACAACGCCGGAACGACGTATGCGTTCCGGCTGGTCGAGGAGCTGTCCGCGGCGCCGAGCGACGTGGTCCGCGCCTACTCGGTCACCACCCGGGTGTTCGAGCTGCCGACGCTGTGGAAGGCGATGCGCGCGCCGCACATCCCGACCGCGGTCTCCGACCGGATCGTGCTGGAGTCGCGCCGGCTGCTCGACCGGGCCTCGCGGTGGTTCCTCACCAACCGGCCCCAGCCGCTGGCCGTCGGGGCCGAGACCGCCCGGTTCGCGGCCTCGGTGAGCGCGCTGCGCCGTCAGCTGCCCGAGCTGCTGCGCGGGCGCGAGCGCGAGGCGGTCGACGCGTACGCGGAGAAGCTGCGCGCCGACGGCGTCGGCGAGGCCTGCGCGCTGGAGTCGGCCGCGCTGATGTACGGGTTCGGGCTGCTCGACGTGGTCGACCTGGTGGAGCTGTCCGAGCGCGACCGCGAGCCGCGCGACCCCGAGGAGGTCGCCGCGCTCTACTACGCGATCTCCGAGCACCTCAGCTTCGACCGGGTGCTGTCGTCGGTGTCGGCGCTGGCCCGGGGCAACCGGTGGCACGCGCTGGCCCGGCTGGCGCTGCGCGACGACCTGTACGGGTCGCTGCGCGCGATCACCCTCGACACGCTGCGCGAGGCCGATCCGGGCACCCCGGTGGACGAGGCGATCGAGCAGTGGGAGCAGGCCAACGCCTCCCGGCTGGTCCGGGCCCGGTCGTCCCTGGACGAGGTCGACAAGACCGGCGTGCTCGACCTGGCCACCCTCTCGGTGGTGTCGCGGCAGCTGCGCGGGCTGGCCCGGTAGTGGCCCGGTTCGCCACGGCGGTCCCGATGCGCTGGGCCGACCAGGACTCCTACCGCCACCTCAACCACGCCCGCGCGGTGACGTTGCTGGAGGAGGCGCGGATCGCGCTGGTCTTCGACGCGGCCGCGGTCGAGGGGGTGCCGGGTTTCGCGGCCGGCCTGCTGGTCACCGGCCTGGGCGTGCGGTACCGGCGCCAGATCTCCTACCGGTCGGACCCGCTGCACGTGGCCATGTGGATCGACCAGGTGCGCGCGGCGTCGTTCCGCATCTCCTACGAGATGCACGACGGCCCCGCCGCGAGCGACCCCGTGGCCATCAGCGCCCACACCGACATGGCCACCTTCGACCTGGCGGCGCAGCGCCCGCGCAGGCTGCTGACCGAGGAGCGGGCGTTCCTGGAACGATGGTCGGGGTGAGCTCGCTCAAGATTCCGGACCGCGCCGAGCGCGGCGACCTCGGCTCCTTCGTCGCCCGCGTCGTCCGGCTGGACCAGATGGCCGCGGTGCGGCTGCGGGCGACCGACGGCCGGGTCGCGGTGTGGGCGCCGACCCCGTTCGACGCCCTGGTCACCCGCTCCGTGCACGGCACCCTCGAACCCACCGACGTGACGGCGTCGGCCTCCGGGCTGCTCACGGCGCTCACCGTGGAGCGGTCCGAGACGATCGACCCGGGCTCGGGCGCGCTGTGGCCGGGGGAGCTGCCGCCCGACGAGGGCTGGTACCCGGTCGACGACGTGCCGGTCGCCGAGCTGGAGCGGCTGACCGAGCGCGGTCTGGCCGTGGCCAAGGAGAACGCCGGGCCGCACGGGCCGCCCACCTCGCTGCTCGACCAGGTGGTGCTCACCGTCGCCCCCGACGTCGACCGGGCAGCGGCCGCGCCGGGCCGGGCGGCCGCGGTGAAGGTGCCGATGCGCTGCCTGTTCGCGCTGTCGGGGATGGGCTTCCTCGGCGCCGTCGGCGACGGCGGCAGCGACGTCGTGCGCGTCTCGGCCAACGGCAGCTGGCTGCGCCTGGACGCCCGCTACGGCGCCGTGGTGCGCCGCCGGATCACCGCGTTGCCGCTGCTCATCGGCTGAGCGGGCGCGGCGGGGTCACTGCAGCCATGCGGAGGTGTCCGGGGGCAGCATGTCGTCGTAGATGGGCCCGCTGTGCAGCAGGATCTCCCCGGGCGGCAGCGGCACCGGCTGCGAGGACGTGTTCAGCGCGCAGACCAGCGTCCCGCCGGACCGGCGGAAGGCGAGGCAGCCCTCCGGCGCGCCGAACCACTCCAGGCCCTCGCCGTCGCCCTCGAAGCCCACGTGGGTCTTGCGCAGCTCCACCGCCCGGCGCACCAGCGACAGCATGGAGCCGGTGTCCTCGAGCTGCTCGGCCACCGTGAGCAGGCTGTACTCGAAGGGCATCGGCAGCCAGGGGCTGCCGTCGGTGAAGCCGTAGCCCGGGGCGCCGTCCTCCCACGGGATCGGCACGCGGCAGCCGTCGCGGCCGCGCTCGGCCCGGTTCGACCGCTCCCACACCGGGTCCTGCAGCGCCTCGTCGGGCAGCGCGGCGTCGGGCAGGCCCAGCTCCTCGCCGTTGTAGAGGCACACGGCGCCGGGCAGCGCCAGCTCGACCAGCGCCATCGCCCTGGCCCGCTTGCGGCCGATGGCGCCCCCGCCGTAGCGGGTGGCCGGGCGGGGCAGGTTGTGGTTGGACAGCGTCCAGGTGGGCTGAGCGGGCACGGCGGCCACCGCGGCCAGCGAGCGCTCGACGGCGGCGCGGAGGGCCTCGGCGTCCCAGCCGGCGTGGGCCAGCCGGTAGTTGAACCCGAGGTGCAGCTCGTCGGGGCGCAGGTACCGGGCGAAGCGCTCGTCGTCGGCCACCCAGATCTCGCCGATCGTCAGGCTCTGCGGGTAGTCGTCGACGACGGCGCGGATGAGCCGGTGCACGTCGTGCACGCCGTCGTCGTCGAAGCGGGGGTCCTCGGTGCGGTCGGTGACCATCGCGCCGACCGGGTGCGCGGCGTCGGGCAGGCCCTCCGGCTTGCTCATGCCGTGCGCCGCGCTGATCCGGAACCCGTCGACGCCGCGGTCCATCCAGAACCGGATGGTCTTCTCCATGTCGGCCCAGACCTCGGGGTTGTCCCAGTTCAGGTCGGGCTGGTCGGGCGTGTAGAGGTGCAGGTACCACTCGGCCTGCCCGGTGCCCGCGGGGTTCGGCGCGCGCGTCCAGGCGGGCCCGCCCAGCACGCTGAGCCAGTTGTTGGGCGGCTCGGCGCCGTCCTCGCCGCGGCCGGGCCGGAAGTGGTAACGCGCCCGCTCCGGGCTGCCGGGGGCCGAGGCGAGGGCGGCCAGGAACCACTCGTGGTCGCTGGAGGTGTGGTTGGGCACCAGGTCGATGATCACCCGGATGCCGTGGTCGTGGGCGTCGTCGAGGAGTTCGTCGAAGGACTCCAGGTCGCCGAAGGCGGGGTCGACGTCGCGCGGGTCGGCGACGTCGTAGCCGTGGTCGACCATGGGGGAGGGGTAGAACGGGGTCAGCCACACGGCGTCGACGCCGAGCAGCTCCAGGTAGCCCAGCCGGGTGCGCACGCCTTCGAGGTCGCCCAGGCCGTCGCCGTCGGAGTCCGCGAAGGACCGGACGTAGACCTGGTAGATCACCGCGTCCCGCCACCACTGCACGAGGCAGATCCTGTCAAACCCGGGGCCGCGACCGGAGCCCCCGAGCGGGGGTCGCGTTCCGCTCGTCGGTCACAGCGCGCCCCGCTCAGAAGTCACTGTTGACCATGCTCATGGCCGCGTACTGCAGGTACTGCCAGAGCTGGTCGCGGTGCGCGGCGTCGAGGCCGGACTCGTCGACGGCGACGCGCATGCAGCGCAGCCAGGCGTCGCGCTCGATCGGCCCGACCTTGAACGGCGCGTGCCGCATCCGCAGCCGCGGGTGCCCGCGCTGGTCGGAGTAGGTGCGCGGGCCGCCCCAGTACTGCTCGAGGAACATCCGCAGCCGCACCTCGGCCGGGCCGAGGTCCTCCTCGGGGTAGAGGGGGCGCAGCACGTCGTCGGCGGCCACCTCCTGGTAGAAGCGGGCCACCAGCTTCTCGAAGACCGGCGCGCCGCCCACCTCGGCGTAGAAGTTCTGCGGTTCGCTCACCACCCCATCATCCCCTCCCGCTCCGGTCGGGCGCGCAACCCGTCCAGGACCAGGGCGAGCAGGTGCTCGGCGCGGTCGGCGGGATCGGCGGCCGCACCGCTGGCGGGGGCGATGCCGTGCCCGACCTCACCGTGGACGTCGGGCAGGTCCTCGTCGACGGCGACATGGTGGCCCGCAGGCTGCGCAGCCACGGCCACCGCGACGGGCGCCCGGTCGAGCTGCGCGGCACGGACATGGTCCGGGTGCGCGACGGGAAGCTCGTCGAGCACCGGGCGGTGGCCGTCGGCTCCTGAGCCGGTCTCAGGACTTGACCGGTCCGCCCGAGGGCGGGGTGAGGGTCGGGATGATCCCCGGGCGCGGCACGCCGTTGTCGTCGAAGGCGTCGGTGATCGCACCGTTGAGCGCGCGCTGCACGGCGAACTGCCGCCCGGGGTTGACCCGCACCGTCAGCCGCAGGGTGACGCCCTCGGGGCCGACCCGCTCGATGCCCAGCACCTCCGGCGGCTCCAGCACGTCGTCGGCGATGTCGGTCTTGGCCACCCGCTCGACGGCCACCCGGCTGAGCAGGTCGGTGGCGGTGGTGACGTCGGCGCTGTGGGCCACGGGCACGTCCACCACGGCGACGGCGTAGCCCTGGCTCTTGTTGCCCACGCGCAGGATCTCGCCGTTGCGGACGTACCAGACGGTCCCGTTGACGTCGCGCAGGGTGGTGATCCGCAGCCCCACGGCCTCCACGACGCCGCCCGCCTCGCCGAGGTCGACGATGTCGCCCACCCCGTACTGGTCCTCGAGCAGCATGAACATCCCGGACAGGAAGTCGCGCACCAGGTTCTGCGCGCCGAAGCCGACCGCGACGCCGACGATGCCCGCCGAGGCCAGGACCGGGGCCAGCGCCACGCCGAACTCGGCCAGGATCATGATCGAGGCGATGACCAGCACGACGGCCGAGCTGATCGAGCGCAGCACCGAGCCGATCGTCTTGGCCCGCTGGCCGCGCCGCTGCGAGACGGCCGCGCCGTTGGTCTCCGGGCGCAGCCGCCGCGGTGCGCGCCCGAGCAGCCGCGACAGCCGCGAGCTGGTCGCGCCGTCGACGACCCGGTGGATCGCCCGGTGCAGCAAGAACCGGACGACCAGCCCCAGCACGACGATCAGCGTGATGTTGATCGTGGCCGAGACGATGGCGTCGGCCGAGTTGGCCAGGAAGTCGTTGTTGGTCCAGTCGTAGAACCGGGCGCACCAGGTGCCGGGGTCGTCGGCGCAGGCGGGGCGCCCGACCACGGCGTCGAGCACGGCGACGTCGTCGTCGGGACCGGGGCCGCCGGTGCTCACGTCAGCTCCAGGTGACTGCGCGGGACCTCGACGACGTCGAGGTGCTCGGTGCCGGGGTGGGTCGTCGGTCGGGCGTCCTCCACGCGGGCCGAGGTTACGTCACCCGCCCGAGGCCCCACCCACCCCCGTCGGGAACGACGTCGTCGTGGTCGGGCGGTCTGTCGATCACCACGACCTCGTCCTCGACGGGGGTGCGCCCCGGTGGCATCCTCGGTGCACGACCGCACACGGGGGGTGTCCGCGGTGGATCCGACCACCCTGTCCATGCTCGTCGCGCCGGGCTGGCCGTGGGGCCCGCGCTGGTGGCCTTCGCGCTGGGCCGGGTGTCCGGGCGCGCCGCGGAGCGCCGCCGCCTCGGTGAGCCGCTCAAGGCGATCTGCTCCTGCGAGCACGGCTACGGCGCGCACGAGGGACGGCCGGGCCTGCCGGCAGCAGGTCAAGCGCGCCTCGAAGTGGGACAGCGACGGCGACGTCAAGCGCTACGAGTGGGTCGACTGCTCCTGCCGGCACTACGACGGCCCCGAGCCCCTGTCCTCCATCGCCGGCTGGCGCCCGCCCGAGCCGCTGCCCTGATCGACGGGTGGGCGCCCGGTCAGCGGCGGGCGCGGACGTGGTCGGGGACGGGGGCGCCGGCGGGCAGGGTGGGGTCGGGGATCGGGTCGCCGAACGTGGTGCGCACCGGCAGCACCCCGGCCCAGCGCCCGCCCTGGGCGATGTCCTCCTCGTCGTCGCCGGGCGGGCCGCTGCGGACCTTGACCGCGGCCTCGGCCAGGTCGACGGCGAACACCCCGGTGGCGGCGAGCTCGCGGCGGTCCGGCCGGCGGGCGTGGGTCCAGGAGCCGGGTGCCAGCTGCTCGGTGACGGCCTCCAGGGCGCGCAGCACCTCGTCGGGGTCGCGCACCACGCGGGCCGTGCCGTGCACCACGGCGCTGCGGTAGTTCATCGAGTGGTGGAACGTCGAGCGGGCGTAGACGATCCCGTCGAGGTGGGTGACGGTGACGCAGACCGGAGCGCCGTCGAGCATCCGCAGCCAGCCCGCGCCGGTGGAGCCGTGCAGGTAGAGGACGTCGTCGACGCGGCCGTAGCCGGTGGGCAGCACGACCGGGGCGCCGTCGCGGACCAGCCCGACGTGGCACACCAGCCCG
The DNA here is from genome assembly GCF_023898865.1 of Pseudonocardia humida. Classification (GTDB taxonomy): domain Bacteria; phylum Actinomycetota; class Actinomycetes; order Mycobacteriales; family Pseudonocardiaceae; genus Pseudonocardia; species Pseudonocardia humida. Next base: position 17,817 of record NZ_JAGSOV010000010.1, read on the forward strand.
GCGTCGAGCACGGCGTGCAGGTCGGCGCGGTCGCTGCGGGCGCGCTCGCGCAACCGCGTCGGGGTGCTGCGCGGGGTGCTGGACAGGGTGGGTGTCGTGGTGCTCACGGGTCCAGCCTGACCGCCCCGGTGGCATCCTGCGAGGGCCACTTTCCGTCGATTCCGGGAGGCCACCGGTGGAGCTGCCGCCGCTGCTGCTGGACCGCGCCGCCGCCCGCCCGCTGGCCGTCCAGCTGGCGGAGGGGCTGCGCGCGGCCACCGCGGACGGCACGCTGCGCGCGGGCGACCGGCTGCCCTCGACCCGGGCGCTGGCCGCGGCGCTGGGCGTCAGCCGGACGGTGACGGCCGCGGCCTACGAGCAGCTGCTGGCCGAGGGCTGGGTGCAGGGCAGGCGCGGGGCGGGCACGTTCGTCGTGGACGCCCCCGGACGGGTCGTCGCGGCCCCCGGACCGCCGCCGCGGCGGGCGCCGGCGCCGGCGCTCATCGACCTCTCCGCCGGGCGGCCGTGCGTGGCGGCGCTGGACCGGGCGGCCTGGCGCCGGGCCTGGCGGGCCGCCGCCGACCCGCCCGCCGACCAGGAGCCCGACCCGGTGGGCGTGCCCGCCTTCCGCGCGGCGGTGGTGGAGCACCTGCTGCGCCACCGCGGGCTGCCCGCCGACCCGGCCGACCTGCTAGCCACCGCGGGCAGCACCGGCGCGATCGCCGAGCTGGCCCGGACCCTGCCCGCGGGCTCCCGGGTGGCCGCCGAGGAGCCGGGCTACCAGCGGGCGGTGGCCGCGCTGCGGGCCGCCGGGCTCACCGTGGTGCCCGTGCCGGTCGACGGGGAGGGCCTGGTCGTGGACGCGCTGCCGGCCGGCCTGGCCGCCGTCTACTGCACCCCGGCCCACCAGTACCCCCTCGGGGCGCGGCTGTCGGCGGCGCGGCGGGTCGCGCTGGTCGAGCGGGCCCGCGCCGACGGCTTCTGGGTCATGGAGGACGACTACGACGGCGAGATGCGCTACGACGTCGCGCCGCTGCCGCTGCTGGCCGCGCTGGGCCGCGACGTCGTGGTGCACCTGGGCACCTGCAGCAAGCTGCTGACCCCGACCCTGGGCGCCGGGTGGATGGTTGCCCCGCCGGGGGTCCGGCGGGCCGTGCTCGACCAGCGCGAGCGCACCGGGCTGCGCCCGCCACCGGCCGGGCAGCGGGTGTTCGCCGGGCTGGCCGCGCACGGCGACCTGTCCCGGCACGTGCGCCGGCTGCGCCGCGAGCTGGCCGCCCGCCGGCAGGCCGCGGTCGCCGCGGTGACCGGCGCCGGGCACCGGCCCATCGGCGACGCCGCCGGGGCGCACGTCGTCGTACGGCTGGCCGACGGGCGGGCGGAGCGGGCGGTGCGGGAGGCCGCGGCCGCGCGCGGTGTCGCGCTCGACGGCCTGGCACGCCACCACGTCCACCGACCCGGCGTGGCCGGGGTCGTGCTCGGCTACGCCGGGCCCAGCGGCCCCGACCTCGACCGGGCGCTGGCCGTGGTCGGTGAGGTGCTCAGCGGTCGCTGACCGGCCGCCCGCCCCCCGGCGGCGGTGAGTCCGGTCCGTGCCGGGAGCCGGCGAGCGTCCGGGCCGTGCGCGCGAGCGTCCACAGCGAGCACGGCCAGGGCAGCATCGGCGTGCCGCGGCCGGGTCTCGTGCAGCCCGCGCAGAGGCCGTCGTCGGTGCGGGCGTGCCCGCTGAGCAGCCGGGCGACCACGTCGTCCCAAGCAACAGCGCTGGAGAATATCCGGAACAGCGCAAGGAGAGTGATCAAGGCCTGACCAGCTCGTATGGTGCAGACCATGGCCGGACGTCTACTGTCCACCGGACAGGCCGCGAAGGCCATCGGGGCCTCGGCGCGGTCGCTCTCGCACTGGGTGACCCGCGGCCTCATCAAGCCCACACTCGTCACGCCGGGTGGGCAGTACCGCTTCGACCTCGACGAGCTGAAGGCCCAGATGCAGAAGCGGCAGCCCCCGGCGCGCGGTCGCTCGGAACCGGAGGCCGACGATGAGTAGCGGCGTCGAGGGCGGCGAGCGGGTCGAGCCCGCCACGCTCGACGAGTGGCGCGCGTGGCTCGCCGCGAACCACGACCGCGCGACCGGCGTCTGGCTCGTCCTGCGCAAGCCCTCCGTGCCCGGACCGGGGGTCCGCTACGTGGAGTCGGTCGAGCAGGCGCTGTGCTTCGGGTGGGTGGACAGCAAGGCCAAGGGCCTCGACGCCGAGCGCACCATGCAGTACTTCACCCCGCGCCGGGCCCGCAGCGGCTGGGCGCGGCCGAACAAGCAGCGCATCGAGCGGCTGCTCGCCACCGGCCAGATGGCCCCGGCGGGGCTGGCGGTGGTCGAGGCGGCCAAGGCCGACGGGTCGTGGACGCTGCTCGACGACGTCGAGGACCTGGTCGTCCCCGACGACCTGGCCGCCGCCTTCGACGCGCGCCCCGGTTCCCGCGAGCAGTGGGAGGCGTTCCCGCGCTCGCCGCGGCGGCTGATGCTCGTCTGGCTGGTCGAGGCCCGCCGTCCGGAGACCCGGGCCAAGCGCGTGGCCGAGATCGCAGACCGGGCCGCGGTCGGCGAGCGGGCCCGCGGCTGACCTCCGCACATCGTCCCCCGGACGGGTGGTTCGGGCACTCGGTAGCCGGGTGACTACTGCGTTGTGGCTGGTCAGAGCGTTGCCCGCGAGCTAGTGTCGCCGTGCGGAGCGCTTCCCCCGCCCCGTGCAGCCCATCCGCACACGTGGGGGAGGACCCATGCCCGAAGCGCGCCCGTACAGCAGTCGTGAGGACCAGGAATCGCGGGAGATGCAGGCCGCGGCCGAGCGGTTGAACGACCTGCCGGAGGTGCCGCAGCCGCTGCGCGCGGCCGTCGCGCACACGTTGTACGCCGCCGCCACCGAGCTGACCAACGGCCGCCGGCTGCCGATCGAGGTCCGCCGCGCGGCCCGGCACGTGGTGCAGGCGATCGCCGAGGTGGCCCCCACCAACCCCTGACCCCCACCCGTCGAGAACGAACTCGTCGTCATTGTGGACCGGTCCAACCGACAGCAACCTCGTTCTCGACGGGTCCGGGCGGCGGGGGGCGGCGGGGGGCGGGGGCGGTGGAGCGGGGTCCCGCCGGAGTAATGCCGCGGTCGCGCTCGGCGACACATCCGACGCCGACCCGACAGGAGCCGCCCGTGCGTCCCGCCGCCACCGTCCCGTCCCTCGTCGCGCTGGCCGCGGCGCTGCTCGCCGGGTGCGGCTCGCCGACCCCGACCCCGACGGCGCCCAGTGCCCCCGCGCCCGCACCCGCCGTCGCGACCACCCCGTCCGCCGGGGCCGCCCTGCCCACCGCGACCCCGGCCGCCGCCGACACGGTCCCGGTCGGCGGCGGCAGCTGGACCATGCCGGACCTGGTCGGCACCGGCCTGCAGGACGCCCAGGACGCCATCCAGGGCCTCACCGACTTCGGCATCGCCGTCACCACCAGCCACGACGCCACCGGCCAGCACCGCCAGCAGGTGGCCGACCGCAACTGGAAGGTCTGCGACCAGAGCGTCCCGCCCGGCGCCACCATCACCCCGGACACCGCGATCGACTTCGGCGCCGTCAAGCTCGACGAGACCTGCTGACCCCTCGCCCCGCCCCGCCCACCCGTCGAGAACGAAGCTGTCGTCGTTTTGGACCGGTCCAAACGACAACAACTTCACCGATGTGGGGGGGTTTGGGCCCGGGACCACCCCCAACAAACTTCGTTCTCGACGGGAACCGCCGGGGGGACTCAGGCCTGGTGGGGGTAGGGGGAGGCGGTGGGGGCCACGAAGGTCTCCTTGATCGTGCGGGGGCTCACCCAGCGCTGCAGGTTGTAGATCGAGCCCGCCTTGTCGTTCGTGCCCGAGGCCCGCCCGCCGCCGAACGGCTGCTGCCCGACGACCGCCCCGGTGGGCTTGTCGTTGACGTAGAAGTTGCCCGCGGCGAACCGCAACGCCTCCGAGGCCTTCACCACCGCCGCCCGGTCGGTGGCGATGATCGAGCCGGTCAGCCCGTAGGGCGAGCCGGCGTCGACCCGCTCCAGGACGGCGTCGAAGTCGGCGTCGTCGTAGACGTGCAGGGAGAGCAGCGGACCGAAGTACTCGGTGCGGAACATCTCGTGGGTCGGGTCCTCGCCGACGACGACCGTGGGGCGCACGAAGTAGCCGACCGAGTCGTCCGCGGTGCCCCCGACCAGCACGTCCAGCTCGGCGCGGGCCAGCTCCTGGGCCCGGGAGACCTTGTCGAACGAGCGCCGGTCGATGACGGCGCCGAGGAAGTTGGCGAAGTCGGCGACGTCGCCCATGGGCAGCGACTCCACCTCCGAGGCCAGGTCGTCGCGCAGGCGCGCCCACAGCGACCGCGGCACGAACGCCCGCGACGCCGCCGAGCACTTCTGGCCCTGGTACTCGAAGGCGCCGCGGACCAGCGCCGTGCGCAGCACGTCGACGTCGGCCGACGGGTGCGCGACCACGAAGTCCTTGCCGCCGGTCTCGCCGACCAGCCGCGGGTAGGTGGCGTAGCCGCCGATGTGCGCGCCGACCTGGCTCCACAGGTGCTGGAAGGTGGCCGACGAGCCGGTGAAGTGGATGCCGGCCAGTGCCCGGTCGGCCAGCAGCACCTCCGAGACGTCCCTGCCGTCGCCGGTCAGCAGGTTGATCACGCCGGGGGGCAGGCCCGCCTCCTCCAGCAGCCGCATCGTCAGGTGCGCGGCCAGGGACTGGGTGGGCGAGGGCTTCCAGATCACCGCGTTGCCCATCAGCGCGGGGGCGGTGGGCAGGTTGCCGGCGATGGCGGTGAAGTTGAACGGGGTGATCGCGTAGACGAAACCCTCGAGCGGGCGGTAGTCCATGCGGTTCCACACGCCCGGGCCGCTGGTCGGCTGCTCCTCCAGGATCCGGCGCCCGTAGTGGGCGTTGAAGCGCCAGAAGTCGGCCAGCTCGCAGGCCGAGTCGATCTCGGCCTGGTAGCAGGTCTTGGACTGGCCCAGCATCGTCGCTGCGTTGATCCGGTCGCGCCACGGGCCCGTCAGCAGGTCGGCCGCGCGCAGCAGCACCGCGGCCCGCTCGTCGTAGGGCAGCGCGCGCCACTCCCGCCCGGCCCGCAGCGCCGCCTCCACCGCCGACTTCGCGTCGGCGTGGGTGGCGTTCGCGCCGGTGCCCAGCACGTGGGCGTGGTCGTGCGGGGCGACGACGTCGAAGCGCGCGCCGCCCGCCATGTACCGGCGGCCGTCGACGGTCACCGTCAGCTCGTGCCGCTGGCCGCCCAGCTCGGCCAGCGCGGCCTGCAGGCTCGCCCGCTCCGGCGAGCCGGGGGCGTAGTCGCGCACCGGTTCGTTGCGCGGGGCCGGGGTGGTCGTCGTCGCGTCCATGGGGGAGCCTCCCGATCGGGTTGGCCTCGGTGGTGGGTGTGGCGACCACCCTAGGAAGCGCGGCGGTCCCCGGCCAGCGAGCGCCGGGCGCACTATCGTCACCACCAACAGTTGTGATCCGGAAACACCGAGCCGGAACAGCGACGATCCGGAAACCGGTCCCGTCCCCAGGGAGGTCGCCCGTGCTCAGGACCGCCGTGCTCGCCGCCGCCCGCTCGCCGCTGGTGCGGCGGGTGGTCGAGTCGGGACCGTTCGATCCGCTGGTCGGCAGGTTCGTGGCCGGCACCCGCGACGACGACGCCGTCGCCGCCGTGCGCAGGCTCGCGACCGACCGCTACATCACCGTCGACCACCTCGGCGAGGACACCACCGACCGGGCCCAGGCCGACGGGATCGTCGCCGCGTACCTGCGGCTGCTGGTCCGGCTGGCCGACGAGGGCCTGGCCCACCGCACCGAGGTGTCGGTCAAGCTCTCCGCGCTCGGGCAGCGGCTCCCGGTGGACGCCGACAAGATCGCCCTGGACGCGGCCCGGCAGGTCTGCGCCGCCGCGGGCGCCGCCGGCACCACCGTGACCGTCGACATGGAGGACCACACCACCACCGACCGCACCCTGCAGACGGTGCGCGACCTGCGCGTCGACTTCCCGTGGACGGGCGCGGTGCTGCAGTCGCAGCTGCGCCGCACCGAGGCCGACTGCCGCGACCTCTCCGGGCCGGGCAGCCGGGTTCGGCTGTGCAAGGGCGCCTACGACGAGCCCGCGTCGGTGGCGTTCCGCACCGCCCACGAGGTCGACCGGTCATTCGTGCGCTGCCTGCGGGTGCTGATGGAGGGTCGGGGCCTGCCGATGGTCGCCACCCACGACCCGCGGCTCGTCGAGATCGCCCGCGTGCTGGCCGCGCGCAACGACCGCGGCCCGGCCGACTGGGAGCTGCAGATGCTCTACGGCGTGCGCCCGCGCGCCCAGACCGAGCTCGCCGCCGAGGGCCTGCGGATGCGCGTCTACCTGCCCTACGGCACCGAGTGGTTCGGCTACTTCATGCGCCGCCTCGGCGAGCGCCCGGCCAACCTGGCGTTCTTCGCCCGGGCCCTGCTCACCCGGTCCTGACCCGCGACCACCTGCCGGACGGGCGAGCGGCCGGCGGCTGAACGGCCGCAATCGGCGCCGATCCCGGCCCTGTGGCGGGCGGACCGGTAATGGGCTGATCCGCCGCGCCGATACCGGTGCGGACCCGCTCGCTCCCCCCGGCCCCACCGCCGGTCGATCGGGTCCGGGACAGCCGGGCGGTCCAGCCCGGGAATCCGCGGTCCCGGACGGTCGTGCGGCCCGCCGACCGCCGGTGGCGCGGCGAGCGGATCGGGGTTCGGGATGGTGCCGACGCGTGCGCGTCGACGTGCGGGGACCGGCGGCGCGACCGTCGCCCCGGCGCTGGCGCTGGCGATGGCGGCGGTGCTGGCGGGCTGCGGGAGCACCCCGCCCCCGGCCCCCGCCCTGGGCCAGGTGCCGGCCACCACCTTCACCGGCGGATCGGCGGAGGTCGACGTGTGCACCGAGCTCAAGCTCACGGCCAACCTGAAGTTCCAGATCATCTTCGACGGCCAGGAGGACCCGCCCACCCCGGAGAACACGGCGCAGTTGCGCGCCGATCTGGCCGACTACGCCGAGGACGTCCGGGCCGTGGCCGTGCGGACCACCGACCCGACCCTGCGTCCCGTGCTCGACACCGCCCTCGCCGCCGCCGAGGGGGCGGCCGGGGTGGCCAGCCTCGACGAGCTGCGCCGGACCCCGTTCAAGGCCGCCGCCATCGAGGTGCGGCAGCTGTGCGGCGACCTGCTGGGCCGGGTCGCCGCCGCCGAGCCCGAGCCGGGACCGCCCGCGTCGACCGAGGTGGGGCCGGTCTGCGACCTGCCGGTGGCCTTCCAGGTCCCGGAGGGGTGGCAGCCCGTGGCCGACCCGGACGGCGGGTTCTTCGACGACGGTGCCGTCGGCCCGTTCGCGAAGAGGTGCGACATCACGGTGACCGAGCCCGTCAGCCTGCGGGGGTCCCTCTCCGTGGCGACCGCCCCGGCGTCGGCGGGCGACCCGCGCAGCGCCCTGCTCGACTACCTCGCCGCCGCCCGCGAGTCGCGCGCCTACGACGAGGTGCGCCGACCGACCTTCACCGACCGGCGCGCGGCCGCCGGCCTGCCCGCGGCGGAGGCCGCCTTCCAGATGGAGCGCGACGGCGAGACCATCCTGGCGAAGGTCTGCGTGGTGGAGGTCGCGGACGGCCTCGTCGCGCTGCGGTACAACGCCTACTTCGACGACGACGGAGCGGAGATCGAGGCCGGCTACCGGCTGGCCCTGCAGACCCTCCGGCTGCCCTGACCCGATCAGCGGCCGAAGACGGGCTCGCCCCACTGCGTGCCGTCGCGCAGCCGCCGCTTGAGGATCTTGCCTCCCGGGTTGCGCGGCAGCGGATCGGGCGACACCGCGAAGAACTGCGGGACCTTGAAGTCGGCCAGCCGTTCGCGCAGGTAGGCGACCACCTCCTCGGGGTCGAACTCCGCTCCGGGCAGCGGCACGACGACCGCACCCACCTTCTCGCCCATCACCTCGTCGGGCACCGCGACCACGGCGGCGTCGGCCACGCCGGGCGCCCCGGCGAGCGCGTTCTCCACCTCGACCGAGTACACGTTCTCGCCGCCGCGGTTGATCATGTCCTTGGCCCGGTCGACCACCCGCACCAGGCCGTGCTCGTCCACGCCGGCCAGGTCGCCGCTGTGCAGCCAGCCGTCGACGAACGTGGCCGCGGTGGCCTCGGGCTTGTTCCAGTAGCCCCGCACGACGTTCGGACCGCGGATGAGCAGCTCCCCGACCCCGCTGACCGGGTCGACCTCGGCCAGCGCGAGGTCGACCACCGGCGCCGCGAAGCCCACCGAGTCGGCGTGCTCGGCGGCCCACTCGTGCGGCAGGAACGTCGAGATCGAGGAGGTCTCGGTGAGCCCGAAGCCGTTGCCGACCCGGGCGTTGGGGAACTTCTCGGTGATCCGCCGGACCAGCGCGGGGGCGATCGGGGCTCCGCCGTAGGCGACCCGGGTGACCGCGCCGACGTCGATCGCGTCGAACTCCGGCTGGGCCATCGCCAGCGCGTAGATCGCCGGGACGCTCGTCAGCACGTTGATCCGCTCGTCGACGATCGCCCGCAGGAACGCCTGCACGCCGAACACCGGCAGCACCACGGTGGTGCCGCGCAGCCCGATCTGCACGAGAAGCTGGCTGTTGCAGCCGGTGACGTGGAACAGCGGCACCGACACCAGGTTGCGCGTCGACGGGCCCTCGGCGCGGTCGAGGTCGATGACCCGCAACGCCGTCTCGACGTTGGACAGGAAGTTCTCGTGGCTGGTCATCGCCCCCTTGGGGAAGCCGGTCGTGCCGCTGGTGTAGAAGATCGCGGCCAGGTCGTCGTGCGCCTGGTCCGCCACGACGTGCGGCTCGCCGTCGGGCAGCGGCCCGCCGGGGCGCAGCACCGCCTTCGCGCCGGAGTCCGCCAGCACGTAGTCGATCTCCGGCTCGGCGAACCGGGTGTTCACCGGCACCGCCACGGCCCCGGCCAGCACCGTGCCCAGGAACCCGAGCACCCAGTCGACCCCGGCCGGGAGCAGGTTGGCGACCCGGTCGCCGCGCTGCACGCCCCCCGCCGCCAGCCCGCCGGCCACGCGCGCCGACCCGTCCCAGAGCTGCCGGTAGGTCAGCCTGCGGCCGCCGATCTCGACCAGCGCCTCGCCGTCCGGGTTCGCCTCGACGGCCGCGCGCAGCAGGGCCACCAGCGACGGCGCCAGCCCGGTGTAGTGCGCGACGCCCGCGGCGTCGCGCTCGATCCCGGACGCGTCGAACGGCGCGGCGCCGCGGGGGAGCGGCTCGACCCCGCTCACGAGCCCGCGGGCGTGAAGTAGCGGCGCGGGTTGTCGACCATCATCGTGGTGATCTGCTCGTCGGAGACGCCCGACTCGCGCAGCGCCGGCAGCACGTCCTGGCCGATGTGCTGGAAGTTCCAGTTGGGCAGGACCGCTGCCAGGGTGGCCTGGGTCTCCTCGCCGGCGAAGAAGTCCATGTAGCAGGAGGCGTCATGGGCGAGCACGATCCGATCGGCGTAGCCCTGCGCGCACAGCGCGGCGATAGTCGCCACGCGGTTCGCGGTCGGGTTGTACAGGTCGACGCCGAACCGGTCGCAGCCGATCGTCGCGCCCTGGTCCATGATCCACTTGAGGTAGTCCAGGTCGTTGGTGTCCCCGGCGTGCCCGATCACAACCTTGGTCAGATCGACGTCCTGCTTCGCGTAGAACTCCAGCGCGAGACGGCCGGTCTGGTGCGCCGCGTTCGTGTGCACCGTGATCGGCAGTCCGGTCTGCCGGTGGGTCTCGCAGATCGCGTTCTGGATCCGGGTCTGGTCCGGGGTGAGCCCGCGCTCCTCGACCACGCACTTGAGGAACGCGGCCTTGACGCCCGTCCCACCGATTCCCTCGTGGACGTCGCGCAGGAACATGTCCACCATCGGCTCCGGGCCGCCCAGGTCGGTGCCCGGCCCGCGGTAGTGGAAGTAGTGCGGGATCTCGTCGAACGTGTAGAGCCCCGTCGCGGCCACGATGTTGATGTCGACCTCGGCGTTGATCCGGGCCACCCGCGGGATGTAGCGGCCCAGCCCGATCACCGTGGGGTCGACGATCGTGTCGACCCCCGACTCCTTGAGGGCGGTCAGCTTCGCGATGGCGTCGGCGACCCGCTCCTCCTCGTCCCAGTACTGGTCGCCGAAGTTGTTGAAGACGTCCGGGGTGAGCACGAAGACGTGCTCGTGCATGAGGGTCACACCGAGGTCGTCCACCTCGACCGGACCGCGGACCGTCTCAACCGCCACCATGCCTGGCCTCCTCGCCACCCGACCGCACCGTCGACGTGGTGATCGTCGCCGTCCCCGCGGCCGGTGGTCAAGGACCGCGGGTCGCACGCGCAGACCGTGCGGTCCGCCCACCCCCGGCTTCAGTAGAGGTCGGCGACCAGCTCCATGGCGCGGTCCATGACCCGCCGCTGGGAGCGCGGCATCGTCGTGCCCCAGTCGCTCATGACGACCTCGGCGAGCGGGTGCCAGCTGCCGCGGGGCTCGCCCGCGGCGTGCTCGGCGCGGATCATGGCCGCCATGTCGGCCGCCAGCCCGTCCACCGTCGCGGTGTCCGCGTCGACGTCGGCGAGCGCGTCGAAGCGCCGGGCCAGCTCGGCGTAGTCGGGCCGCTGCACCAGCCGCTCGTACACCCGCACGTACTCGGCGACGATGGCGTCGGTGCGCTCCGGGTGCAGGGCCAGGTCGAGCAGGAGCACCTCCTTCTCCAGCGCGACCGCCCTGGCCGGGGCCCCGTCGGCGACGGCCTTCGCGAAGATCACCGCCAGCGGCTCGGGCAGCTCCGGGTCGGGGCTGGCCGCCCGCAGCCGGGCCAGCTGCGCGCGCTGCGCGGCGATCCGCTCGGCCTGCGCGGCCAGTTCGGCGTCCAGCGCGTCGAGGGCCTCGTGCAGGGCGGGCTCGGCGCCGTCGAGGAGCTCGGCGATCCGGTCCAGCGCCAGCCCGAGCTCGCGCAGCCGGCGCACCCGCAGCAGCCGCACCAGCGCGGCGGCGCCGTAGCGGCGGTAGCCGGAGTGGTCGCGCACGGGCTCGGCCAGCAGCCCGATGCCGTGGTAGTGGCGCACCGCGCGCACCGTGGTGCCGGCCAGCTTGGCCAGCTCACCGATCGTCAGCATCGGCAACGACCTCCATCGCCGGTTCGAGCGCGCGCAGGGCCGGGGCCAGCAGTGTCGCCACGACGACGAGCAGCCACAGCCCGGCCACCAGCATGCCCGTCGGGCGCACACCGATCCCCTCCACCAGCAGTCCCGCCCCCAGCATTCCGACGGGGGCCACGGCGAGCACCGCCGCGTTCTGCAGGCCCATGACCCGCCCGCGCACCCGCTCCGGGATCCGCTCGCCCAGCAGCACCGTCGTGATCGCCGAGAGCGGGCCCATCCCCAGCCCGACCAGCACCGCGGCGCCCAGCAGCAGCGGTGTCGGCGGCAGCAGCGCGAGCACCACCATGCCGGCGGTCGTGGTGAGCAGCGCGAGGACGAACGTCGCCCGTCGCGAGACCTTGGCGCCCACCGCGGCGTACGCGCTCGCGCCGCCGATCCCGCCCACCGCGATGGCGGTGATCACCAGCCCGAGCACCCCCGGCGAGTCCAGCGCCACCAGGTGCACCGGCAGCAGCAGGCCCTGCAGCGGCGCGATCACCGCGACGGCGCCCACCGACACCAGCGTGATGGTGAGCAGCAGCCGGTCGCCGCGCAGCACCGACCACGCCGGACCCATCTCCAGGAACCCGCTGCGCCCGGTGGCCGCGCCGACCCCGGCCGGCAGCGTGGCCGTCACCGCCGCGGCCAGCGCCGAGCAGGCGACGGTCGCCCACAGCACGGTGACCGGGTCCAGGAGCGCCAGCAGCCCACCGGCCACCGCGGGCCCGACGATCAGCACCACCCCGCCGATGCCCTCCCGCAACCCCGCCAGCCGTTCCAGCGGCACCCCCGCCGCGGCGGCCACGTCCGGGGCGAGCGCCTCCCGCGCGGTCATGCCGGGCACGTCGAACAGCGACCCGGCCACGCCCAGGACGATGAACCAGCCCAGCGTGAGCCCGGTCCAGGCGTCGACGAGCGGCAGCGCGGCGATGGCCGCCGCCGAGGCGAGGTCGGCGCCCACGGAGATCCGGCGGCGACCGAACCGGTCGACCACCCCGCCGCCGACCACGGCGGCCAGCAGCATCGGCAGCGCCGCCGCGGCGGCGATGAGGCCCGCCGCCGCGGCGTCGCCGGTGCGGACCAGGACGAGCCAGGGCAGCGCGACGCCGGCCACGGCGTTGCCGAACAGCGAGAGCGCGTCGGCGAGGAGGTATCGGATGACCATGGGATGACTGTCCGACCCTGACCCTGCGTCAGGGTCAAGCCGCGTCCAGGAAGGCCGCGAGACCGTCCGGGCAGCGGTAGTGGTGGGCCCGCAGTCCCGCCTCCCGCGCCGCCGCCACGTGGCCCTCGGTGTCGTCGACGAACAGGCACTCGGCGGGCTCCCGCCCCAGCTGCCCGCAGACCAGCGCGAACACCCGCGGGTCGGGCTTGGCCACGCCGAGCTCGTGGCTGGAGAAGACCCGGTCGAGCTCGCGGTCGAGGCCGAGGCGGGCCAGGTCGTGCGGGAGGCGGCTGGTGGCGTTGGTCAGCGCCACCACCGGAGCGCTCCGCCGGTACCGCCGCACGATCTCCAGCACGGCCGGCTCGACGGCCCCCGACGACGCCGACCACTCGGCCACCGCCCGCGCCGCCGCCGGGCCGTGCGCGGCCGCCAGCGCGCCGGCGACCTCGGCGCGCCAGCGGTCGTCGTCGATCGTCCCGGTCACCACCCGGTGCAGGAGCCCCGGCTCGAACGCCGCGGCGGGCAGGGCGCCGCGGGGCAGGCCGTGGCGGGCCTCGACGGCGTCGAACGGCTCCCACCGGCGCAGCACGCCGTCCAGGTCGATGATCAGCGGCGCGGGCACCGGTCAGGAGTTGCCGTACACACGCGTCGGGGTGACGAGAACGGCCGTGCGGCGCTCCTCGCGCATCGTGCGGTCGTAGGCGTCCCAGTCGTCGTGGGTGCCGCCGGCGGCGGTGAAGACCTCGCGCAGCAGCAGCCGCAGGCGCTCGGCGTCGACGCCGTCGGCCGGGTCGTCGGGGCCGATCAGCTCGCTGGTGCCGTCCACGCCGACCCACTTCCAGCCGGAGCGGAACAGCAGGGACGTGGCCGGGCGCTCGCGCAGGTTGCGCAGCTTGACCGGGCCGTAGGTGACGTACCCGACCACCGGGCGCCCGGTCGTCGGGTGGTCGAGCACGCCGGCGTTGACCAGCGAGCTGTGCGGAGTGCCGTCGGCGCGCACGACGCTCACGCCCACCAGGCCGTGCTCGGCGGTGACGATGCTCCGGACCGGGTCGAGATCGGGGGTGTCCACGGCCGTGACTCTGCCATTGCGGCCCCCTCCGGGATCCCCTATGCCCATCGGCAGACGCGCGGGCGGACCTGTCGTTCCTAGCGTCGTCCCCGTTCGAGCCCGTCGACGGAAGGACGACATGAGACCGACGATCCTGGGGGGCCTGGTGGCGGTGGCCGCGACGCTGGTGGTCGCGAGCCCGGCCGTCGCCGCGGCGGCCACCGGTGCCGGCGGGTCCGCCCTGAGCTGGGCGCCGTGCCCGGACGGCGGGCCACTGGAGTGCGCCTCGCTGGAGGTGCCCGTGGACTGGGACGACCCGGCCGGGCGCACGATCACCCTCGACCTGGCCCGGGCCCCGGCCACCGGTCCGGTCCGCTCCGGCGCCGTGGTCATGAACCCGGGCGGGCCCGGGATGTCGGGTGTCCGCGCGCTGGGCCGCAGCATCGACTCCTTCGCCGGGCTTCGCGCGCGGATGGACGTCGTGACCTGGAACCCGCGCGGGAGCGACGGGCGGTACCTGCCGGTGGAGCAGTGCATCGGCGGTCCGCTGTTCAGCACACCCCTCGACGAGGCGCAGTACGACGCCGCGGCGGCGGCCGGGGCCGAGGCCATGCGGCCCTGCCGCGACACCGATCCCGACCTGTTCGACAACCTCGACTCCGCGACCCAGGCCCGCGACCTGGACGCCATCCGCGCGGCGCTTGGCGAGGAGCGGCTGAACTACTTCGGCAACTCCTACGGCGGTGTCCTCGGGGCCGGCTACGCGAGGCTGTTCCCCGAGCGGGTGCGCACGATGTACCTGGACAGCGTGCTCGACCACGTGTCGGGGGTGGAACGGATGCTCCAGGACGACTACCGCACCGTGGAGGTGCTGTTCGAGCGGTTCGCGCGGTGGTGCGACACCGCGCCGGAGTGCCACCAGCGCGGCGCTGACGTCAGCGCGGTCTGGCTCGACCTGGTCGCCGCGGCCGACCGGACGCCGATCCCCGTGCGCGGGTCCGACCCGCCGGTGGCCTTCGACGGCACCCTGCTGAAGTTCCTGGGCTTCGGCCACCTGGTCCGGTCCGCGCAGTGGCCGCTCCTCTCGGCCGCGATCGAGAGCGCCCTCACCGGCGACGCCGGGCCGATGGACTTCACCGGCGCCGGCGCGATCCCGGTGCTCCCCGCCGCCGCACTGGCCACCCAGTGCGCCGACGGGTTCGGCTTCGACGGCTTCGGGGCCTACGACCGCGCCCGCCGCGCCAACGCCGAGCTCTCCCCGCACATGGCGGGCGAACGGGAGTCCTACTTCGCGACCTGCGCGGGCTGGCCGCGGCCGGTGGCGAACCCGCCGGGCCCGCTGCCGGGCGATCGGCTGCCGCCGTTCCTCGGCGCGGGACCGGTCCTGGAGCACTCCGCGGTGCGCGCGGTCGTCGACCAGGTGCCCGGCTCGGTGACGATCCGGTTCGACGACACCGGGCACGGGCTCTACCTCAACGAGGGCAACCGCTGCGTCATCGGGCACGCCGACCGGTACCTGACCGACGCCGTGCTGCCGCCCGCGGACACCGTGTGCCCGCCGAACGCCTGACGAGCGGAGGATGGACCGGGTGACGGGGAACGCACCGCGCCGGGACCGGGTGCTCGCGGCGTGGCGCGGGCTCCGCCCCGGCCTGCAGGACGTCCTGGTCGCGGCGGCCGCCGCCGCCGTGATGCTGACCATGCTGATGACCGACGCCCGGTTCCTCGACGGCGGACCGGAGCTGGCCTGGCCGCTGCTGGCCGTCGCCGCCGCCGCACCGCTCGCGCTGCGGCGGCGGTTCCCGGTCGCGGTGGCCGCCGCCGTGGCCGCGCTGACGACGGCGGCCGCCGCGCTCGCCGGGCGCGACGTCGGCTTCCTGGGCGCAGCGGTCGCGATCGGTTCGGCGGCCTACCACGCCGTGAACCGGGTGGCGCCGCTGGCGATCGGCTCCACGGCCTGGACGGCGGCCTTCGGCCTCATCGGGGGCGCCGGCATCGAGCCGAGCGCGTTGATCATGTACGGCGGGCTCGGTCTGGCCCCGGTGGCCATCGGGTACGCGCTGCGCCTGCAGGCCGACCGCGGCGCCGACACGGCCCGCGTGGAGCGCGCCCGCGCGGCCGTGGAGCGGGCCGAGGAACGCTCCCGCATCGCCCGCGAGGTGCACGACGCCGTCGGCCACCACCTCAGCGCCATCCGCCTGCAGGCCGTCGGCGCCCGCCGCGGTGCCGCGGGCCCCGAGGCGGCCGACCGGACGCTGCGCACCATCGCCGACCTCTCCCACCAGGCCCTGGTCGACATCCGCGGGCTGCTGGGGGTGCTGCGCGAGGAGGCGCCCGAGCCGCACGGCCCGGGGCTGGACGACCTCGACGCCATGGCGCGCCGGCTCGGCGAGCAGGGGCTGCGGGTGCGCCTGCGGATCGCCGCCGGCGTCGAGCGCGACCTGCCGGTCGCCGTCGCGGCGTGCGCGGTGCGGATCGTGGCCGAGGCGCTGGCGAACGTCCTGCGGCACTCCGCGGCCCGCGCCGCGGTCGTGCGGATCGAGCGGGCCGGCGGCGCCGTGGCGGTCTCGGTGCACGATCCCGGCCCGGCCCGACCGGACGGGAGCGGCACCGGCGCCGGGATCCGCGGGATGCGCGAGCGGGCGGACTCCCTCGGCGGCACCGCGGAGGCCGGGCCCGACGGCCGGGGCGGCTGGCGGGTGCGGGCCGTGCTGCCGGGTGCGCCCGTGCCGGTGGGGACGCGGGCGTGATCCGGGTGCTGGTCGCCGACGACCAGGAGGCCGTCCGCGACGGGCTGGCGATGCTGCTCGGGGCCGAGCCGGACATCGACGTCGTCGGTGCGGCGGTCGACGGCGCCGACCTGGTGGCGCTGGCCCGCCGGCGCCGCCCGGACGTCGTGCTCACCGACATCCGGATGCCGCGGATGGACGGGGTCGCCGCGATCCGGCGGCTGGTCGCGCTCGACCCGGCCCCCGCGGTGATCGCCCTGACCACGTTCGACACCGACGAGCACCTGTTCGGCGCGCTGCAGGCCGGGGCGGTGGGCTTCCTGCTCAAGGACGGCGACGACGAGCTGTTCGCGCGGGCGGTCCGCACCGCCCACGCCGGCGGCGGGCTGATCGACCCGCAGGTCACCCCGCGGCTGGTGCACCGGTTCGCCACGACCTCACCGCGCCCGCCGGGGCGCGAGCTCGACCGGCTCACCGACCGCGAGACCGAGGTGCTGCGCTGCCTGGGCTTCGGGCACTCCAACGCCCGCATCGCCGAGCTGCTGGCCGTCTCGCCGGGCACCGTCAAGGTCCACGTGGAGCGGGTGCTGGCCAAGCTGGGACTGTCCGGCCGGGTGCAGGCGGCCCTCTACGCGCACCGGCACGGGCTGCTCACCTGGGCCGACCGGGACCCGGCCGATCCCGCCGGGGAGAGCTAGCCGGCAGCCGCGATGCGGCGCGCCGCGACCGGATGTGATCGCCGCGTCGAGATCGACCTCATCCGGCCCGACCGAGCGGCCGAGCCCTACGGGGTCGACATCGCTGCCAGGGCACGCCGGAGCTGCGCGACGATGAGGTCCGGGCGGTGCAGCACGTCCCCCTTCGGGTACCGGTAGACGCGCCGGCCCTTGTCCACCAGGGCGGTGTGACGCGCGATGTCGCGCAGCACGGCGTCCGGGGCGGTGCGCGGCCGGGTGCGATGCGCTCACGGCGCACCACCAGTCCCGGGCAGCCGCGCTGCCCGCGGGCGGGCCGATCAGCTCGACCGGGGCGGCCGACGGGCCGCAGGACACGCCGAGGGAGCTCAGTGGCCGAGTGGCCGGCGAGCACGCCCTCGGTCCCTGCGTACCGGTAGGCGGCGTGCGAGCGCAGCGCCGGATCCAGGACCAGGTCGGCGGGGACGTAGGTGTCGGGGAAGACGTGGCGGAACCGCGGCCCGAGCAGCACGTCCCAGGTGACGAGCCCCGCGGCGACGGCGTCCGAGCCGCGGAACGCCACCCGCCACCCGGGCACGCTCTCCATGGCGCGGAGCATCGCGCGTCGAGGCCGACGTCCGCGGCCGTTCCGGGCGGATCCGCCGTCGAGATCGACCCCATCGGCCTCGACGGAGCCGATGAGCCGCACCACGTCGATCTCGACGGTCCGCGGTCACCCGGCCGGCTCGGGTCGGCCGACCGCCCGGACGCCCTCGGCGTGCGGTAGCTCAGCGGCCCAGGTGCCGCAGCGCCTCGGGCAGGTCGACGACGTCGGCGTACTTGGCGTCGAGGTCGCGCAGGTTCTGCTCGTGCAGCTCCGGGGTGCGGTCGGCGCAGGCCTGCCGCACGACCTGGGGCCGGAAGCCGTGGCCCAGCGCGTCGGTGGCGCTGGCCCGGATGCAGCCCGACGTCGAGACCCCCGCGACGACCACCGTGTCGACGCCCGCGGCGTGCAGCGTGGCCGCCAGCGACGTCGCGAAGAAGGCCGAGGCGTACTGCTTGGCGACCACCGGCTCGCCCGGGGCCGGGGCGAGCACCAGCTCGCCCCAGCCGCCCTCGGCGTCCTCGGCGAACGCGGCCAGCGCCGGCACCTTCGCCGCGAACAGCCCGCCGTCGGCCATCCCGCGCGTGTAGCGCACGACCGTCCAGACGACGGGGTGCCCACCGAGCCGGGCCGCGTCGACCAGCGCCGCCGTGGCCTCGACCGCGGGCCGCGGCTCGGGCAGCAGGAACGGCCCGCCCTCGTCGGTGTAGGCCCGCACCAGGTCCACCACCAGCACCGCAGGCCGCGCGCCCCAGCCGACCCGCCCGGAGAACGCGGTCCCGTGCGGCCCGCTCACCGCACCCCCCGACCCGTCGAGAACGAAGTCGTCGTCGTTTTGGACCGGTCCAACTGACAACAACGTCGTTCTCGACGGGGCGTGGTCAGGTCCATGAGGGGCGCTTCGGGGCGGGGAGGCCGGTCTCGGCCTCGCAGTTGGCGAGGAGCTCGTCGATGGGCGGACCCATGTCGAAGACCGGGAGCTCGGCGGGGCGGTCGGCGCGGAGCCGGTCGCGCAGGGCCGCGGTCGCGGGGTCGTCGACCTCGCCCCCACCGCTCACCACGACCCCGTAGCGGCGGGCGCCGTCGGCGCTCACCAGGCCGCGGCGGACCTCCAGGGCGACCAGGGCGGGATCGCGCTCCAGCGGGTCGCCCCAGCCACCGCCGCCCCAGGTCACGAAGTGCAGCACGTCGCCGGGGGCGACCGGCACGTCGTGGCACTTGCTGGGCAGCACCTCGCGGGTGCCGTCCGCGCGCTCGATCCACTTCGTGCCGCGGGCGCCGGGCTCGCCGCCGTTGACGCCCCAGGGGTGGGTCAGCCAGCGGTCGTCGTGGATGGCGATCTCGCCCGGCTCGGCGAACACGTACGCCACGTCGACGCCGTTGCCGCCGCGGTGCAGCCCGGCGCCGCCGGTGTCGGCCACCGTCTCCCACTTCTCGATCCGCAGCGGGTAGTACGACTCCAGGTACTCGCACGGGATGTTGACGAAGCTGGGCCACAGCGAGTGGCCGTCCGGCCCGTCGCCCAGCGGGCGGCCCGGGATGCCGCCGAAGCCGATCGAGTACAGCTGGAACCACTCGCCGGCCCGGTCGCCCGACGAGTAGTGCCCGGAGTACATGAAGTGCGGGCTCGAGGAGAAGCCCGCGGCGTTGAGCAGCGCCGGGTTGGTCTGCCCGAGCAGCCCGCCGAACAGGTCGAACACCCGGCCGATGCCGTGGTTGCGGCCGTTGAGCGAGGCCGGGTGCTTGGGCTTCCAGTACGAGCCGTCCGGGATCGTGACGTCGACCAGCGGGTAGAACCCGTC
The DNA here is from genome assembly GCF_023898865.1 of Pseudonocardia humida. Lineage (GTDB taxonomy): Bacteria > Actinomycetota > Actinomycetes > Mycobacteriales > Pseudonocardiaceae > Pseudonocardia > Pseudonocardia humida. Next base: position 37,016 of record NZ_JAGSOV010000010.1, read on the forward strand.
GTTCCAGAGGATCTGCGGGTCGGCCACGGTGATCATGTAGATCCCGAAGAACATCCGGGTCAGGTTCTCGTTGATGTAGTAGTTGATCGGCCCGGCGGCCTGCGGGCTGGACCCGGTGAAGTCCAGGTGCACCTTCTCGCCGGTGCGGGTGAGCGAGAGCTTGAGTTCGTAGGGGCCGTTGCCGACGCCGTCGTCGCAGATGTAGTCGGTGAAGCTGAGCGTGCGGCCCTCCTCGAAGACCATCGCCAGCAGCACCTTCATGGCGTCGTAGTTGCGCTGCAGCAGGGCGTCGAGCGCGGCGAGGTAGGTGGCGGTGCCGAACCGCTCGCACATCTCCACGACCCGGCGCCCGGCCGTGCGGCAGGCCGCGACGAGGCCGTTGAGGTCGGCGCGGTTCCAGTTCGGCATCCGCACCTGGTTGAGGATGATCCGCAGCGCGTCGGCGTTGAGCACGCCCTTCGAGTACAGCTTGAAGGGCGGGATGACCACGCCCTCCTCGTAGATGGTGCGCGCGTCGGTCGGCATCGAGCTCGGGGTCTTGCCGCCGACGTCGGACATGTGCCCGAACATCGACGCCCACCCCACCACCCGGCCCTGGTGGAAGATCGGCACGACCACGAGCCAGTCGTTGGCGTGGCTGATCGCCGCGCCGCAGGCGTACGGGTCGGAGGTGAGCAGCACGTCGCCCTCCTCGACGGTGCCGTCGAACCCGTCGAGGAAGTCGGGGACCGAGAGCCCGAACTGGCCGACCACCATCTTCCCGCTCGGGTCGGCGATCAGCGGGAACTCGTCGTGCTGCTCGCGGATGCCGGGGGACAGGGCGGTGCGGAAGAGCACCTCGTCCATCTCGTAGCGGGCGTTGCGCAGCCCGTTCTCGATGAGGTCCAGGGTGACCGGGTCGACCTCGGGCCGGTCGAGCGAACCGGTCGCGGTCTCGACGATGCGTGCCACGGCTCAGCCCTCCACGGGGTTGATCAGCAGGGCGCCGGACGGGTGCACGGTCGCGGCGTGCCCCGGCAGGACGAGGGTGGTCGAGTCCATCTCGGTGACGATCGCGGGACCGGTGACCACGTGGCCCGCGCGCAGCGTCGTCCGGTCGTAGATCGCGGCCTCGACGGACTCCCCGGCGACGTGGATCGGGTGGCGGTCGACCGGCTCCGGGTCCCCCTCGGCGGCGGGCAGGGTCACCGCGGCCACCTCCGGGCGCGGTCCGGACACCGTGGCCCGGGCGTTGACCAGCTCGTGGTCGGTGCCCAGCAGGAACGAGAACAGCCGCTCGTGCTCGGCGTCGAACGCCCCGGCCAGCCGGTCCAACGCGGCCGGGTCGTCCAGCCAGGCCGGGTCGACCTCGACGCCGATCTCGAAGCCCTGCCCGTGGTAGCGGACGTCGACCTGGAACGAGACGGTCTGGTCGGCGGCGTCCACGCCCTGCCCGGCCAGCCGCCCGCCCGCCTCGCCGGCCAGCTCCCGCAGGATCGCGGCGAGGTCGCCGGCGGCCAGGTCGGCGAAGCGGCGCAGCACCGTGCGGGCCGACTCGCTGCGCTTGGAGGTCGTGGCGTCGCCGAGCGCGCAGAGCACGCCGGGGGAGGGGGGCACGATCACCGGCCAGGCCCCGGTCAGCCTGCCCAGCGCATTGGCGTGCAGCGGGCCGGCGCCGCCGAACGCGACGAGCGCGAAGTCGCGCGGGTCGAAGCCCTGCTGCACGGAGACCAGCCGCAGCCCGCCCAGCATGTTCTCGTTGACGATGTCGACGATCCCGGCCGCGGCGGCCTCCGCCGAGCCCAGACCCATCCCCTCGGCGACCTTCCCGACCGCGGCCCGGGCGGCGTCGACGTCGAGGGCGATTTCGCCGCCGGCCAGGGCGGTCGGCAGGTAGCCGAGCACGACGTTCGCGTCGGTGACGGTGGGCTCCGTGCCGCCCTTGCCGTAGGCGGCCGGACCGGGGTCGGCGCCCGCCGACTGCGGCCCCACCCGCAGCGCCCGGGTCAGCTCCGGGACGTGCGCTATCGAGCCGCCGCCCGCGCCGACGGTGCGGACGTCGACGCTGGACGCGCGCACGGTCAGGTCGCCGATCTTGGTCTCCCGGCCGATCCGCGGCGACAGCCCCTGCACCAGGGCCACGTCGGTGGACGTGCCGCCCATGTCGAAGGTGATGAGGTCGCGGTAGCCGCACTGCTCGGCGATCCACACCGCCCCGGTGACCCCGCCGGCCGGGCCGGACAGCAGCATCGTGACCGGCGCCCCGACCGCCGCCTCGGCGGCGGACAGCCCGCCGTCGCTGCGCAGGATGGCCAGCTCGCCGGCCACCCCGCCGTCGCGCAGCCGCTCGGACAGGGTGCCGATGTAGCGGCGGACCTGCGGCTGCACGTAGCCGTTGGCGACCGTGGTGACCGTGCGCTCGTACTCGCGCAGCTCGGGCAGCACGTCGCTGGACAGCGAGACCGGCACCCCCGGCAGCACCTCGGCGGCGATCTCGGCGACCCGGCGCTCGTGCCGAGGGTCGGCGAAGGAGTTGATCAGCGAGACGGCCAGCGCCTGGATCCCGCGCCCGGCCAGCTTGCCGAGCTGGGCGCGGACGTCGTCCTCGTCGAGCGGGCGGACCACGGACCCGTCGCTGGCCAGCCGCTCGCGGACCTCGACGGTGTTCTCCAGCGCGGCCAGCGGCTCGGGCTTGGGCCAGATGATCCAGCCGGCCAGCCCGCCCGGCACGAAGGACCGGGCGATCTGCAGGACCTGCCGGAAGCCGTGCGTGGTGACCAGGCCGACCGTGGCGCCCTTGCCCTCCAGGATCGCGTTGGTCGCGACCGTTGTGCCGTGCAGCACCTGGGCGATCTCGCGCAGCTCGATGCCCGCGTCGGCGCACACCCTGCCGATCCCGTTCAGCACGCCGACGGCCTGGTCGACGGGCGTGGAGGCGGTCTTGGCCCGCCAGGTGGCGCCGCTGGACTCCTCGACCAGCAGCACGTCGGTGAAGGTGCCGCCGACGTCGACTCCGAGCCGGTAGGTCATGCGCCCTCCTGGGCGTGCCGGGCCGCGCGCACCATCACCGCGCGGGCGTTGTGGATGTGGGCGGTCATCACGGCCGCCGCCCACGTCGGGTCGCCCGCCCGCAGCGCGGCGACGATCTCGACGTGGTGGGCCAGGCTGCGGCGCAGCGAGGCCGGGTCGTAGGTGTGGAAGTTGCGCAGCACGATCGGGGCGTGCACCGCCCCGGCCAGCGCGGTGGCCATCGCCGGGTGGTCGGCCAGCGCGACCAGCCTGCCGTGGAACTCCCGGTTGAGCGGGACCAGCGCGTCGAGGTCCTGGTCCGGGCCGGGGCGCCCGACGCGGACCATCCGTTCGGCCAGGTCGTCGAGGGCGTCCCCGTCGGCCGTCGCCGCCCGCGGCACCGCCAGCGCGGTGAGCCGCGGCTCCAGCGCGGCCCGCAGCTCGAACACCGCCTCCAGCTCGCCCACCGTCCAGCTGGTGACCCGGGCGCCGCGGTTGGGCGCGATCTCGACCAGCCCCTCCGCCGACAGCCGGGCCAGTGCCTCGCGGACCGGCGTGCGGCTCACCCCGAGCCGCTCGGCCAGCTCGACCTCGCCGAGGCGGGCGCCGGCCGGGAAGTCGCCGTGCAGGATCAGCTCCCGCAGCGCGCCGACCGCCCGTTCCGATGCCCGTGTCACGGAGCCTCCCAGCGAAGATTGTGTGCAACTTAAGATCGGAGGCCTCGCCCGGCAAGCATCCGGGCGCTACTTTTTCGTTACTGCATACAAACCGGGAGGTTGTCGGGTGGGGGATCTGCTATCGGGACCGACGTCGCCGCGGGCGCGGCTGCGCGAGCTGCTGGCCGGGCCCGGGCCGCTGGTCGCCCCCGGCGCCTACGACGCGCTGTCCGCGCGGCTGGTCGAGCAGGCCGGGTTCGACGTCGTCTACATGACCGGGTTCGGCACCACCGCCTCGCTCATCGGCCGCCCCGACGTGGGGCTGCTCTCCGGCGCCGAGATGGTCGACAACGCCCGCCGCATCGCCGCCGCCGTCGACGTCCCGGTGATCGCCGACGCCGACACCGGCTACGGCAACGCCGTCACCGTGCTGCGCACGGTCCGCGAGTACGAGCAGGCCGGCGTGGCCGGGCTGCACCTGGAGGACCAGGTGCACCCCAAGAAGTGCGGCCACATGAGCGGCAAGGAGGTGATCCCGGCGGGCGAGATGGTCGGCAAGATCCAGGCCGCGGTGGCCGCCCGCCGCGACCCCGACCTGCTGCTCATCGCCCGCACCGACGCCGCCGCCGTCGAAGGGCTGGACTCGGCGATCGCGCGGGCCGGGGCCTACGCCGCCGCCGGCGCGGACGTCCTGTTCGTCGAGGCCCCGACCAGCGAGGACGACATCGCCCGCGTCGCGGGCGAGCTGGCCGGCGTGGCGCCGCTGGTGTTCAACTGGGCCGAGGGCGGGCGCACGCCGCCGATCCCGCTGGCCCGCATCGCCGAGCTGGGCTTCTCGCTGGTGCTGTTCCCCATCGGCACCCTGCTCGCGGCCACCGCGGGCATCCGGTCGCTCCTGGCCACCCTGCGCGCCGACGGCACCCCGGCCGCGGCGATGCCCGAGCTGCCCACCTTCGACGGGTTCACCGACCTCATCGGCCTGCCCGAGGTCCGCGACCTGGAGGCGCGCTTCGCCGGGCCGTGACCGGCCCGGGCCGCGTCCGGGCCGGTTGCCGGGCCGCCCTACGCTCGCGGCCATGACCAAGGTGCGGGTGGCAGTCGTGTTCGGCGGGCGCAGCAGCGAGCACGCGATCTCCTGCGTCTCGGCCGGCAGCGTGATGAGCCACCTCGACCCGCAGCGGTTCGAGGTGGTGCCGGTCGGGATCACCCCCGAGGGCGCCTGGGTGCTGGGCACCGGCGACCCCCGCGAGCTGGTCATCGACGGCAGGCGGCTACCCCGGGTCGACGAGAGCCGCACCGCGCTCGCCCTGCCCGGCGACCCCACCCGCGGCGGGCTGGTCGTGCTCGACCCCGACCGCGCCGGGGAGGTGTTCAGCGGCGTCGACGTGGTCTTCCCGGTGCTGCACGGCCCGTTCGGCGAGGACGGCACCATCCAGGGCCTGCTGGAGATGGCCGGGCTGCCCTACGTCGGGGCGGGGGTGCTGGCCAGCGCGGCCGCCATGGACAAGGAGTTCGCCAAGAAGCTGCTCGTGGCCGAGGGGCTGCCGGTCGCCGACGCGGTCGTGCTGCGCCGCGGCACCGACACCCTCACCGCCGAGCAGCGCGAGCGGCTGGGCCTGCCGGTCTTCGTCAAGCCCGCCAGGGCCGGCTCCTCGGTCGGCATCACCAAGGTCGCCGACTGGGCCGACCTCGACACCGCCGTCGCCGCCGCCCGCCGCCACGACCCGAAGGTGCTGGTCGAGGCGGCGCTCGTGGGCCGCGAGGTGGAGATCGCCGTGCTGGAGCTCCCCGACGGCACCCTGCTGGCCAGCGTGCCCGCCGAGATCCGGATCGTCGGCAAGGACGGGCACGTGCCGGAGTTCTACGACTTCGACGCCAAGTACCTCGACGACGTCTGCGAGTTCGACATCCCGGCCAAGCTCGACGACGCGGTGGCCGAGCGCCTGCGCGAGACGGCGATCGCCGCGTTCCGCGCACTGGACGGCCAGGGCCTGGCCCGCGTCGACTTCTTCGTCGCCCCCGGCGGCGGGCTCACCGTGAACGAGGTCAACACCATGCCGGGGTTCACCCCGATCTCGATGTACCCGCGGGCCTGGGCGGTGACCGGGGTCGACTACCCGACGCTGCTGAGCACGCTGGTCGAGACGGCGATCGCGCGCGGAACCGGCCTGCGGTGACGGCCACCCCGCCCACCTCCGACGATCCGTCCCGGTAGGCGCGCCGTGCGCCGCCTCCTCGCCGCCGCGGTGACCGCCGCGGCGGCGTCCATCGCGCTCACCACCCTCACCGACCCCGCCCGGCCCGACCCCGACGCCGGCCCCGCGACCACGGCGTTCACCTCCGTCACCACCTTCGGGACGACGGTCGACGACCCGCCGGCCGCGCGCTCGACGACCGGCGGGCTGTCGGTGGCGCTGTCCGACCCGGTGACCGGCGCGCCGATCGGCGCCTTCTGCGTGGAGCTGGTCGACGACGGGGTCGTGCGGACCGGCTGCACCGACACGGGCACCCTGGAGCTGGCCGACGTGCCAGAAGGCGACTACCTGGTGCTGGCCTACCGGGCCGGGCAGAGCGCCGTCACCGGGGTGACCCGGCAGGCGGTCGTGGCCGGGGAGGTCGCGCGGGTCGTCGTCGACGAGTAGGCGCGTGGGGCGGGGCCGGTCTCACGCGCGCCCGTCGAGCACGTGACCGTGCACGAGCCGGGTCAGCGGGGTGCCGAGCGGGTGGCGCTGGCCCCCCACCCGGATCCACCGGGGCCCGCCGAACGGCTCCTGCTCCTCGACGTCGAGCACCACGCCGGGGAAGACCCCCCGCTCGCCCAGGTGGCGCAGGGCGGCGCTGTCGCGGTCGGAGACGCGGTCGACCTGGAAGCGGCAGCCGGTGGGGGCGGAGTCCAGCGCGGCGCTCCACCCCTCCTCGTGCGGGCCGTCGCGGGGCGGGATCGGGTCGCCGTGGGGGTCGTGGGTGGGGTGGCCCAGCGCGGCGTCGATGCGGTCCTCGAGCCGCTCGCTCAGCGCGTGCTCGAGCTGCTCGGCCTCGGCGTGCACCTCGTCCCACGGGACGTCGAGCACCCGGGCGAGGAAGGTCTCCAGCAGCCGGTGGCGGCGCACCACCCGCAGCGCCGCGCGTTCCCCGGACTCGGTGAGCCGCAGGGCGCGGGTGTCGACCCGCTGCAGCAGGCCACCGTCCTCCAGGCGGCGCACCATGGCCGAGACCGACGGCGCGGACACGCCGAGCTCGCTGGCCAGCAGCCCGGTGGTGACCGGCTGGCCGCGGTGGGCCACGTGGTAGATGGCCTTGAGGTAGTCCTCGGTCGCCCGGGACATGGTGACCATTCCCAGAGCGTAGCCGCCGCTACCGCACCCGGACCGCGGTCGGCGGCAGCGTCGCCCGGACGACGTCGGAGACCTGCTGCAGCGGCCCGCTGCCGAGCGCGGGCGCGATGGTGACGATCGTGTAGACCGGCCGGTCGACCGCGACGTAGCTGATCACGACCGGGTCGGGGACGCCGTCGTCGAGCTGGAGCCACTTCACCCCGTTCACCTCCAGCAGCGCCGAGGTGGGGGTCAGCTCGACCGGGCGGGGCAGCCCGCAGCGCAGCACCACCGGGCGCGGCAGCGCCGCCCACGCGCGCACCCCGGGCTGCGCGGGCTCGGCCAGCGGGCGCCCGGGCAGCGGTGCGTCGGCGTCGAGCTCGGCGGGCAGCGCGGCGAGCAGCGCCGCGCAGTCCGGGCCGGTCGCGTCCGGGGCGTCCACCGGCACAACGGCCAGCGGGCCCGTGTCGGGCGGCTGCTCCGGCGGCGCGCCCGCGCCCAGCCGCCCGGCGATGCCGATCGCCGCCACGGCCAGCGCGAGCAGCACCGGCAGGGAGATGGCCAGCAGCACCGGCAGCGCCGGTCGCTCGCGCGTGCCGCGCGTCATGACCGCCCCGGACCCCCGCCCCCGCCTGCGCTCAGGTCAGGTGCACGATGGGGCAGGTGAGGGTCCGGGTGATCCCCGGGGTGCCCTGCACCTTGGCCACCACCAGCTGCCCGAGCTGGTCGACGTCCGCGGCCTCGGCGCGGACGATGACATCGTAGGGGCCGGTCACGTCCTCGGCGGAGACCACACCGGGGATGTCCCCGATCTGCGTCGCCACCGCGGCGGCCTTACCGACTTCCGTCTGCACCAGGATGTATGCCTGCACCACGGCGTGCCCCTTCCACGAATCACGAACCGTCCGGGTAGGAAAGTCGGAAGCCCAACGTACCGGAGGTACCCCCGTTGCCCCCATCGTCGACGCCGGATCCGGAGCCGACCGAGACGATCGGCACACTCGGCGAGTTCGCCCTGATCGGCCGGGTCACCGCGGGCCGCACGCAGCCCGCCACGACGCTGCTCGGCCCCGGCGACGACGCGGCCGTCGTCGCCAGCCCGGACGGGCGGGTCGTGGCCACCACCGACGTGCTGGTCGAAGGGGTGCACTTCCGGTTCGACTGGTCGGCGCCCGAGCAGATCGGGCGCAAGGCGGCCGCGGCCAACCTGGCCGACGTGGCCGCGATGGGTGCCGCGCCGACGGCCCTGCTGGTCGCGCTGGCCTGCCCGCCCAGCACACCGGTGAGCACCCTGTCCCAGCTGACCGACGGCCTGTGGGCGGAGGCCACCACCGCCGGGGCCGGCGTGGTCGGCGGCGACGTGGCCTCCTCGCCGACGATGACCATCGCGATCACCGCACTGGGCGACCTGCGGGGCCGCGCGCCGGTGACCCGCTCGGGGGCCCGACCCGGCGACGTGCTCGCCGTGTGCGGCAGGCTGGGCTGGTCGGCGGCCGGGCTGGCCGTGCTGGCCCGCGGATTCCGCTCGCCCGCCGTGGTCGTCGGGGCGCACCGGGTGCCCGAGCCGCCGTACGCGGCCGGACCGCAGGCGGCCGAGGCGGGCGCCACCGCGATGATCGACGTCTCGGACGGCCTGCTGGCCGACCTCGGGCACGTCGCGACGGCCTCCGGGGTGCTGATCGACGTGCGCACGTCGGTGCTGAGCGTCCCGCCCCGGCTGGTCGACGTCGGGGCGGCGCTGGGCATCGACCCGCTGCACTGGCTGCTCACCGGCGGCGAGGACCACGCGCTGGCCGCCACGTTCCCCGGTCAGCCCCCGTCGGGCTGGATGGTCCTCGGCGAGGTGGCCGAGGGCGACCCGGGTGTCCTGGTGGACGGCAGGCCCTACACCGAGGGCGCGCCGGGCTGGACCCACTTCTCCCAGCAGTAGCCGCGACCCCCGACCACTTCGCGGAGCTGGGGTTCCAGTCCTCGGTGGGCAACTCGTGGCAGCACGTCCGGTTCACGGTGAACCTGTCCGTGGCCGACCGCGCGGCCTGGGAGGCGGCCCGGGCGAGCCGCTCCTCGCTGCCGGAGCGGCCGTCGCCGAACGTCTTCTACGGCCCGCTCACCTGGCAGCAGCGGATCGGCAGCGTCCTGCCCAGGACCGCGACCACTGGTGGGACCTGGTCCCGTCGACCGATCCCGCCCGGCTCGCGGACGAGGTCGTGGCCGCCCTGCGCGACCACGGCCTGCCCGCGATGCGCGCGCGGATGTGAGCCGCGCACCCGCGGTCAGGGCAGCATCCAGCCCAGCACCGGGGTGGCCTGCAGGGCGATGATCCCGGACAGGATGACCAGCAGGCCCAGGCTCCAGCCGATGACCTTGCGCAGCAGCACGCCCTCCTCGCCCTCCATCTTGACCGCGACGGCGGCGATGGCGAGGTTCTGCGGGGAGAGCATCTTGCCCAGCACGCCGCCGGAGGAGTTCGCCGCGGCGAGCAGCTCCGGCGGTAGCCCGGCGCCCTGGGCCGCGGTCACCTGCAGCGAGCCGAACAGCGCGTTCGCCGAGGTGTCCGAGCCGGTGACGGCCACGGCGAACCACCCGAGCAGCGGGGACAGGAACGCGAGCGCGCCCCCGGCGCCGGCCACGAACAGGCCGATGGCCGTGGTCTGCGCCGACGCGTTCATCACGTAGGCCAGGGCGAGCACCCCGGCCACGGTCAGGATCGCCCACTTCAGCTCGTCGAGCGTGCGGGTGTAGGTGGCCAGCGCCCGCCCGCCGCCGACCTTGAGCACGATCGCGACGATGGCGCCGGCGACCAGCATCAGGGTGCCCGCGGTGCTGATCGCGGTCAGCGAGTACGCGGTCGTGCTGTGCGGCTCGCCCGCCGGGTCGAGGACGTCCAGGCCGGGGACGGTGAAGGCGATCTCCACCGCGTCCAGCGCCGGCTTGATGCCGGGCAGCTGGGCCAGCGCGAACACCACGATGATGATCACGTACGGGGCGTAGGCGCGGCGCACCTCGGTGGGGGAGTCGGGCGCTTGGGCGGTGCCCGGGCCGCCACCGCCGGCCATGGCCGGGCTGCGGGCCGCCCAGACGGCGTCGGGCTGCATCCGGGCCAGCGCGAACACCGCGAGCGCGCTCAGCAGCGCGGCGACGATGTCGGTCAGCTCGACGGACAGGAAGTTCGAGGTCAGGAACTGGCCGAGGGCGAAGACGAACCCGCAGACCAGCGCAGGCGCCCAGGCCTCGCGCACCCCGCGCTTGCCGTCGACCAGGAACACCAGCAGCAGCGGCACGAGCAGCGCCAGGAACGGCGTCTGGCGCCCGACCATGGACGCCACCTGGTCCAGCGGCAGCCCGGTGACCCGGGCCAGGGTGATCACCGGGACGCCCATCGCGCCGAACGCGACGGGCGCGGTGTTCGCCACCAGCGCCACCACGGCGGCCTTGAGCGGCTGGAAGCCCAGGGCCACCAGCATCACCGAGGTGATCGCCACCGGCGCGCCGAACCCGGCCAGCGCCTCCAGCAGCGCCCCGAAGCAGAACGCCACCAGGATCGCCTGGGTGCGCTCGTCGATCGAGAGCGTCCCGAAGCTGCGCCGCAGCACGTCGAAGTGCCCGGTCGCCACGGTCATGTTGAACACCCACAGGGCGTTCACCACGATCCACATGATCGGGAACAGTCCGAACAGGGCGCCGTGCGCGGCCGCGAGCAGCGAGGTGCCGACCGGCATCGAGAACCCGACGACGGCGACGACCAGCGCCGCGAGCAGGCCGGCGAGCGCGGCCCACTGCGCCCGCACGCGCACGACGCCGAGCAGCACCAGCACGACGGCCAGCGGCAGCACCGACACCAGCGCGGACAGCCCGAGGGAGCCGCCCACGGCCTGTGGATCCTGCTGGTACCGGGCCAGGAGCTCCGATGATGACGTCAGCAGCGTTGCGGGGAGCAGCGACATGGCCAGGAGTGTGCGCCACCGTCACGCCGTCGTCATGCGCTGTGTCACCCAGTGCTACCGAAGCGGGTGCGGGCAGGTCCGGCCCCGGGTCAGGAAAGCCACCATCAGGACGTGAGGTGTCCTGATGGTGGCTTTCCTGACGTCGGGAGGGGGAGGGGATGGGGGTGGTGGAGGTGCGGGTCAGCTCTGCGGGGCCGGGGCGAACTGGGCGAGCGCGGCGGCCTCCCCGGCGGCGACCTCGTCGGCCGTGGCCGTCCCGGACGCCCGCACGACCTCGACCCAGGCCGCGATCGACCGCCGTCCGATCTCCGGTCCCTGCGGGCCGCTCTCGACCCCCGACGGGTCCGGGTGACCGGTCAGGTGCAGATCCAGCGCGAGCAGGCTGTGGTCCCAGCCGGGGCCGACGTAGAGCGCGCCTGCGCCGCCGCCGGCGAAGGCGACCGGGACGGTGTGCTCCAGCTCCACGGCGGTGCGGTCGGCGTCGAGGGCGGTGAGGCGCAGGGCGACGATGCTGGCGGCGTCGCCCCAGGTGACCCGGAGCAGGCGGGGCGCGTCGCAGGTGAGGATCTCGCCGCCGGCGTTGCCCTCGGTCTGGAAGGTGCCCCCGAGCCGCAGGTCGCCGGTGACCGGCAGGAACCACCGGCGCAGGCGGTCGGGGGCGGTGAGGGCGTCCCACACGTCGGCGGCGTCGGCGGTGTACTCGCGGCGCAGGAGCACGGCGACGACGTCGCCGCCCTCCGGGGCGGTGTCGGCCGCCTTGAGCTGGACCTCGCGGTGGATCGCGGCCAGCTGGCCGGCCACGTCGATCTCGGACATGGGTGGTCCCTTCCCCGTCGGGCGGGCGGTGTCGTGGGCGTGCGGGAGCGCGGCTCGGCGGGCGGCGCGGTGGCCGCGGGCGAGCTCGGTGGCCAGCGCGGACAGCCGCTGCGACCAGAAGGCGAGCGAACGGCGGTCGGGTGCGGCCACGCCGGAAAGCTATCGGCTCCAGCTTATATAAGTCAATGCCGAAATACAGGGTCAGGTCCGGGGCAGCGGGACGCCGCGGATGCTCGCGTCGAGCAGCTGCACCGGGTGCAGCAGCGGCACGGTGTCGAGGCCGAGGTGCTTGCCGATCTGCAGCAGGCAGCCCGGGTTCGCGGTGACCACGACGTCCGGGCGCACCGACCGCACGTTCTCGGCCTTGCGCGCGCCCAGATCGGCGGCGGCGTCGGGGAAGAGGAGGTTGTAGATGCCGGCCGAGCCGCAGCACAGCGCGGCCTCCGGGATGTCGACCAGCTCGACGCCCGGCACGCCGCGCAGCACCGCCCGCGGCTGCTCGCGCACGCCCTGGGCGTGCCCGAGGTGGCAGGCGTCGTGGTAGGCGACCCGACCCGGCACCGGGTGCCGCGGGGCCTGCGGCTCGCCGTCGGCCAGCACCTCGTGCACGTCGCGCACCCGGGCGCTGAACGCCTCCGCCCGCGACGCCCACTCCGGGTCGTCGGCGAGCAGGTGGCCGTACTCCTTCATCGACGAGCCGCAGCCGGCCACGTTCGTCACGATCGCGTCCACGGCCAGCGGCTCGAACCGGGCGATCGTGCGCTTCGCCCGCCCGAGGGCGCTGTCCTCGCGGCCGGCGTGCAGCTCCAGGGCGCCGCAGCACTGCTGGTCGCGCGGGACGACGACGTCGTAGCCCTCCGCGGCGAGCACCCGCACGGTGGCCTCGTTGACGCGGTGGAAGAACACGTCCTGCACGCACCCGGACAGCAGCGCGACCGCGCCGCGCCGGGGGCCGGCGGCGGGGGTGGACACCGGCAGCCGGGCGAAGGCGTCGCGCACCGCGACCGGCGGCAGCAGCGACTCCATCGCCGCCAGCCTCCCGGGCAGCTTCGCGGCGAGCTTCGCGACCGCCGGGATCCGGCGCAGCCGCTGGTAGAGCGCGCCGGGCAGCGCCGCGGCCCGGAGCCTGCGCCGGTAGGGGAACAGGCTGAAGATCGCGTCGCGGAACAGCCGGTCGCCCGTGTCGCGCTCGACGTTGCGCTCGATCTGCGGGCGCACCGACTCGAGCAGCCGGTCGTACTGCACCCCGGACGGGCACGCGGTCACGCAGGCCATGCAGCCCAGGCACTGGTCGATGTGCTCGGTGAACGGCCCGTCCAGGGCGATCTCGCCCTTCGCCGCCAGGTCCATGAGGTAGATCCGGCCGCGCGGGGAGTCCATCTCCTCGCCCCACAGCTGGTAGGTGGGGCAGGTGGGCAGGCAGAACCCGCAGTGCACGCAGTCGTCGAGCAGCTCGCGCTCCGGCGGGCGCCGGTCGTCGAAGGAGCTCGGCGCGGTCTGCGGCAGGTTGGTCTCGGCCGATCCGGCGGGAGTGGTCACGGGGCTCCTTGGATCCAGGGGCTGAACCGGCCGGGCCCGAACCGGCCCTCGGGGTCGAGCTCGCGCTTGAGGGCGGTCAGCACGGCCAGCGCCGACAGCGGCGGGCCCCAGCCGGGCAGGCCGGCCCCATCGGGCCGGCGGCGCAGCACCGACGTGCCGCCTGCCTCGTGCACGAGGCCGTGGGCCTCGACGACCGCGTCGACGGGCAGTTCGACGGTGGCCGCACCGCTGCCCAGCCCGGCCGTCGCGGTGCGCCACCGCAGCCGGGACAGCAGGTCGGGGAGGCGGCTGGGGCGGGCCCCGATGCGCAGCACGGCGCCCTCGGCCGAGCCCCGCACGAGCCCGGCGTGCCGCTCCCACACGTCGTCGGGGGTGTCGGCGGCCTCCGGCCCGAGCAGCTCGCGGATGCGCTCGGCGCGGGCGGGGAGGGCGTCGCGGGTGCCCTCCAGGCGCACCAGCAGCCGGCCGCCGTCGTCGGAGACCCACTCCAGGGCGGCGGGCTCGTACGGGCCGCCGAGGATCCGCGCGGCCCGCTCGCCGGCGCCCTCCAGCGGGCAGGGCAGCGCGATCGTGGTGCTCGCCCGGGGCACCGGGTGCAGCCGCAGCACCACCTCGGCCAGCACGCCGAACGCGCCGTATGAGCCGTGCAGCACCTTGGCCAGGTCGTAGCCGGCCACGTTCTTGATGACGTGCCCGCCGCCGCGCGCCACCGACCCGTCGGCCAGCACGATCGTCACGCCGATGACCAGGTCGCGCAGGGATCCGAAGACCAGCGCGGCCGGCCCGGCGTCCGCGGTGGCGACCAGACCGCCCACGGTGGCCCCGTCGGCCACCCGGGCGGCGTCGAACGAGACGTGCTGGCCGTGCGGGGACAGCTCGTCCTGCAGCGCGCGCAGCGGGGTGCCGGCGCGCACCGCCACCGTCATGTCCCCGGGGTTGTGGGTGATGACACCGGTCAGGCCGGTGGTGTCGAGCACGGTGTCGACCGGGTCGAGGTCGCCGGCCCAATCGGCCGCGGTGCCCGCCCCGGCGATCGCGATCGGGCCCGCGGTGTCGAGGACGGCGTCGCGCACCGCCTTCAGGTCGGTCGGGCGGACGCTCGTCGAACCGGTCGTCCCACTCACCGCTCTCCCTCGCTGCGCTCGGTCGGCACTTCGCAGAGGCGCTCTCGATGGTTCGCTCGCAAACCCGCTCACAGCCGCTCGATCACCCCCGCCTCCTCCAGCGCGTGCGGGCGGTACCTCCCGGGCCGCTCCCCGCACAGCCGCGGCGTGGGCAGCACCTTGCCCGGGTTGCAGATGCCCGCCGGGTCGAAGGCCGAGCGGACCCGGCGCATGGTCTCCAGGTCCTCCTCGCCGAACATCTTGGGCATCGAGCAGGCCTTGTCGGTGCCGATGCCGTGCTCACCGGACAGCGAGCCGCCCAGCTCCACGCACAGCTCGGCGATCGCCCCGGACAGGTGCTCGGCGCGCTCGGTCTCCCCGGCGGCGGCGCTGTAGAGCACCAGCGGGTGCAGGTTGCCGTCTCCGGCGTGGAAGACGTTGGCCACCCGCAGGCCGGCCTCGTCGCCCATCTCGGCGATGCGGCCGAGCACCTCGGCGAGCCGGGTGCGCGGGACGACGCCGTCCTGCACGAAGTAGTCGGGGGAGATGCGCCCGACGGCGGCGAAGGCGGCCTTGCGCCCGCGCCAGATCGCCGCGCGCTCCTCCGCGGAGCCCGCGATGTGCAGCCGGGTGCAGCCGTGCCGCTCGCAGATCTCCTTGACCTGCTCGAACTGCACGTCGCACTCGGCCTCGGGGCCGTCGAGCTCGACGACGAGCGCCGCGGGGGTGCCCAGGGTGTAGCCGGCGTGCACGGCCTGCTCGGCGGCCTCGATGGCCAGCGTGTCCATCATCTCCACGGCGGCGGGCACGATGCCGGCCGCGACGACGTCGGAGACGACGTCGCCCGCCGCGGTGACCGACGGGAAGTCGGCCAGCAGCGTGCGCACCGACTCCGGGGTGCGCAGCAGCCGCACGGTGATCTTGGTGGTGATGCCGAGCGTGCCCTCCGAGCCGAGGAACACCCCGCGCAGGTCGGGGCCGGCCTGCTCGCCGCTGTCGCCGCCCAGGGTGACCAGCGAGCCGTCGGGCAGCACCACCTCGCAGGAGAGCACGTGGTTGGTGGTGAAGCCGTACTTGAGGCAGTGCGCGCCGCCGGAGTTCTCCGCGACGTTGCCGCCGATGGTGCACACCTGCTGGCTGGACGGGTCGGGGGCGTAGTAGAGCCCGTGCGGGGCCGCGGCCGCGGTGATCTCCAGGTTGGTCACCCCCGGCTCCACGACGGCCAGCCGGTCGACGGGGTCGACCTCCAGCACCCGCTTCAGCCGGGCCAGGCTGATCACCACCCCGTCGGCGACCGGCAGCGCCCCGCCGGACAGGCCGGTACCGGCGCCGCGGGCCACGAACGGGACGGCGTGCTCGGCGCACACCCGCACCGCCGCGGCGACCTGTGCGGCGTCGCGCGGCAGCAGCACCAGCTCGGGCACCACCCGGTAGCCGGTCAGGCCGTCGCACTCGTAGGCCCGGCAGCGGACCTCGTCGCAGATCACGTCCCGGGGGTCGAGCGCCTCCTCGAAGGCCCGCCGGACCACGCCGTCCAGAGTCATCGGCTCACCCCTCGCGCTCGCTCGGGCCGGGACTGTGCTGGTGCGGAGACTACGTGCCGCACGGGCATCGCGCCCGGCTCCGCGACCCGCCGGCTGGCCGGGTGGAGGGGAAGCGCCCGGTCACCACGACGCCACCGGACCCGCGCCTGCCACCCGGCGATGGCGGGGCCGCCCGAACGGGTGACGCCGCAACCAACTACCGTGGGGGCCCGACGCCGCCGCACTGACCTCGTCCGCGGGCGTCGGACACCGACCCGATCCGGAGGCGACCGTGCGACCTCGACGGTTCCTGGGACCCCGTCGGATCCTGCAGCTGTCCTTGCTGCTGGCCGCGGCCATCGCGCTGCTCCTCGCGCTCACCGGCGCCCTGACTCCCGCCTTCGCGGCCGGCGTCATGGTGCCCTGGTTCGCCCGCCCCTGAGCCCGACGCGGGTCCCGCTGCGTCGTCGCCGGACCGGCCACTGCTCGTAACAGGTGACGCGGTAGGAGGCCCCGAGTCGGCCGGTCAGCGCCGGGCGCCGGGCATCACCGCGGAGACCTCGTCGCCGACCCCCTCCGCCGCGGCCGCGGCCGGCAGGCTGGGCAGCAGACCCGGGAAGCGGGCCTCGACTTCGGCGCGGCCGGTGCCGACGTGCTGGCGGTCGGTCGCCGCGCCGACGTGGTCGCCCCCGGCCTGCTCGCCGCGGCCGCCCTCCCGTCGCTGCGCGAGCGTCGGGGTGCGATCGTCAACGTGACGAGCACGTTCGGCCACCGGCCCGCGCCGGGGGCGGCGCATCGCGGTGCGTCGAAAGCCGCGTTGGAGCACCTCACCCGCAGTTGGGCGCTGGAGCTCGCGGCCGATGGTGCGCGGCTGAACGCGGTCGCTCCCGGTCCGACCGAGAGCGGTGCCCTGGCTGCCGCGGGGCTGTCGCCCGAGGTGGTGGAGCAGGTCAAGCGGGCCGAGGTCGCTCGGGTCCCGCTCGGCAGGCGGGGCGGGCCGGAGGAGGTCGCGGCCTGGGTCGTGCGCCTCGCCGACCCGGCCGCGGGCTGGGTCACCGGGCAGGTGCTGGCGGTGGACGGCGGGATGGCCCTGACCTGATCGGCGCCGGAGCGTCAGGCGGCGAGGGCGGTGCGCAGGCGCTCGCCCGCCGCGACGACCAGCGGCACGGCCCGGCGCAGCGCGGCCGCGTCCATGCGCCCCTCCGGCCCGGAGACCGACAGCGCCACCGCGCCGTGGGCCCCGACCACCGGGACCGCCACGCAGCGCACCCCGGGTTCCTGCTCGCCGTCGTCGGTGGCGTAGCCGCGCTCGCGGGTCGCGGCCAGCTCCGCGCGCATGCGGTCCGGGTCGGTGACCGTCGACGGCGTGACCGCGGGCAGCCCGGTGCGGGCCAGCAGCGTCTCCGCCTCGGCCGCGGGCAGTGCGCTGAGCAGCGCCTTGCCCACACCCGTGCAGTGCACCGGCACGCGCCGGCCGATCTCGGCGAACACCCGCACCGAGTGCGGCGAGGGCACCTGCGCGACGTAGACGGCGTGGTCGCCGTCGAGCACGGCGAGGTTGGCCGTCTCGCCGATGGCCGCGACGAGCTCGGTGAGCGTCGGGGTGGCCCAGCGGCCGAGCATCCGGGTGGCGGAGTCGCCGAGGCGGATGAGCCGCGGTCCGAGCGCGTACCGCCGGGACGGCAGCTGGCGCAGGTAGCCGGCGTGGAGCAGGGTGCGGACCAGGCGGTGGATGGTGCCCGGGGCCAGCCCGGTGCGGCCGGCCAGCTCGGAGACGCCCGCCTCGCCACCGGCGTCGGCGAGCGCTTCGAGCAGGTCGACGCCCCGGGTGAGGGCCTGGACGCCGGAGCTCGGTTCGGTCACCCGGCCGATCCTACGGAAGTTCCACACTGCGGAAAACAGAGTTCGTCTGGTAGAAAATCAGGCGACATCGGTGAAGTCCAGACGAGGACGGTGAGCACGGTGAGCACGGACCTGCGGATCGACCCGGCGCTGCGGGCCTTCGTGGCCGACGAGCTGCTGGTCGGGCTCGATCTGGAACCCGACGGCTTCTGGTCGGTCCTGGCCGAGCTGCAGCAGCGGTTCGCGCCCCGGATCGCCGCGCTGCTGGCCAAGCGCGACGAGTTCGCCCGCCAGATCGACGCCTGGCACCGCGAGCACCGCGCGGGCGACCCGGCCGAGTACGAGTCCTTCCTGAACTCGATCGGCTACCTGGTCTCCCCGGCCCAGCCGCGGCTGACCGTGACGAACGTCGACGACGAGATCGCCACCGTCCCGGGCCCGCAGCTGGTGGTCCCGGCCACCGTGCCGCGCTACGCCCTGAACGCCGCGAACGCCCGCTGGGGCTCGCTCTACGACGCCCTCTACGGCACCGACGTGCTGTCCCTCGACGACATCGAGCCCGGCTACCAGCTCGGCTCGGGCTACGACGAGCGCCGCGGCGCCCAGGTCATCGCCGAGGCCGACCGCCTGCTCGACGAGCTCTTCCCGCTGGCCGCGGGCGGCCACGGCGACGCGACGGCCTACGCCGTGCGCGACGGCGCGCTGGTGGTGCGCACCGCGGCGGGGGAGACGGGCCTGGCCGACCCCGCGCAGTTCGCCGGCTCCACCGGGGACGCCGACGCACCCACCGCCGTCCTGCTTCGGCGCAACGGCCTGCACGTCGAGCTGACCGTCGACGCCGAGCACCGGGTGGGCCGCCAGCACCACGCAGGCGTCGCCGACGTCGTGCTGGAGTCGGCGATCACCACGATCGTCGACCTCGAGGACTCGGTGGCCACCGTGGACGGCGAGGACAAGGCGCACGCCTACCGCACCTGGCTGGGGCTGATGACCGGCGCGCTCACCGCCACCTTCGAGAAGGGCGGGAAGACGGTCGAGCGCGCGGTGCACGGCGACCGCACCTACACCGCCCCCGACGGCTCCGAGCTGGTGCTGCCGGGCCGCTCGTTGATGCTGGTGCGCAACGTCGGCCACCACATGAGCACCGACGCCGTGCGCGCCGCCGACGACCAGCCGGTCGCCGAGGGCGTGCTGGACGCGCTGGTCTGCGCCACCGCCGCCCTGCACGACCTGCGGGGGCTGGGCCGCTACCGCAACTCCCGCTCCGGCTCGGTCTACATCGTCAAGCCCAAGCAGCACGGGCCCGACGAGGTCGCGCTGACCGCGGAGCTCTTCGGCGCCGTCGAGCAGGCCCTCGGCCTGGACCACGGCACCCTCAAGATCGGGATCATGGACGAGGAGAAGCGCACCTCGCTGACCCTCGACGCCTGCATCGCCGCCGCCCAGGACCGCTGCATCTTCGTCAACACCGGGTTCCTGGACCGCACCGGCGACGAGATCCACACCGACTTCGAGGCCGGGCCGGTGGTCCGCAAGAACGACATGAAGTCCACCGCGTGGCTCGCCGCCTACGAGGACCGCAACGTCGACGTGGCCCTCGCCGCCGGGTTCGAGGGCAAGGCGCAGATCGGCAAGGGCATGTTCGCCAAGCCGGCCGCCATGGCCGAGCTGCTGGCCACCAAGGGCGCCCACCCGCAGGCCGGCGCGAACTGCGCCTGGGTGCCCTCGCCGACCGCGGCCACCGTGCACGCCCTGCACTACCTGCGCACCGACGTGCTGGCCCGGCAGAAGGAGCTGGCCGGTCGGCGGACCGACCGGCGCCAGCTGCTGGTCGTGCCGGTGCTCGACCGCGAGCTGACCGCCGACGAGCGCCGCCACGAGCTGGAGACCAACGCCCAGTCGATCCTGGGCTACGTGGTGCGCTGGGTCGGGCTGGGGATCGGCGCCTCCACGGTGCCCGACCTGGAGGGCGTCGGGCTGATGGAGGACCGGGCCACGCTGCGCATCTCCAGCCAGCTCATCGCCAACTGGCTGCACCACGGCCTGGTCACCGAGGACGAGGTGCGCGAGACCTTCGCCCGGATGGCCGCGCTCGTCGACGAGCAGAACGCCGGGGAGCCCGGCTACCGGCCCATGGCGGAGGACCTCGAGGGCAGCGAGTCGTTCCAGGCCGCGCTGGAGCTGGTGTTCTCCGGGCGCGCCGAGCCCAACGGCTACACCGAGCGGGCGCTGACCGGCTGGCGGCAGAAGGCGAAGGCGCGTGCGTGAGAGCGGGTCGACGGGTGAGTATGCCGGTGTGCAGACCACCTTCGACCTGCGCCCCACGCCCTTCGACCACCCGCTCGCGCTGGAGATGATCGACGAGCTGCAGCGGTTCTACCAGCAGCGCTACGGCGACGAGGGCGACGTGACCCCGGTGAGCACCACCGATTTCGCCCCGCCGCGCGGCCACTTCGTCATCGGGTGGTCCGACGGCGAG
Organism: Pseudonocardia humida; assembly: GCF_023898865.1. Lineage (GTDB taxonomy): Bacteria > Actinomycetota > Actinomycetes > Mycobacteriales > Pseudonocardiaceae > Pseudonocardia > Pseudonocardia humida. The sequence continues at coordinate 57,220 of NZ_JAGSOV010000010.1, forward strand.
CCCGTGGCCTGCGGGGGCTGGCGCGCCCGCGACGGCGGCGACGAGCCGGCCCTGCGCCCCGGCGACGCCGAGCTCAAGCGCATGTACGTGCGGGAGACCCATCGCGGACGCGGGTTCGCCCGCGCGCTGCTCGCCGAGCTGGAGCGCACCGCGGCCGCCGCCGGGCGGCTGCGGTGCGTGCTGGAGACCGGGACCGCCCAACCCGAGGCGATCGCGTTGTACACCAGCGCCGGCTACCGGCCGATGCCGAACTTCGGCACCTACCGCGACTACCCGAACAGCCGGTGCTTCGCCAAGACGATCGACATGATCGGCCGTTCAGACCAGTAGTCCGCCGCATCCGGGGACGCCGCGGACACGATCGCGCTTCCTGTGGCGCCGACTGTCCACTTCGCGCAAGATTCGCGCACGCGACGGTGCGGGAGGGGTGGGTGGGCATCATGGTGCTGGCGCAGACCGATCTGCGATTGGACGTCTCGGCACTCGACTACGTGCTCGTGATGTTCTACTTCGTGCTGGTCCTGGGCATCGGGTTCATCGCCCGCCGGTCCATCTCGTCCAGCCTGGACTTCCTGCTCTCCGGCCGGTCGCTACCGGCGTGGGTGACCGGGCTGGCGTTCGTCGCGGCCAACCTGGGCGCGATCGAGCTGATCGGGATGACCGCCAACGGCGCCCAGTACGGCATCCCGACCGTGCACTACTACTGGATCGGCGCCATCCCGGCGATGGTGTTCCTGGGCATCGTGATGATGCCGTTCTACTACGGCAGCAAGGCCCGCAGCGTCCCGGAGTTCCTGCGGATGCGGTTCAACACCACCACCCAGCGGGTCAACGCGGTGAGCTTCGCGCTGGCCTCGGTGCTGATCGCCGGGGTCAACCTGTTCTCGCTCGGGCTGGTGCTCGAGGCGCTGCTGGGCTGGTCGCTGCAGCTGGCGATCCCGATCGCCGCGCTGGTGGTGCTGAGCTACACCTTCCTGGGCGGGCTGTCGGCGGCCATCTACAACGAGGTGCTGCAGTTCTTCGTGATCCTGGCGCTGCTCATCCCGCTGACGGTGGCCGGGCTGGCCCGGGTCGGCGGGTGGAACGGGCTGCAGCAGCGGATCACCGAGGTCGGCGGGTCCGAGGAGCTGTCGTCCTGGCCGGGCACCACGCTGACCGAGATCCCGAACGCGTTCCTGTCGGTGCTGGGCATCGTGTTCGGGCTCGGGTTCGTGCTGTCCTTCGGCTACTGGACGACGAACTTCGCCGAGGTGCAGCGGGCCCTGTCGGCCAAGAGCATGTCCGCGGCCCGGCGCACCCCGATCATCGCGGCGTTCCCCAAGGCGCTGATCCCGCTGGTGATCGTGATCCCCGGCATGATCGCCGCGGTGCTGGTGCCCCAGCTGACCACCCTGAAGGCCGGCGGCGAATCCGACGTCACCTACAACAACGCGCTGTCGCTGCTGATGGGTGAGGTGCTGCCGAACGGCATCCTGGGGGTGGCGGTCGCGGGGCTGCTGGCCGCGTTCATGGCCGGCATGGCGGCCAACGTCAGCTCGCTGAACACGGTGTTCACCTACGACATCTGGCAGGACTGGATCCGGCCCGGCCGCGAGGACGCCTACTACCTGCGGGTGGGCCGGGCGGTCACGGTGGCCGGCTGCGTGCTGGCGATCGGCACCGCGTTCATCGCCGGCAGCTACCAGAACCTGATGGACTACATCCAGTCGCTGTTCAGCTTCTTCAACGCCCCGCTTTTCGCGATCTTCATCCTGGGGCTGTTCTGGAAGCGCATGTCCGGAACGGCGGGCTGGACGGGGCTGGTCGCCGGGACGCTGGCCGCGATCGTGGTCGACGTGCTGGTGCGCACCGGGGTGCTGGCGGTCTCGGCGCAGGCCGGGGCGTTCATCGGGGCCAGCGCGGCGTTCGTGTTCGGCATCGCCGTCGCCTCGGTGGTCACCATGGTCACCGCGCCCAAGCCGGAGGCCGAGCTGGTCGGGCTGGTCTGGCAGCTGACCCCGAAGGAGAGCCGCAGCCACGAGACCACCGGCGAGGACGCCGGCTGGTACCGCTCGCCCGCGCTGCTGGGCGGCATGGTGATCGCCCTGACCGTCGTGCTCTACCTGCTGGTCCCGTGATCCCGGTCGGCGAGGAGGAGAAGAGATGAAGGCGTCGACCTTGGCGGCCCTGTTCGACCTGCGATCGGTGATCGCGCTGCTGTTCGGGGTCTACGGGCTGGTGCTGACCCTGCTCGGGGCGCTGGGCACCGGCCCGGCCGACCTGGACAAGGCAGGCGGCGTCCACCTGAACCTGTGGACCGGGATCGCCATGCTGGCCGTGGCGGCCGGGTTCGTGCTGTGGGTGTGGCTGCGCCCGCCCGTCGTGGCCGCGCCCTCGGAGCCGTCCGACGACACCGACGCGCGCCCGGGCGGCCATTGAGGTGGGTGGCTGAGCGGTTCGGACCCCGACGTGGAACGGCCGCGGCCTCGGCATCGAGGTCGCGGGCCGGGAGTCGGGCCGAGCCGTCCGGCTCAGCGGTGGTCGGAGTGCACGTACGGGTTGAAGACGGTCAGGGTCCATGCGTCCAGACGGCGCAGGACGCGGCGGATGCGGGCGGTGGTGTTCTTCTCGGTCATCACGTGAGGTTCAGCGAATCGATCTTCTGGATCGTTCCAGTAGTCGGTCGTGAACCTGCTCACGACGGCCCGTCGGGTAGCGTCGGGGCCAACGACCCGCCCGATTGGTCCGTATCGGCGGGTGACCTCGCGGTGCCGCCGAGCGGTGCCGGCGCGACCGGGCGATGATCGCCCCGCTGTCGCCGCCCTAGGGTGGCTCGTCGCGGAACCCCGACCGACCGCCGGAGGTGGGAGCTTGCTCGCGCTGGTCCTGGCCCACCTCGTGCTGGCGGGACTGCTGCCGATGGTGTCGGCGCGCAGCCGCCCCGCGGCCTTCGCCGTGGCCGCGCTGCCCCCCTCCATCACCCTGCTCTGGGCCTTCTCCCAGACCGGGGCCGCGCTGGGCGCGGGCGTCACGGAGTCGGTGCCGTGGGCGCCGGCCCTCGGGCTCACCCTGTCGTTCCGGCTCGACGCGCTGGCCCTGGTGATGATCATCCTGGTCAGCGGGGTCGGGGCGGTGATCCTGGTCCACTGCATCGGCTACTTCGCCCCCGACTCCCCGCAGGCCACCCGCAGCGCCGCGCTGCTGCTCGCGTTCGCCGGCGCGATGCTCGGCCTGGTGCTGGCCGACGACCTGCTGACCCTCTACGTCTTCTGGGAGCTGACCTCCATCGCGTCGTTCCTGCTGGTCGGGCAGGGCGGCGAGCGCCGCGCCGAGCGGCGGGCCGCGGTCCAGGCGCTGCTGGTGACGGTGTTCGGCGGGCTGGCCATGCTGCTCGGGTTCGTGCTGCTCGGCGAGGCCGCGGGCACCTACCGGATCTCGGAGATCCTGGCCGACCCGCCCCGCGGCGGGCTGGTGACCGTGGCCCTGGTGCTGGTGCTTCTCGGGGCGTTCACCAAGTCCGCCCAGCTGCCGTTCCACCCGTGGCTGCCCGCGGCCATGGTCGCCCCCACCCCGGTGAGCGCCTACCTGCACGCCGCCTCGATGGTGAAGGCGGGCGTCTACCTGGTGGCCCGGCTCTCGCCCGGCTTCGCCGACCTGCCCGTGTGGTGGGGGCCGGTCGTGGTGGTCGGCCTGGGCACGATGCTGGTCGGCGGCTGGCGGGCGCTCGCCGAGACCGACCTCAAGAAGCTGCTCGCGTTCGGCACCGTCAGCCAGCTCGGGTTCCTGATGGTGCTGCTCGGCGCGGGCCAGCGGACCGCCGCGCTGGCCGGGACGGCGATGCTGCTCGCGCACGCCCTGTTCAAGGCCCCGCTGTTCCTCGCCGTGGGCACGATCGACCACGCCACCGGCACGCGCGACCTGCGCAAGCTCTCCGGCCTGCGAACTGCCCTGCCCGGCACGGCCATCGCCGCGACGCTCGCCGCGGCCTCCATGGCGGGCGTGCCGCCGCTGCTGGGCTTCGTGGGCAAGGAGGCCGCCTTCGAGGCCTTCGTCTCCGAGGGCGGCGCCCGCGGGTACCTGCTGGCGTTCGGGGTGCTCGCCGGGTCGGTCCTGACCGTGGCCTACAGCGCCCGGTTCCTGTGGGGCGCGTTCGCCGCCAAGCCCGGCGTCGAGCCGACCGCGGTGCGCCACCCGCCGGGAGCCCTGCTCACCGGACCGATCTGGCTGTGCGCCCTCGCCGGGCTCCTGCTCGGCACGGCGTACGTGCTCGTCGACCTGCTGACCGAGCCCTACTCCGCGCTCTACCCCGACGAGCACGGCTACCACCTGGCGCTCTGGCACGGCTTCAACGTCCCGCTGCTGTTCACCGCGATCGCCCTCGGCGGCGGGCTGCTGCTGCACCGCGCCCGCGGCACCGTCGACGCGCTGTCGCACCACAGCCCGGTCGACGCGCAGCGCGGCTACCGGGCCACCGTCGAAGGCGTCAGCCGCCTCGCGGTCGCGGTCACCGGACGGCTGCAGGCCGGCTCGCTGCCGCTCTACCTGGGCGCCATCCTGGTCACGTTCGTGCTGCTGCCGGGGGTGGCCGCCGTGCTCGCCGGGCAGTGGCCCGTCGACCAACTGGTCTACGACTCCGTGCTTCAGGTGCCGCTGGCGCTGGTCGTCGTGGTCGCCGCGCTGGCGCTCACCCGGTCGCACCGCCGGTTCACCGCGGTCCTGCTCGTCGGCGTCATCGGCTACGGGGTCGGCGGGCTGTTCATCGTCGACGGCGCCCCCGACCTGGCGCTGGCCCAGTTCCTGGTGGAGACGCTGTCGCTGGTGGCGTTCGTGTTCGTGCTGCGCAGGCTGCCCTCGCACTTCACCGAGCGGCGGGCCACCCTGCGCTCGCGGCTGCCCCGGCTCGTCATCGCCGCCGTCGGCGGCCTCACCGTCGCGGGCATCGCCGTCGTGCTGTCCGCGGCGCGCGTCGGGCCGGCGGCGGTCAGCGCGGAGTTCGTCCGGTTGGCCCCGGCCGAGGCCGGGGCGACCAACGTGGTCAGCGCCATCATCGTCGACTTCCGGGCCCTGGACACCGTCGGCGAGATCGGGGTGCTGTTCATCGCCGCGGCCGGGGTGAGCAGCCTGGTCCTGGCCACCCGGTACGACACCCGGCGCAAGCGCCGCTCCGGCGGCGACGAGGTCCGCAGCGGCCAGAACGACCCGGAGCACGAGCGGGAGGTGTTGTGATGGCCGAGCCCGACCGGGCCGACCCCGACCCGGAGCAGGCCTGGGACGGGCCGCGCCAGCCGTGGCTGCTCAACGGCGACTGCCGGGGCCCGCGGCACCGCTCGCTGCTGCTGGAGATCACCACGCGGGCCGTCTTCCCGACCGTGCTGGTGTTCTCGGTCTACCTGCTCCTGGTCGGCCACTACGGCCCCGGCGGCGGGTTCTCCGCCGGGCTGGTCGCCGGGCTGGCGTTCGTGCTGCGCCACATCGCCGGCGGCGGCGGCGACCTGGGCTCCGGCCGGGCGGTGCGCCCGCCCACGGTCATCGGCGCGGGCATGGCGGTGGGCGTGGTCAGCGCGCTGCTGCCGCTGGCGTTCGGCCTGCGGGTGCTGGAGTCGGCCAAGCTCGGCGCGGCGCTGCCGGTGCTCGGCGCGGTCGAGGTGCAGACCAGCCTGTTCCTCGAGGTCGGGGTGTACCTGCTGATCGTCGGGGTGGTGCTCGAACTGCTGCGCTCGCTGGGTTCGGGCATCGAGCGCGACCTCGAGGAGTCGGGGGAGCGGGCCAGGCAATGATCATCATCCCGACCATCAACCTGACCATGGCCGCGACGATCGCCGTGCTCTACGCCGTGGGCTTCTACCTGCTGCTCTCGCGGTCGCTGATGCGCGTCCTCATCGGCGTGGTGGTGCTCGGCCACGCCAGCAACCTGCTGCTGCAGCTGGCCGGGGGCCCGCCCGCGCGCCCGCCGATCATCGGCACCGACCCGGCGGCGATGGCCGACCCGCTGCCGCAGGCGCTCGCGCTGACCGCCATCGTGATCACCTTCGCGCTGACCACCTTCCTGCTCGCGCTGGGCTACCGCTCGTTCGTGCTGGTCGGCCACGACGAGGTGCAGGACGACGTGGAGGACCGCCGCATCGGCGGGCAGAAGGCCGACCCGGTGGCCCTGGAGTCCGCCGACGACGACCCGCCCGACGACTCCGACGACCCCTCGTCCGACCGCATCGCGAGCACCGACGACGACGTCGAGGCCGCCGCCACCGGCGAGCGGGAGCGGCCGTGAGCGCGGGGATGAGCACCGTCATCACGCTGCCGGTGCTGCTGCCGATGCTCGGCGCCGCGGTCACCGTCGTCTTCGCGCGCTCGCCGGTGCTGCAGCGCGTCGTCGGCGTGGTGGTGCTGGCCGTGGTGGCCGCGCTGGCCGGGGTGCTGCTCGTGGTGGCCGATGGGTCCGGACCCGTGGTCGCCGAGCTCGGCGGCTGGGCGGCCCCGGTGGGCATCGCGCTGGTCGCCGACCGGCTCTCCGCGCTGCTGCTGCTGGTCTCGACGCTGGTCACGCTGGCCGTGCTGGTGTACGCGATCGACCAGCGCATCGCCGACTACGGCCGCGGCACCGCCAGCACCACGTTCCACCCGATGTACCTGATGCTCTCGGCCGGGGTGTCGCTGGCCTACCTCACCGGCGACCTGTTCACCCTGTTCGTGGCGTTCGAGGTCATGCTGACCGCCTCCTACGTGCTGATCAGCCGGCGCACCACGGCCACCCGCGTCCGCGCCGGGATGACCTACGTGACGGTCAGCCTGATGTCCTCGCTGCTGTTCCTGACCGCCATCGCGATGGTCTACGCGGCCACCGGCACGGTGAACCTGGCCGACCTGGCCGGCCGGATGGACGCGCTGCCCGCCGAGCTGCGCACCGTCCTGGGCCTGATGCTGCTGGTCGTCTTCGGGATCAAGGCGGCGATCGTGCCGCTGCATTTCTGGCTGCCCGACAGCTACCCCAACGCGCCCGGCCCGGTCGCCGCGCTGTTCGCCGGACTGCTCACCAAGGTCGGCTTCTACGCGATGCTGCGCACCCAGACGCTGCTGTTCAGCCGCGACGAGCCGTGGACGCTGATGCTCGTGCTCGCGGTGGCCACCATGCTGATCGGGGCGCTGGGCGCGCTGGCCCAGAACGACCTCAACCGGTTGCTGTCGTTCCTGCTGGTCAGCCACATCGGGTTCATGCTGTTCGGGCTGGCCGTGTTCGACGCCGAGTCGGTGGGGGGCGCCGCGCTCTACGCCGCCCACCACATCACGGTGCTGGCCACGCTGTTCCTGGTCAGCGGTCTGATCACGCGCCGGACCGGCACCGTGGCGCTCGACCAGATGGGCGGGCTCGTGGGCACCGCGCCCGGGCTGGCGGTGCTGTTCGTGATCCCGGCGCTGACCCTGGCCGGCATCCCGCCCACCGCCGGGTTCGTGGCCAAGCTCGCCCTGCTGGAGGCCGGGGTCGGCGCCGGGTCCGGCCCGGTCGCGGTGGCCGGCGTGGTGATCGTGGCCAGCCTGCTCACCCTCGTCGCGCTCGTGCGGGTGTGGGTGCGGGTGTTCTGGGGCGAGCCGCGCCCCGCGCTGCCCGACGACGACCCCGACGACGAGGTCGTGGTCGGCACCGCGGCGACGGCGGCCCCGATGTACGCCGCCACCGCGGGTCTGGTGGCGGTGAGCCTGGCGATCTCGGTGTTCGCCGGACCGCTCACCGCGATGACCGACCGGGCGGGCGTCGACCTGCTCGACCGCGGGCCGTACCGCGTCGCCGTGCTGGGGGACGCGCCGTGAGCGACAGCCCGAACGGCCGCCCGAACGGTCGCCCCGCGCGCGCAGGCTGGCGCGACCGGCTGCCCCGGATCGGCTGGTTGACGCTGGTGTGGGTGCTGCTGTGGGGCACCTTCACGGTGCAGACGGTCGTCGGCGGGGTGCTCGTGGCGCTGGTCGTGACCCTGCTGTTCCCGATGCCCCCGGCCACCGACCCGATCCCGGTGCGCCCGCTGCGCGTGCTCGGCCTCGTCGTCTTCCTGGCCTACGACCTCGTGGCATCGACACTCGGGGTCAGCTGGCAGATCCTGCGCTACGGCCCGCGGGCGCGCGGGACGATCCTGGAGGTGCCGTTGTACAGCTCGTCGGACCGGGTGGCGACGGTGCTGGCCAGCGCGGTGACGCTGTCGCCCGGCACCGCGGTCCTGCACTTCGCCCCCGACCAGGGCGTCTGGTACGCCTACTCGCTCGGTCCGCGCGACGAGGCCGGCGTCGAGCGGGCCCGGCGCCAGGCGCTCGACATGCAGCGGCGGGTGCTGGCGGCGTTCGGCACGCCCGAGGAGCAGGCCCGCGCCGCGGCCGGGGAGGGGGAGCGGTGAACGCCGTCTACGTCGTCGTGCTCGGGGTGCTCGCGGCGGCCGGGGCGCTGACCCTGGTCCGACTGCTGCGCGGGCCCGACGCCCTCGACCGGATCGTCGCGCTCGACGTGTTCATCGTGCTGATCGTGGCCGCGGCCGCGGTCTACACCGCCTTCTACCGCGACGGGTCGAACATCCCGCTGCTGGCGGCGGTCGCGCTGATCGGGTTCGTCGGCTCGATCACCGCGGCCCGGCTGATCGAGCGGCGGGAGTGGCACCGGTGACCGGGGTGGCCGACATCGTCTCGGCCTGCCTGCTGCTGCTCGGGGCCCTGTCGTGCCTGCTCGGGGCGATCGGCCTGGTGCGGCTGCCCAGCATGCTCTCCCGGCTGCAGGCCGCCACCAAGCCGCAGACCCTCGGGCTGTTCCTGATACTGGCCGGCACGGCGATGCGGGTGCCCACCGACAGCGCGGTGACCCTGCTGCTGGTGGCGCTGTTCCAGGTGATCACCGCGCCGGTGATCTCGCAGCTGGTGGGGCGCTCGGCCTACCGCAGCGGAGCCGTGCGCCCCGAGGTGCTGGTCGTCGACGAGCTGGCCGAGCGGGGTCGCCGCGCCCCGGAGCCGCCGCCCCAATAGGCTGCCCTGCCGTGCCCGTCTACGCGCTCGGCGACGACGAACCCGACATCCACCCCGACGCCTACGTCCACCCGGACGCCGTGGTGATCGGCAACGTGCGGATCGGGGCCGAGTCGTCGGTGTGGCCGACCGCCGTCCTGCGCGGTGACGAGGGCCGCATCGAGGTCGGCGAGCGGACCAGCATCCAGGACGGCACGATCGTGCACTGCACCCGGCGCGAGCCGACGATCATCGGATCGCGGGTGACCGTCGGGCACAACGTGCACATCGAGGGCGCCACCATCGGCGACGACGCGCTGATCTCGTCCGGGTCGGTGGTGCTCAACGGGGCCAGCGTCGGCGCGGGCGCGGTGGTCGCGGCCGGCGCGGTGGTCGCGCCCGGCTTCGAGCTGCCCGCCCGCCGGATGGCGCTGGGCGTGCCGGCGCGGGTCCGCGAGGGCCACGAGGTCGCCGAGGGCCGCAGCGCCGGGGCCGTGGCGTCCTACGTCGCCCGCGGCAAGCGGTTCCGCGCCGAGCTGCGCCGGCTGCCCGACTGACCGTTCCGCTCCCTGCTCCAGACCGAACGACCCGAGGAGATCCCATGGCCCGTCCGTTGCACGAGGTGGTCGAGGCGGGGTGGGCCCAGGCGCTGGAACCGGTCGCCCCGGTCATCGCCGAGATGGGCGAGTTCCTGCGCGCCGAGATCGCCGCCGGCCGCCGCTACCTGCCGGCGGGCAAGAACGTGCTGCGCGCCTTCACGCAGCCCTTCGACCAGGTCCGGGTGCTGATCGTCGGTCAGGACCCGTACCCCACCCCGGGCCACGCCATCGGGCTGTCGTTCGCGGTGTCGCCCGAGACCCGCCCGGTGCCCCGCTCGCTGGCCAACATCTTCCGCGAGTACTGCGACGACCTCGGCCACCCCATGCCCTCCAACGGCGACCTGACGCCGTGGACCGAGCAGGGGGTGCTGCTGCTCAACAGGGTGCTCAGCGTCGAGCCCGGCAAGTCGGGCTCGCACCGCAACAAGGGCTGGGAGGCGGTCACCGAGCAGGCGATCAAGGCGCTGGTCGCGCGCGACGCCGAACCGCTGGTGGCGATCCTGTGGGGCCGCGACGCGGCCAACCTCACCCCGTGGCTGACCGACGTGCCGATCGTGGCCTCGGCGCACCCGAGCCCGATGTCGGCCGACCGCGGGTTCTTCGGCTCGCGCCCGTTCAGCCGGGTCAACGCGATGCTGGAGGAGATCGGCGGCGACCCCGTCGACTGGAAGCTCCCCTGACGGGGGTGGACGCCGAAGAGCCCGGGGCGGCGAGGCCGGCCCGGGCTCTTCGGGGTCTGCGGTCAGGCGCGGGCGACCTTGCCCGCCTTGAGGCAGGAGGTGCACACGTTCATGCGGCGGCGGTTGCCCCCACCAGCCGCGGCGCGCACGGTCTGGATGTTGGGGTTCCACCGGCGGTGGGTACGGCGGTGCGAGTGCGAGACGGACATGCCGAAGCCCGGACCCTTGCCGCAGACGTCGCAAACGGCAGCCACGTCGGACACTCCTCGGGATAGACGATCTAGAATGCCGGGCCGCCCCGGTCGCGATGCCAGGGAACCCGTGTCGACTGGTCAGAGTACCCGCGCCGCCGTGGGGCCCGCACACCGCCCGGTCGCTACCCTCGCCGACGTGCCCCCGACCCTGGATTCCGCGCTGCTCACCGGCTGGGTGCGGGCCGCCACCCAGGCCCTGGAGCGGCACCGGGCCGAGATCGACCGGATCAACGTCTTCCCGGTCCCCGACGGCGACACCGGGACGAACCTGCTGCTCACCATGCGCTCGGCGGCCGATGCCGTGCCCCCCGCGGCGGCCGCCCGGCCGCCCTCCGGCGACCCCGAGCGCACCAGCACGGTGGCCGACGCGCTGGCCGCCGGCGCGCTGCGGGGGGCACGGGGGAACTCCGGGATCATCCTGTCCCAGGTGCTGCGCGGGGTCGCCGAGGCGGTCGCCGCCGTCGGCGGGCAGGCGGGTGGGGGCGGGGTGCTGGCCGACGCCCTCTGCCGGGCGCACCTGCTGGCCACGGCCGCGGTCACCCGGCCCCGGCCGGGCACGGTGCTGTCGGTGCTGGCCGCCGCGGCCCGGGCCGCGGTGACGGCCGGGGCGAGCCGGCTCGACGCGGTCGCCGAGGCGGCCGCCGGGGCCGCGGCCGGGGCGCTGCGCGCCACCACCCGCCAGCTGCCCGAGCTGGCCAGGGCCGGGGTCGTCGACGCCGGCGGGCTGGGCCTCTACGTGGTGCTCGACGCGCTGGCGGCGCTGCTGGGCGGGCGGCCGGGGACCGTCGAGCTGCCGGCCGCAGCGGGCGGGGCGGGCGGGGGCGGGGCGACCTGCCGCGTTCCGGCCCAGGCGACCCCGCGCGAGGCCGACGAGTACGAGGTCATGTTCCTGCTCGACGGCACCGACCAGGCCCGCGTCGACGACCTGCGCGCCGCGCTCGACGGCATCGGCGACTCGGTCGCCGTCGTCGGCGACGGGGTGCCGGGGGGCACCTGGAACGTGCACGTCCACTGCGCCGACGTCGGGGCCGCGATCGAGGCGGGGGTGGCGGCCGGGCGCCCGCACCGGATCAGCGTGGTGCGCTTCGCCGACCCGCCCGCGGCGCCCGCTGCGCGGCCGGCGGGGGCGTTCGAGCGGGAGCGGGCGGTGGTCCTGGTCGTCGGGGCGCCGGAGGTGGCCGAGCTGGCCCGCTCGGCGGGGGCGCACGTCGTCGAGCGCGAGCACGACGGGCCGGTCGAGGTCGAGGTGCTGCGCGCCGCGCTGGCCGGCACCCGGGCCCGCCACGTCGTGCTGCTGCCCGACGACGCCGATCTCACCGAGCCCGCCGAGCGGGCCGCCTCGCTGGCCCGCAAGGAGGGCCAGGAGGTGCTGGTGGTCCCCACGGCCTCGGTGCTGCAGGGGCTGGCCGCGCTGGCGGTTCACGATCCCGACCGCCGGGCGGGCGAGGACGTCGTGGCGATGGCGGAGGCGGCCGCTGGCACCCGCACCGCGGGCCTGCTGGTCGCCGAGTCCGAGGCGCTCACCTGGGTGGGGCGCTGCGAGCCCGGCGACGTGCTCGGCATCTCCGACGGCGAGGTGGTGCTGATCGCGCCCGACCTCGCTGTCGGTGCCCTGTGGTTGGCTCACCGCATGCTCACCGCGGGTGGCGAGATCGTGACCGCGCTGCTCGGCGCCGACGTGGACGACGCCCTGGGCGAGGGGCTGGCGGCCGACCTGCGCCGCACCCACCCCGAGGTCGACGTCGTGGTACACCGGGGCGGTCAGCGCGACTACCCGCTGGTGCTCGGAGTGGAATGAGGATGGCAGTCCGGCGATGACCGCGATCGACGCGCAGATCGACATGGACACGTCGCTGGTCGACGTGATCGGCAAGAAGTCGGCCGACCTGCTGGCCGCCCAGCTGGAGATCGCCACGGTGGGCGACCTCGTGCGCCACTACCCCCGCCGCTACGTCGACCGCGGCAAGCTCACCGACATCGCGGGCCTGGAGCTGGGCGAGCACGCCACCGTGGTCGCCGAGGTCGAGCAGGCCACCCTGCGCCCGATGCGCTCGCGGCGGGGCAACCTGCTGGCCGTGGTCATCCGCGACGACCGCGGCGGCCGGCTGGACTGCACGTTCTTCAACGGCCACAGGCTCAAGAACCTGATCGTGCCCGGCACCCGGGCGCTGTTCGCGGGCAAGGTCGGCACGTTCAACAAGAAGCTCCAGCTCACCCACCCGCAGTTCGAGCCGCTGGACGACGAGGAGTCCATCCGCCCGTTCATCTCGGTCTACCCGGCCACCGGCAAGCTCAGCTCCTGGATCATCGCCCGCTGCGTGCGCCAGGTCCTCGACGTCCTCGACGACCCGACCGACCCGCTGCCCGAGACGCTGCGCCGCCGCGAGGGGCTGGCCGAGCTCGGCAGGGCGCTGCGGCGCATCCACGTCCCGGAGACCGAGGCCGACATCCACGCGGCCAAGCACCGCCTGGTCTGGGACGAGGCGCTGGGCGTGCAGCTGGCCCTGGCGCTGCGCCGCCAGGCCACGGTCTCCCGCCCCGCCCCCGCCTGCCCCCCGGTGCCCGGCGGCCTGCTCGACGCCTTCGACGCGATGCTGCCCTTCACGCTGACCGACGGCCAGCGCGCCGTGGGCGCCGAGGTCTCCGCCGACCTGTCCCGCGACCACCCGATGAACCGCCTCGTGCAGGGCGACGTCGGCGCGGGCAAGACGATCGTCGCGCTGCGGGCGATGCTGCAGGTCGTCGACGGCGGCCAGCAGGCCGCCATGCTGGCGCCGACCGAGGTGCTGGCCGCCCAGCACGCCCGGTCGCTGCGCACCATGCTCGGCGGCCTCGGGCGGGCCGGGGAGCTCGGTGCCGCCGAGCTCGCCACCAAGGTCACCCTGCTGACCGGGTCCCTGGGGGCCAAGGCGCGCCGCGCGGCGCTGCTGGAGGCGCAGTCCGGGGAGGCCGGGATCGTCGTCGGCACGCACGCCCTCATCCAGGACCACGTCGGCTTCGCCGACCTCGGCCTGGTGGTCGTCGACGAGCAGCACCGCTTCGGCGTCGAGCAGCGCGATGCGCTGCGCGGGCGGGGTGAGCGCGCGCCGCACATGCTCGTCATGACGGCCACCCCGATCCCGCGCACCGTCGCGATGACCGTCTACGGCGACCTGGAGGTCTCCACGCTCAGCGAGCTGCCGCGCGGGCGCTCCCCGGTCGCCACCACCGTCGTGCCGCTGGCGGAGAAGCCGCAGTGGTTCGAGCGGGTGTGGCGGCGGGTCCGGGAGGAGGTCGCCGCCGGGCACCAGGCCTACGTGGTGTTCCCGCGGGTGGGCGGCGGCGACAAGGCCGCGGACCTCGACCCGGACGCCGACCTGGTCGACCTCGACACCCCCGACGAGGGCGCCGACGCCGAGGAGGCCGGGCGCCGCGCGCCCCTCGCGGTCCTGGACATCGCGCCGAAGCTCACCGAGGGCGCCCTGGAGGGCCTGCGGCTGGGCATCCTGCACGGCAAGCTGCCGCCCGACGAGAAGGACGCGGTGATGCGGGCCTTCGAGGCCGCCGAGCTCGACGTGCTGCTGGCCACCACCGTCATCGAGGTCGGGGTCGACGTCCCCAACGCCACCGCCATGGTCATCCTCGACGCCGACCGGTTCGGCCTCTCCCAGCTGCACCAGCTGCGCGGTCGGGTCGGCCGCGGCTCGGCGCCGGGGGTGTGCCTGCTGGTCACCGACGTGCCCGAGGGCACCACCACCCGCGAGCGGCTCGACGCGGTCGCCTCCACCACCGACGGCTTCGAGCTGTCCCGGATCGACCTGGAGCTGCGCCGCGAGGGCGACGTGCTCGGGGCGCTGCAGTCCGGGCGGCGCTCGGGGCTGCGGCTGCTCAGCCTGCTCCGCCACGAGGACGTCATCCGCAAGGCGCAGGTCTACGCCACCGACATCGTCGGGCACGATCCCGGCCTGGTCGAGCACCCCGGGCTCGCCGCGCTCGTGGGCGAGACGGTGGGCGACGAGGAGCGCGCGGCCTACCTCGACAAGGTCTGACCGGTCAGGCCGGCAGCTGGCCGCGGGCGGCCTCGTCCAGGGCGGCCTGGGCGGGCAGCGGCACGTGCAGCACGCCCGTGGCGTCGAGCTTGGTGAGTTCGGCGCGGGCGCGGGTGTAGGCGGCGAGGCGCTCGGGCTCGATGTCGGAGTCGCGGGCCGTGGTCAGCAGCTTGATGATCCGTTCGACGGCGGCCCGCTCGGCGGGGTCGAGCCCGGAGAGCCGGATCCGCTCGGCGGCCTCGCGGGCGGCCCGCCAGGCCCGCTCGGCGCGGTCGACCGCGGCGACGAAGCGGCGGCCGTGCTCGGGGCCGGGGAACGCGTCGGTGTCCAGGGCCTGGGCCTCGGCGAAGGCGTCGACGAACCGGCCGGTGCTGGGCACCGTCACGTCGGCCAGCGCGGGCAGCCGCAGCACCCGCATCGCGTCGCACTCGAAGGCGGCGTACTCAGCGCGCAGCTGCTGGAAGCGTTGCTGGGCGTGGGCCCAGACCCGGTCCGGTCGGGGGAGGGCGGCCGGTCGGCCGGGAACGGGCGCGAGCCCGGCCGCGCCGCGGCGCAACTCGCGGCGGCGCCGGGCCCGGTGCCTGCCGACGCCGATCGCGATGGCCGCCACCATCAGCAGGGGTATCACGTTGATCAGCAGGAAGAGCCCGGCCATCGCGATGGCCAGCAGGCCCGCCGTCACGCCGAACACGATGGCCGCGGGCACCAGCATCGCCACGGCCACCGGGTACATCCGGCGGGAGCGCCCCGCGACCCTCGTGGACCGCCGGTGCGGCTCGCGGGCCCGGCGACCACCGGGCACACGGGCGTCGGTCGGGACGGGGCGGTTCACCGGTCGTCGGCGCACCCCTCCTTGGTACCTGAACACCGGTGCCGCGCGCAGCGTCCTCAGGAGGGCAGTTGGCCGCGGGCGGCCTCCTCCAGCGCGGCCTGAGCGGGCAGCGGGACGTGCAGCACGCCGGTCTGGTCGAGCTTGAGCAGCTCGGCGCGGGCACGGGTGTAGGCGGCGAGGCGCTCGGGCTCGCTGTCGGAGTCGCGGGCGGTGGTCAGCAGCTTGATGATCCGCTCCACGCAGGCCCGCTCGCCCGGCGACAGCGTGGAGAGCCGGATCCGTTCGGCGGCGTCGCGCGCGGCGCCCCAGGCCCGCTCGGCGCCGTCCACGGCAGTGGTGAACCGCTCGGCGTGGCCGGGGCCGGGGAACGCGTCGGTGTCCAGGGCCTGGGCCTCGGCGAAGGCGTCGACGAACCGCGCGGTGCTGGGCACGGTGACGTCGGCCAGCGCGGGCAGCCGCAGCACCTGCATGGGGTCGCACTCGTAGCCGGCGTAGGCGCCGCGCAGCTGCGCGAACCGCTGCTTGGCCCCCAGCCACGCCCGGTCGGGCGGCGGGGCCGGCGGGGCGAGCGGGGGCACCTGCACGGCGGGGGAGGCGGTGAGCATTCGCCAGGCCAGGACGCGGTTGAGCACGACGAGCGCGAACAGGATGCCGATCAGGCCGAAACCGGGCGTGAGGGGCCCGGCCGTGGCCGCCGAGACGACCGCGAGCAGCGCGAGGAGCCCCGCGGCGTGCACGACCGGTGCGGCCCGCGCGCCGCCGCGCCCCGGCCCGGGACGCCGTGCGCGCACCCGGTGCCGCTGGCGCCTGCGCCGCGCGGCCTCCTCGCGCAGCCTGCGTCCGTCCTCGAACGCGCGGAGGTCCCGGGGGCGGAACCGGGCCGGGTCGTGGCGCACCCCTCCTTGGTACCCGACACCGGCCGTGATCGGCACCCGTTCGGGGTGGCGGAACGAGCCCTCGTCAGCCGCGCTGGCGCGCGATCCCGCGCGCACGTCGGCCGGATCGGGCGAACTGGACGTGGCGGACCACCACGAGCGCCGTCGCCGCCCCCACCACCAGCAGCATCACCACGCCTGCCTTGGCCTGCACCGCCAGCGACAGGACCACCACCAGCGTGAGCACCAGCAGCACGTCGGCCGCGATGAGCAGCGCGAGCGTCGTGGCCCTGCTGCCTGCGTCGTCGACCTGGTGCGGGTCACTCACGCGTCATTCGTACCGTCCCGCCCGGAACGGGTGACGGCCACCCCTCCCACCGCGCCGTCCGGCTCGCTCCGACCGGTGCGTCAGGGCGGCAGCTCGCGCCGCGCGGCCGCGTCCAGAGCGGCCTGCGCGGGCATCGGCACGTGCACGACGCCGGCGGCGTCGAGCCGCCCCAGCTCGGTGCGCGCCCTGGCGTAGGCGAGGCGGCGCTCGGGCTCGTTGTCGGAGTCGCGGGCGGTGGTGAGCAGCTTGACCACGCGCTCGACGGCCGCCCGTTCCGCCGGGTCGATGCCCTGCAGCCGGATGCGCTCGGCGGCGCCCACGGCGGCGCGCCACGCCCGCCGGGCGGCGTCGGCGGCCTCGGTGAACGCCTCCCCGGTCCCCGGGCCGGGGAAGTGGTCGGTCAGCAGGGCCTGCGCCTCGGCGAAGGCGTCGACGAAGCGCGCCGTGCCGGGCACCGAGACGTCGGTCAGCACGGGCAGCCGCAGCACCTCCACAGGCGGGGATCGCGGCGCGGACCCCGGTCGGCCGGTCGTTCCGCCGTCGGGCTCCTCGGCCGCTCCGCTCCGCACCCGTCCTTGGTACCGGAAGCGTGACGCGCTTCGCGCGGACCGGACGCGGCACCGCCGGTAACGTTCCCGCTGCCGCTCGTCCCACACCTGGTCAGGAGCCCGTGTGTTCCAGAAGTTGCTGGTAGCCAACCGCGGGGAGATCGCCATCCGCGCGTTCCGCGCCGCCTACGAGCTGGGCGTCTCGACGGTGGCGGTGTTCCCCTACGAGGACCGCAACTCCCTGCACCGGGCGAAGGCCGACGAGTCGTACCTGATCGGGGAGCGCGGCCACCCGGTGCGCGCCTACCTCGACGTCGACGAGGTCATCCGGGCCGCGCGCAAGGCGGGCGCCGACGCCGTCTACCCCGGCTACGGGTTCCTCTCCGAGAACCCCGACCTCGCCCAGGCCTGCGAGGACGCCGGGATCACGTTCGTCGGGCCGCCGCCGCGGGTGCTCGACCTGACCGGCAACAAGGCCAGGGCGATCGGCGCGGCCCGCGAGGCCGGGGTGGCGGTGCTGCGCTCCTCGGAGCCGTCCACGGACGTCGAGACGCTGCTCGACGCCGCCTCCGACATCGGCTTCCCGGTCTTCGTCAAGGCGGTGGCCGGCGGCGGTGGGCGCGGGATGCGGCGGGTGGGCCAGTCCGACGAGCTGCGCGACGCGGTCGAGGCCGCGATGCGCGAGGCGGAGTCGGCGTTCGGCGACCCGACCGTCTACATCGAGCAGGCCGTGGTGAACCCGCGCCACATCGAGGTGCAGATCCTGGCCGACGGGCAGGGCGGCGTGTCGCACCTCTACGAGCGCGACTGCTCGGTGCAGCGCCGCCACCAGAAGGTGATCGAGATCGCCCCGGCGCCCAACCTGGACCCGGCGCTGCGCGAGCGCATCTGCGCCGACGCGGTGGCCTTCGCCCGGCACATCGGTTACGTCAACGCCGGGACCGTCGAGTTCCTGCTCGACGAGCGCGGCCAGCACGTGTTCATCGAGATGAACCCGCGCATCCAGGTCGAGCACACCGTCACCGAGCAGGTCACCGACCGCGACCTGGTGATCGCCCAGCTGCGCATCGCCTCGGGCATGAGCCTGCCCGAGCTGCGCCTCACCCAGGACGAGGTGCGGCTCAACGGCGCGGCCATGCAGTGTCGGGTGACCACCGAGGACCCGTCGAACGGGTTCCGCCCCGACACCGGGACGATCTCGGCCTACCGCTCGCCCGGCGGTCCGGGCGTGCGCCTGGACGGCGGTACGACGCACACGGGCGCCGAGGTCAGCGCGCACTTCGACTCGATGCTGGTCAAGCTGACCTGCTACGGCCACGACTTCCCGAACGCGGTGCGCCGGGCGCGGCGGGCGATCGCGGAGTTCCGGATTCGCGGGGTCTCGTCGAACCTGCCGTTCCTGGCCGCGGTGCTCGACGACCCGGACTTCCAGGCCGGCCGGGTGACCACGTCGTTCATCGACGAGCGCCCGGAGCTGCTGCGCGCGCGCCAGTCCGCCGACCGGGGCTCGCGCATCCTGAGCTACCTGGCCGAGGTCACGGTGAACCGGCCCAACGGTGAGCGCCCGCAGGTCATCGAGCCGGTGGACAAGCTGCCCGCCATCGACCTCTCGGCCGAGGCCCCGCCCGGGTCGCGCCAGCTGCTGCGCGAGCTCGGCCCGGAGGGGTTCGCCCGGCGGCTGCGCGAGCAGGTCCCGGTGGCGGTCACCGACACGACCTTCCGCGACGCCCACCAGTCGCTGCTGGCCACCCGGGTGCGCAGCCGCGACCTGCTGGCCGTGGCGCCCTACGTCGCGCGGTCGGTGCCCCAGCTGCTCAGCCTGGAGTGCTGGGGCGGGGCCACCTACGACGTGGCGCTGCGCTTCCTGGCCGAGGACCCGTGGGAGCGGCTGGCCGCGCTGAGCGAGGTGGTGCCCAACATCTGCACGCAGATGCTGCTGCGCGGGCGCAACACCGTCGGCTACACGCCCTACCCGACCGAGGTCACCGACGCCTTCGTCTCCGAGGCCGCGCAGACGGGGATGGACATCTTCCGCATCTTCGACGCGCTCAACGACGTGGCCCAGATGCGCCCGGCCATCGACGCCGTAAGGGCGACCGGGACGGCCGTCGCCGAGGTCGCCCTCTGCTACACCGCCGACCTCTCCCACCCCGGCGAACGGCTCTACACGCTCGACTACTACCTGCGCCTGGCCGAGCAGATCGCCGAGGCGGGCGCGCACGTGCTGGCGATCAAGGACATGGCCGGGCTGCTGCGCCCGCCCGCGGCGCGGCGCCTGGTCACCGCGCTGCGCGAGCGCTTCGACCTGCCCGTTCACCTGCACACCCACGACACCGCGGGCGGCCAGCTCGCCACGCTGGTGGCCGCGATCGACGCCGGCGTCGACGCCGTGGACGGCGCAGTCGCGTCGATGGCCGGCACGACCAGCCAGCCGTCGCTGTCGGCGCTGGTCGCCGCGACCGACCACACCGAGCGGGCCACCGGCCTCGACCTGCAGGCCGTGGGCGACCTGGAGCCGTACTGGGAGGCCGTGCGCAAGGTCTACGCCCCGTTCGAGTCCGGGCTGGCCTCGCCGACCGGGCGCGTCTACCACCACGAGATCCCCGGCGGGCAGCTGTCCAACCTGCGCCAGCAGGCCATCGCGCTGGGCCTGGGCGACCGCTTCGAGCTCATCGAGGACCTCTACGCCGCCGCCGACCGGATGCTCGGCAGGCTGGTGAAGGTCACCCCGTCGTCGAAGGTCGTCGGCGACCTGGCGCTGCACCTGGTGGGCGCGGGCGTCTCGGCCGAGGACTTCGAGGCCGAGCCGGGCAAGTTCGACGTCCCGGACTCGGTGATCGGGTTCCTGCGCGGCGAGCTGGGCGACCCGCCCGGCGGCTGGCCGGAGCCCTTCCGCACCCGCGCCCTGGAGGGCAGGCCACCGGAGAAGGACGAGCCGGAGCTGAGCATCGCCGACCGCCGCGGTCTGCGCGACGACCGCCGCGCCACCCTGAACCGGCTGCTGTTCCCCGGCCCCACCAAGGAGTTCCTCGAGCACGTCGAGGCCCACGGCCGGACGTCGGTGCTGTCCACGAAGGACTTCCTCTACGGGCTGGAGCCGGAGACCGAGCACATCGTCGAGCTGGAGCCCGGGGTCATCCTGCTGATCACCCTGGAGGCCATCTCCGAGCCCGACGAGCGCGGCTACCGCAACGTCATGGCCACCCTCAACGGCCAGATGCGCCCGGTGTCGGTGCGCGACCGGTCGATCGCCACCGACGTCAAGGCCGCGGAGAAGGCCGACCGCACCGACCCGCGCCACGTCGCGGCCCCCTTCGCCGGCGTGGTCACCCTGCAGGTCGCCGAGGGCGACGCGGTGCAGAGCGGGCAGACCGTGGCCACCATCGAGGCGATGAAGATGGAGGCCTCGATCACCGCCCAGCAGGGCGGGAAGGTCGCCAGGGTGGCGATCGGCAAGGTCCAGCAGGTCGAGGGCGGCGACCTGCTCCTGGAGCTGGCCGCCGAGGGCTGAGCCGCGGTCGTCGCAGAGGCGGCCTGCTCGTCGCAGGGTCCACGGCCTCTGCGACGAGCACGGAGACTCTGCGACGACGGCCTGGACCAGGACGGGGAGGCAGGCGGGGGCTGACCGGGTGGCAGACTCGGCGCACCATGCCCGTCCCCGCCCCCCGCCCCCGATGACCCGGATCGTGGCCGGGGTGGCCGGCGGGCGCCGGCTGGCCGTCCCGCCGAAGGGCACCCGCCCCACCTCCGACCGGGTCCGGGAGGCGCTGTTCTCGGCGCTGGACGCCGACCCCGGCCTGGACGGCGCCGCGGTCCTCGACCTGTGCGCGGGCTCGGGAGCGCTCGGGCTGGAGGCGCTGTCGCGGGGGGCCGCGCACGCCCTGTTCGTGGAGTCCGACCGGCGCGCCGCCGACGTCCTGCGGCGCAACGTGGTCGCGCTCGGGCTGCCCGGTGCGGTCGTGCGGGTGGCGCCGGCGGCGGCGGTGCTGGCCGGCCCGGCCGAGCGCCGCTACGACGTCGTGCTGGCCGACCCGCCCTACGACCTGCCCGACGCGGAGGTGACCGGCTGGCTGGTCGCGGCCGAGGCGCACGGCTGGCTCACCGAGGATGCCGTCGTGGTCGTCGAGCGCCGGTACGCCCGGCGACCGTTCGGCTGGCCCGCGCCGCTGGCCGCGGTCCGCGACCGCCGCTACGGCGACACCGTGCTGCACGTGGCCCGCCGCGGCGCGGACGACTGACATCACACGGCGATCACCCGGGACGGGCGCTCCCGGCTGTTACCGTCGGCGCCCATGAGGCGTGCGGTGTGCCCCGGCTCCTTCGACCCGCCCACCAACGGCCACCTCGACGTCGTCGGACGGGCCGCGCAGCTGTTCGACGAGGTGGTCGTCGCCGTGCTGGTGAACAAGAGCAAGAAGAGCCTGTTCACCGTGGACGAGCGGATCGAGATGCTCACCGAGGTCGTGCAGCCGTGGCCGAACGTCACGATCGGCTCCTTCCACGGGCTGCTGGTCGACTACTGCCGCGACCACGACATCCGGGCGATCGTGAAGGGCCTGCGCGCGGTCACCGACTTCGACTACGAGCTGCAGATGGCCCAGATGAACCAGCGGCTCTCCGGGGTGGACACGCTGTTCATGTCGACCAGCCCGGAGTACAGCTTCGTGTCGTCCTCCCTGGTGAAGGAAGTCGCCACGTTCGGTGGCGACATCGCCCACCTGCTGCCCGACACCGTGCACCGCAGGCTGCGCGAACGCATCGCCGAACGGGGCTGAGCCGCGCGGGCGGCGGACACGCTGAAAGGCGCGCAATCCGACGTCCCGTGCGCCGCGGTGACAGAATGGCGGCGTGTACCGGGTCTTCGAGTCGCTCGACGCGCTCGTCACGGTCGTCGAGGAGGCCCGCGGCGTCCCGATGACGGCGAACTGCGTCGTGCCCCGCGGCGACGTCCTCGAGCTGCTCGACGACGTCCGCGAGGCCCTGCCCGGCGAGCTCGACGACGCCCAGGACGTCCTCGACCGGCGCGACGAGCTGGTCGACGACGCCGCCCAGGAGGCCGAGCAGACCCGCTCCAGCGCCCGCTCCGACGCCGAGCAGATGGTCGCCGAGGCCCGCGCGGAGGCGGAGCGGACGGTCGCCGAGGCCCGCGCCGAGGCCGAGCAGCTGCTCGCCCACGCCCGCCACGACGCCGAGCGCAACATCGCCGAGGGCCGCCGCCAGTACACCGAGCTGACCGACCGCGCCACCGCCGACGCCGAGCGGATCGCCCAGGCGGGCCGGGCCGCGCACGACCGCTACATCGCCGACGGCCAGGCCGAGCAGGCCCGCCTCGTCGCGCAGACCGAGGTCGTGCGGGCCGCGCAGGCCGAGGCCACCCGCCTCGTCGACGAGGCCGACGCCGAGGCCGACCGGCTGCGCCGCGAGTGCGACGGCTACGTCGACGCCAAGCTGGCCGAGTTCGAGGAGACGCTGACCAAGGCCCTGCGCACGGTCACCCGCGGGCGCAGCCACCTCTACCGCGGACACCCGGCCCCCGTCCCCAACGGCCGCACCGGCACCGGGATGGACCTGATCGACTGATCACGGAGTGGTCGCGGCGTGTACCGGCAGTGACCGATCCGTACCCGATCGGGGTACGCTCCCGACGTGGTGCGGCAACAGCCCGAGCCGGATCCGTCGTCCTGGTGGGACCGCTACGGCCATCGGGTCGTCGCCGGGCGCGACCGCGCGGGGACGGGACTATTCGGGGGCACTGTGCACGAGACGGGCTCGGCCGCGGCCGACGGCGGCGGAGACCCCGCCACCGACACGACGACGGCCACGGCCGTCAGCGCCGACAGCGGGTCCGACCCGGCCGACGAGACCGCCCGCGAGGAGCTGACCGGCGAGAGCATCCTGCGCGTCCGCCCCGACGAGCCGTCCTTCGGGTGGCGCCGCGCGCTGCTGCGGGCCACCGGGGGACTGGTGAACCCCGGGCCCGGCGCCGAGGAGCTGCGCCGCCGCGAGGTCCTGCACCGCATCCGCCGACCGCTCGTGCGCTCGCACCGCATCGCGGTCACCTCCATCAAGGGCGGCGTCGGCAAGACGACCGTGTCGACGCTGCTCGGCCTGGTCATGGCCGAGCACCGGGGCGACCGGGTCATCGCGCTGGACGCCAACCCCGACGCCGGCACCCTGGCCGACCGGCTCACCGGCGAGTCCTCGGTCACCGTCCGTGAGCTGCTGCGCGACCTGCACCGCATCGACTCCTGGACCGAGGTCTCGCGCTACACGAGCCTGGCCGGGCGGCTGCAGGTGCTGGCCTCCGAGCAGGACCCGGCCGCCGGCGACGCCTTCAACCGCCAGGAGTACGAGCAGATCTGCGCCCTGCTCGACCGCTTCTTCAACGTCATCATCACCGACTCGGGCACCGGGCTGGTGCACTCGGCGATGGAGGGCACGCTGAAGCTGGCCGACAGCGTGATCATCGTCGGGGCGCCCACCGTCGACGGCGCGGGCCGCGCGGCCAAGACGCTGGACTGGATGCACGCCCACGGGCACGGCCCGCTGGCCGCCGAGGCCGTCGCCGTGCTGTCGTGCGACCGCACCAGCGTCGAGGTCGACCTGCCCCGCATCCGCGAGCACTTCGCCTCCCGGTGCCGGGCGGTCATCGAGATCCCCCACGACCCGCACCTGGCCACCGGCGGCCGGGTCCACCTCGACCGGCTCCGCCCCCGCACCCGCGACGCCGCCTACGAGCTGGCCGCCGCCATGGCGGACCGGTTCGTGCCGTGACCGGCGGCCCCACCGCCCCCGACCAGCCCACCACCAGCGCGGCCGCCCTCGCCGAGGACGCCATCGTCCGGTTCCGCGGCGACCGCCCCCGCCACGGCTGGCGCCGGGCGGTGCTGCGGCTGTCGGGCGGGCTGGTCAACCCCGGGGTCGGGCCCGAGGAGGAGCTGCGCCAGCAGTACCGGGCGCGGATCCGCGGACCGCTGCCCGGACCGCACCGCATCGCCGTCGGGTCGATCAAGGGCGGGGTCGGCAAGACGACCGTCGCCGCCTGCCTGGGGCTGGTGCTGGCCGAGAACCGCGGCGACCGGGTCGCCGTGCTCGACGCCGACACCGACGCCGGCACCCTGGCCGACCGCCTCGGCGTCGACACCGCCGAGTCGATCCGCGGGCTGGTCGACTTCGTCGCCGCGCAGCCCGGCCCGGTCACCGCGCTCACCGACGTGGCCCCCTACCTCGGGCTCTCCGGGCGCCTGCACGTGCTGGCCTCCGACCAGAGCCCGACGGTGAGCGAAGCCCTCGGGCCGGCCGACTACGAGCTGGCGAGCGAGGTGCTCACCCGCTTCCACGACATCGTGATCACCGACTCGGGCACCGGCATGGTGCACCCGGTCATGCGCGCCACCCTGCGGGGGGCCGACGGCCTGGTCGTGGTGGGCAGCCCCACCGTGGACGGCGCCAGCCGGGCCGCCCAGACCCTGGACTGGCTCGACGCCCACGACCACGGCGACCTGGCCGCCGACGCGGTGGTCGCGCTGTCGATGGACCGCAGCAGCGACGCGGTGGACGTGCGGCGGGTGCGCGAGCACTTCGCCCGCCGCTGCCGGGCGGTCGTCGAGGTGCCCCACGACCCCCACCTGGCCACCGGCGCCGTGATCGAGCCCGCCCGCCTGGCCCAGCCGACGCTGGACGCGTTCCTGGAGATGGCGGCGCTGCTGGCCGACCGGTTCGGCCGCGCGGCAGCCCCGCCCGCCCGCGCCTGACACGGCCCGGGAGCCCTCCTGGAGCAGGCGCGAGCCCACCGGAACGGCGACCGCCGCGCACCCGGAGGTGCGCGGCGGTCGCGGAGCGGTCCGCGGCGGGGGCGGACGGTGCTGGTCTAATCGTCGCCGGACTTCTCCGACTTCTTCTCCTTGGACTCCGACTTCTCGGACTTGGAGTCCTTGTCGTCCGACTTGCTGCCCTTGTCGTCGGACTTGCTGCCCTTGTCGTCGGACTTGGAGTCCTTGTCCTCGGACTTGCTGCCCTTGTCGTCGGACTTGGAGTCCTTCTGCTCGGACTTGCTGCCCTTGTCGTCGGACTTGGAGTCCTTCTGCTCGGACTTGCTGCCCTTGTCGTCGGACTTGGAGTCCTTCTGCTCGGACTTGCTGCCCTTGTCGTCGGACTTGGAGTCCTTCTGCTCGGACTTGCTGCCCTTGTCGTCGGACTTGGAGTCCTTCTGCTCGGACTCGCTGCCCTTGTCGTCGGACTTGGAGTCCTTGTCCTCGGACTTGCCGCCCTTGTCGCCCGCCTTGCGGTCCTTGTCCCCGGACTTGTCCTGCTGGGCGGGCTTCTTGACGTCCTGCTTGTCGCCGGGCTTCTTGACGTCCTGCTTGTCGCCGGGCTTGTTGTCGGGCTTCTTGACGTCCTGCTTGTTGTCGGACTTGTTGTCGCCGGCCCCGGGCTTCTCGTTGTCGGCGGGCTTGGCGTGGCCGCCGCGCTTGTCGTCGCCGGGCTTCTGGTCGCCGGGCTTCTGGTCGCCGCCGGGCTTGCCGTGGTCGCCCGGCCCGCCGTGGCCCTTGTCGCCGTGGCCCTTGTCGCCGTCCACGTCGCCGGGCTTGTCGTGGCCCTCGTCCTCGGACTCGTCGCCGCCTGGGTTCAGGACGCCGTCGTGACCGCCGGACTCGTCGCCGCCCTCGTCGCCAGGCCGGTCGTCGCCCTTGTCGCCGGGTCGGTCGTCGGACTTGTCGCCACCGGGGCTCAGGATGCCGCCGAGGTGGCCGTCGTGACGGTCGGACCTGTCGTCGGAATCGTCGTCGTCCTCGTCGCCCGGCTTGTCGCGACCCTCGTGCTCGTCCTTCTCGTCGGACCTGTCTGCGCCCTTGTCGTCGGACTCGTCGTCCCTGTCGCCACCCGGGTTCAGGATGTCGTCCAGGTGATCGCCCAGGCCGCCGCGGTCGCGGTCGGAGTCGTCGTCCGACCCGCCGTGCTCCGAATCCCGGTCGTAGCCACCGTCGTCGGAGCGCGAGTCGGACCCGTGGTCGTCGGACTCGTCGCGGTCGGAGCGGTCGTCGTCGCGCGAGGAGTCGTCGCCGACGCGGTCGAACCACTGCGCACCGTCGCCGTCGGACCGGTCGTCGGACCCGTCGCCGCCCAGGACCTGCGCGGCCAGCCGCTCGGCCTTGCCCATCGGGCGGGCCGACTCGCCGCCCTCGGCCGGCGCGAGGCCGGCCGGCATGGCGAGCACCGAGACGTCGCCCCGCTCGCCGCGGGACTCCCGGGACTCCTCGCGGTCCCGGTCCCGGTCGCGGTCCCGGTCGCCACCGGCGGCCAGCACCTCGCGCGACGGGTCGGGCGGGGCGGTGCGGCCGACGTCCTGGCGCTCGCGCTCGTGCGAGCCCCGGCGCGGCAGCGTGGCCTCCGGGTGGTGCGGCCGGTCGACCTTCGACGGCGGGGGCGTCGGGTCGGGGAGCCCCTCGATGACCTGCTTGACCCGCTGGACCACCGGGCTGGTGTGGTCCTCGACGTCGGGCATGGGCATGGCGAGCATCTTGTCGACGCCGTCGCGCAGCTGCTCGAGCTCGCGCTGGTTGCGCTCGTGCTGCTGCTCCTGCAGCTTGCGCTGCTGCTCGAGCTGGCGGCTCGCCTCGACCTGGTCGATCGAGGACGTCGCCGGGGCCGTGCTGAGCGCGCGCTCCATCGAGTCCAGCTCGGCCTGGGTGGCGGTCAGCTCGGCGCTGACCTCGGGCAGCGACCGCACCGTCGCCAGCTGCGACTCCAGGGTGACCCGCTGCTGCTCGAGCAGGGACTTGCGGTCGAGCAGGGCCTGCACGGCCGCGGGCGGCCGGTTGCCGCGGCGCGCCTCGGGGATCTGCAGCCAGCCGGCCTCGGCCTGGGCCGCGGCGTCGAGCTGCTTGTTGATGGAGGCCAGCGCGACCTCGGCGCGGGTCTCCCACTGGCTGGCGGCCAGCGCCGGGTCGGGCGCCGGCGGGACGGTGGTCGACGGCTGGTCGGGAGCCAGGTCGGTGGTCAGGATGTAGCTCCCGCCACCGGCGATCAGGCTCACCACGGCGAGGCTGGCCACGGCGCGCCTGCGCAGCAACGGACCGGCCGTGTCGCGCTCGAGCGGCTTGCGCGTGCGCGGCACCCGGCGGCTGGTCAGCCGGCGCGGCGTGGCGCGCCCCTTGCCGTCCGCACCGAGCGCGCCCGCACCCGCCGCGGCACCGCCGGTCGACGCCGCCGCGGCCGCGGGGCGCTCCTCGTCGGAGTCCGGCTCGGGGACCGGCTCGGGGACCGGCGCCTCGACCGGCGCCTCGTCGGGGCGGGGACGGACGGGTGTCGCGTCGCGAGCGGTGTCGTCACCGGTGGTGTCGGCGGGGACCACGTCGGGCGCCGCGCCACCGGCGGCCGGCGCCGCGACCGCGGCCACGTCGGTCGTCGGATGGGGTGTCGGATCGGTCGACGTGCGCGCCACCTGGCGCTGCTTGCGGGCGGCGGCGCGGTGCGCCGCCGAGCAGTACAACCGCCTGGGTCCGCCGTCGGCGGATTGTTCGATGGCTTCTTCGCACCCGTCCAGTGCGCACCGCATCGGTTCATTGCTCATGCCGGACCCCCCGTCCGACTGTGCAATCGCACTGCAACTCGCTCACTCCGACCCCCCGTTTCCGCCGTGCCCGGGCAGGCCACAATCAGGTGGAGCGACCTGCGCGGAGGAGAGCCGGGTGATCACGGGCCGTGCGCATCGTCCCCAGGACGGGACCTGCGCGGCGTCACCGGACCGGTGGTGCACCGTGGCTCTCCGTATCGCAACCTACGGGTCTTGTGCAAGGGCGTGCAAGCCGACGGACCTTAAATACAGTCGAAGCCTTCACGTTCGCCGCGCGACTCCTGAGGTATTTGATTGCGCATTCACGAAGATCCGTCCGATCGTACGCAGCTGCTGGTCCGCATGCGTAGGATCCGTCGGGACGCCGAGCCGTCGGCCCCTGTCGGCGATCCCTTGTCCGTCTCCTGTCAAGATGGGTGGTCCAGTCGTGCCCAAGCGGTCCTTCGCGCCGAACGGTGACGACGAGCCGGCGAGTGCGCCGCCGGTCGCGCCGCGGTTGCCGGTCCGTGCGGTCCCGCCCGCCGACGCTGTGGTCCCCGCCCGCGGATCGGCCTCCGACCTGACCGACCGCAGCATCGTCACCCACCGCGAGCGGGCGCCGCGCTCGGGCTGGCGGCGGCTGCTGCACCGGATCAGCGGCGGAGCCGTGCGGGTCGCCGACACGCCGGCCGAGCCGGCGCGCCGCGAGCGGGAGGCGCGGATCCGCCGCCCCCTCGCCGCCCCGCACCACATCGCGGTCGTCTCGCTCAAGGGTGGAGTCGGCAAGACGACCGTCACGGCCGCGGTCGGGCTGGTGCTCGCGGAGCTGCGCGGCGACCGGGTCGCCGTGCTGGACGCCGACCCCGACGGCGGCACGCTGGCCGACCGGCTCTCCGGCGAGTCCACCGTGTCGGTGCGCGACCTGGCCGCCCGGGCCGAGCGGATCCGGGCGCTGCCCGAGCTGGCCCGGTTCACCAGCCTGTCCGGGCGGCTGCAGGTGCTGGCCTCCGACCAGGACCCCCGCCGCCACGACGCGCTCGACCGGGCCGGCTACGAGGCGGCCCACGCCACCCTGAGCCGGTTCTGCGACATCGTGGTCACCGACTCGGGCACCGGCATGGTCCACCCCGTGGTCGGCGGCACCCTCGACGCGGCCGCCTCGGTCGTCGTGGTCGGTTCGCTCACCGTCGACGGAGCCAGTCGGGCCGGGCGCACCCTGGACTGGCTCGACGCCCACGGCTACGGCGAGCTCGCGGCACGGGCCGTCGTCGTGCTCTCCGCCGACCGGTCCAGCCCCGACGTCGACGCCGCCCACCTGCGCGAGCACTTCGCCCGCCGCAGCCGGGCCGTCGTGGTCCTCCCGCGCGACCCGCACCTGGCCGCGGGCGACCGCATCCGGCTCGCCGCGCTGCGACCCGACACCCGCGCGGCCGTCCTGGAGGTCGCGGCCCTGCTGGCCGACGAGTTCGACAGCGTCCCGCCGAGCCGGGCGAGCGGGGGATTGTTGAGCGATCGCACAAGCGGCGGAGTAGAGTTCGGCGGGTGATCGCGGCCGACGCGGGTGACGTGCTCTCCGGGCTCCCGGCGCTGCCGAGGAGGTCGAGCACGGCCGAGTACGCGGCCGACGAGCTGCGCCGCCAGATCGCCGACGGCAAGCTGCCCCCGGGCACGAAGCTGCGCGAGGAGTCGGTGTCCGAGGCGTTCGGCATCTCCCGCAACACCGTCCGCGAGGCGTTCCGGCTCCTGGCCCACGAGCAGCTGGTCGAGCACGAGCTGCACCGCGGGGTGCACGTGCGCACCCTGTCCGCGGCCGACGTCCGCGACCTCTACGCCACCCGCCGGCTGGTGCAGCCGCTCGGCGTCGACACCGTCATCGCCGACCCCGCGCGGTTGAGCGCGCTGCGCGAGCGGGTGGACACCGCCGTCGCCGCGGCCGCCCGCGGGGACTGGCACGCCGTGGGCACCGCCGACATCGACTTCCACCGCGTGCTGGTGGCCGGCTGCCGCAGCACGCACATCGTGGCGATGTTCGAGCGGGTGCTCGCCGAGCTGCGGCTGGCGTTCCTGCAGCTGCCCGACCGGCGCGAGCTGCACCTGCCCTACGTCGAGCGCAACCGGCGCATCGCCGAGCTGCTCTCCGCGGGCGACCGGGCCGGCGCGCTCTCCGAGCTGCGGGACTACCTCGACACCGCCGAACGCCACATCCTCGGCGTCCTCACCGCCGAATCCGCGGGCTGATCGGGCGTCGGGTCCCGACCGGGGGTCCGCCCGGGCGGTCCGGGCAGCATCATGGGCGCGCCGACGCGCACCGGCCCCGCCGGGCCGGTCCGGCCCGACCCCGAACGACAGGAGCCCGCAGCATGCGCACTCCCGCCCGTCCGTCGCCGTCGAGCACCGTCACGGCCGCGCTCGTCGCGCTCGCCGCGGGTGCTCTGCTGGCCGGTTGCGCCGGCAGCCCCATCCCCGGCAGCGCCCTCCCGTCCGCCGGGGGTGGCACGTCGCCCACCGCGGAACCCGGGCCCGACGGCGGCCCCGGTCCGACCGGGCCGGCCGAGGCGCGCGACCGGGAGGGCGCGTGCGAGGTGACGCTGTCGGGCCGGGGCAACATCCAGGTCAGCGGGGGCGGCACCCGGGCGGTCACCCGCAACGGCGCCACCTCGCTGGGCTGCGGCGACGGCCCGCTGCTCGGCGTCGAGGTCCAGGACGGCGGGGTCACCTTCACCCCGGAGGGCGGCCGGGCGGTGCGGATCGACTCCGGGCAGACCGCCCAGGTCGGCGACTACGAGATCACCGTCGACGAGGCCGCGGGCGACCGCGCCGAGTTCGTCGTGGTCCCGGCCGCGTGAGCGGTCGGGTGCGGACCGCGCCCGGCCGGGGCGAGTCGGTGGGGCGGCCTATCCTGGAGGGGTGAGCAGTTCCCGTTCCACCCCGACCGCGACCGGCCCGTGGGTCTTGAGCACCCGTGAGCTGGGCCGCGGTCCGGGCGCCATGCGCCAGTACACCCGCTCGATCCCGGCGCCCCCCGAGCCGGAGCGCTTCGGGGCGGAGACCATCGTCGTCCCGCCGGGTCGGCCCATCGAGCTCGATGTGCGCCTGGAGGCGGTCACCGAGGGCGTCTACGTCTCCGGCACCGCCCGCACCGAGCTGGTCGGGGAGTGCGCGCGCTGCCTCGACGAGATCACCGAGGACGTCGAGGTCCGGATCGGTGAGCTGTTCGCCTACCCCGACAGCGTCACCGACGAGACCACCGACTCCGACGAGCTGCCGCGCGTCGTCGACGACCGCGTCGACCTGGAGCAGACCGTCCGCGACGCGCTCGTGGTCGACCTCCCGATGGCCCCCCTGTGCCGCGACGACTGCCCCGGTCTGTGCCCGGAGTGCGGCGAGCGCCGGGCCGACCTCCCGGCCGACCACGGGCATGAGACACTGGACCCCAGGTGGGCTGCTCTCCGTGAGCGCTCGTCGTTGAACGACGCCGTCGCAGACTGACCGGATTCCGGTCGTCGCACCCGAACTTAGCTAGGAGATCTACCGTGGCTGTGCCCAAGCGCCGGATGTCGCGGGCGAACACGCGCATGCGTCGGTCGCAGTGGAAGGCCACTGCCCCCACGCTCGTGGCCTGCTCGAACCGCGCCTGCCGCGCGACCAAGCCCCCGCACGTCGCGTGCCCGACCTGCGGCACCTACGACGGCCGCCAGGTCGTCAACCCGGCCTGACCGTCGGGAGCCCCGTGGCGGAACGTGGCGTCAAGGGTCCGGCGGCCGACCGCGGTCCGCTGCTGGACTCCCTCGGGATCGGGGTGTCCGAGGACTTGCTCACGCTCGCGCTGACCCACCGCTCATACGCGTACGAGAACGGCGGTCTGCCGACCAACGAGCGGCTCGAGTTCCTCGGCGACTCGGTGCTCAGCATCGTGGTCACCGAGCGGCTCTACCGCGAGCACCCCGGCCTGCCCGAGGGCCAGCTGGCCAAGCTCCGGGCCAGCGTGGTCAACATGCACGCGCTGGCCGGGGTGGCCGCCGCCCTCGGCGACGGCGGCCTGGGCGCCTACCTCTACCTGGGGCGCGGCGAGGAGCTGACCGGTGGTCGGTCCAAGGCCAGCATCCTGGCCGACGCGACCGAGGCGCTGATCGGCGCGGTCTACCTGGAGCACGGGCTGGAGCCCGCGCGCGGGCTGGTGCACCGCCTGTTCGAGGCCCTGCTGACCAGCGCGCCCCTGCTGGGCGCCGGCCTGGACTGGAAGACCAGCCTGCAGGAGCTCACCGCGGCCGCCGAGCTCGGCGTGCCCGAGTACCGGATCACCGAGGCCGGCCCCGACCACCTCAAGGTCTTCACCGCCACCGCGGTGGTCCGCGGGCGCGACCTGGGCAGCGGCGAAGGCCGCACCAAGAAGGAAGCCGAGCAGAAGGCCGCCGAGCTGGCCTGGCGCACGCTCACCGCGGAGGCCGCCGCGGGCTCCGAGCACGCCACCTCCTGAAGGAGTCCCGTGCCCGAGCTGCCCGAGGTGGAGGTCGTCCGGCTGGGCCTGGCCGACCACGTGCTCGACCGCAAGATCGCCGAGGTCGAGGTGGCCCACCCGCGGGCCGTGCGCCGCCACGCCGAGGGCGGTCTCGACTTCGCCGCCCGGCTGGCCGGTCGCACCATCACCGGTGCCCGCCGCCGCGGCAAGTACCTCTGGCTCGACCTGGACGGCGGCGCCGCAGGCGACGACGCGGTGCTGGCGCACCTGGGCATGAGCGGGCAGATGCTGGTCGCCGACGCGACCCGGCCGGACGAGAAGCACCTGCGCATCCGGTTCCGCTTCGCCGACGACGGCTCCGAACTGCGCTTCGTCGACCAGCGCACCTTCGGCGGGCTGTCGGTGCACCCGCTGGTCCCGGCCACCGGCGGCGGGCTGCTGCCCGGCCCGGTCGCGCACATCGCCCGCGACCCGATGGACCCGTTGTTCGACCTCGACGCCGCCGTCGCCGCGGTCCGCCGCAGGCGCACCGAGCTCAAGCGCGCCCTGCTCGACCAGACCGTCGTCTCCGGGATCGGCAACATCTACGCCGACGAGGCGCTGTGGCGGGCGAAGCTGCACTCGCTGCGCCCGACCGAGGCGCTCACCCGCGCCCAGGGGCGAGCGGTCCTGGAGGCCGCGACCGAGGTGATGGCCGAGGCCCTACGGGCGGGCGGCACCTCGTTCGACGCGCTCTACGTCAACGTCAACGGCGCCTCGGGCTACTTCGACCGCAGGCTGGACGCCTACGGGCAGGCCGACCGGCCCTGCCGGCGCTGCGGCACGCCGATCCGCCGCGACGCGTTCATGAACCGCAGCAGCTTCAGCTGCCCGCGCTGCCAGCCCCGGCCCCGGCACCGGGCGACCGGCGGGATCACAGCCAGCCGCGGCGCTTGAACAGCACGAACAGCAGCACGGCCAACCCCACCATCAACGCGAAGGCCATCGGGTAGCCCAGCGGCCAGCTCAGCTCGGGCATGTGGGTGAAGTTCATGCCGTAGACCCCGGTGATCAGCGACGGGGCGAACAGGATCGCCGCCCAGGACGACACCCGCTTCATCTGCTCGTTCTGCTGGTAGCCCGCCTGGGTCATGCGGGCCATCTCCTCGTTCTGCCGCTGGCCCACCAGCGCCGCGTTGACCTGCAGGATGTTGGTCAGCAGCTGGCGGTAGCCCTCGATGCGCTCGAGCGCCCGGGTGGCGTGGTCGGCGACGTCGCGCAGCAGCCGGCGCAGTTCCAGGTCGTCCTCGCCGGCGAGCTCCTTGAGGTGGCCGCGGATCACCGAGAAGACCTCGTCCAGCGGCTCGACCGCCCGCTGGAACTCGATCACCTCGCGGCTGAGCTGGTAGATCCGCCGCGACACCCCGGGGTCGCCACCGAAGACCTGCACCTCGATCTCGTCGATGTCGTCCTGCAGCCCGTCGAGCACCGGGGCGTAGTCGTCGACGACCACGTCCATGATCGCGTAGAGCACCGAGAACGGGCCGCGGGCCAGCAGCTCCGGGTCCTGCTCCAGGCGCTGGCGCACGGTGGCCAGGTCGGGGCGCTCGGAGTGCCGGACGGTGATCACGAAGTCGGGGCCGACGAACAGGTGCAGCTCCTCGACCTCGACGACCTCGACGGGGTCGACGTAGCGGGCGGGGCGCAGCACCACGAACAGCACGTCGCCGTAGCGCTCCAGCTTGGGCCGCTGGTGCTGGGTGACGGTGTCCTCGACGGCCAGCGCGTGCAGGCCGAACTCCTCGGCGACCGAGCGGACCTCGTCCTCGTTCGGGCGCAGCAGGCCGATCCAGCAGAACCGGTGCGCGCGCTCGGGCTCCGGGCACGCGCGCAGCTCCTGGAAGGTGGAGTCGAGCGAGTCGGGGACGACGGCCCGCTTGCCGTCCACGTAGATGACGTTGTCGACCACCGACATGAGTGCTCCTGCTCGATCGGGTCGCACGCCCCGCGGCGGCCGCCCAGATCGTATCCGCGCGCCGTCGAGGGGTGCGATGCACAGTACTGCGGTATGCGTAGTACTGTGCGACGCGTCGGTCGGACCGCGGGGATCCGGGGCCGGGAGGAGGGGGTGCGGTGGACACCAGCCAGTTGCTCAAGGGGGTGCTCGACCTGGCCGTGCTGGCGGTGCTCGACCGCGCGGACGGCTACGGCTACGAGGTGCTGCGCGGGCTGCGCGCGGCCGGCCTGGAGGAGGTCGGCGACGCCTCGGTGTACGGGACGCTGCGCCGGCTCTACAACGCCGGGCTCCTGACCTCCTACGTGGTGCCCAGCGACGAGGGACCGCACCGCAAGTACTACAGCCTGAACGAGCCCGGCCGGGAGCGACTGCGGGAGACCGCCAAGGTGTGGCGGGGGTTCGCCGAGACGATGGAAGGCCTGGTGGGGGCGGCGTGAGCGGGGACGACGAGAAGGGTCGAGCGCAGGAGCCTGCGGTGCAGGTCGTCGACGGCGCCGCGCGGGAGTTCCTCGACGGGGTGCGCGCCGCGCTGTCCGACCTACCGCCCGGTGAGGTGGACGAGATCCTCGACGACGTGCGCGCGCACCTCGCCGAGCTGTCCGGCGAGCTCGGTGTCCGGCCCGACCGGGCGGCGCTGGCCGCCCGGCTCGGCACTCCGCAGGCCTACGCAGGCGAGCTGCGGGCGGCCGCGGGCTACCCGCCCGCGCCGCCGGCCGCGGAGCCGGCCGCGCCGCCCAACCGGACCGCGGCCCGGCTGGCGGTGCTCGGGCTGGTCGCCGGCACGCTGCTGATCGTGGTCGGGCTGCTGGGCCGGTCGGCGCCTGTCGTCCTGCTCGCGATCCTGGTCGCGCTGCTCGGGCTGGCCGGGTTGGCCGGGCAGAGCTCGCGGCTGGCCGCGGTGGCCGAGCTCCCCGAGCTCCGCAGGCCCCTGGCCCAGCTGCGGCGGGCCCGGTCGGGGTTCCTGGGTGAGCTGCAGCCCGCCTGGTGGGTGCTGCGCGCGGTCGTCGCCGCCGCGGTCGTCGCGATGGTGGTCGGCAGCGCCGATCCGCTCCCGGTGCTCCTGCTGGCCGTGCTGGCCGTCCCGCTGTCGGTGTGGCTCGGGCGGCACAGCCGCGCCGACCGGCGCTGGCTGTGGCTGGTGGCGCCGCTGAACGCGCTGGCCGCGTGCCTGCTCGTGATCGCGGCGCTGAGCTGGACCAGCGCCGCCCCGTCCCCGGCGATCGACACCGCGGACTACTACCCGGGCCCGTCCGGGCTCCAGCAGAACGGCGAGCTGATCCGGGACATCCGCCCGGTCGACGCCGCCGGGAACCCGCTGACCGGCGTCTACCTGTTCGACCAGGACGGTCGCCCCATCGAGGTCAACCCGGAGAGCTGCTACGACGGCTACGGCGGCGACCCCTACGACTCCTACGACTCGGGCGACCCGTCGGCGGGGGCCGCTCAGCCCTACCCGCGCGGGACCTGGGAGGTGGACCCGGACACCGGCCGGTGCGTGCTCGTCCCGCCCGTCCCGCTCGTCGTGGCGGTGCCGACGGCGACCGCCGCGGCGGCCCCCACGTCCGTGCCACCGGGCGCCGTGGCGCCGACGGGCCCGGCCGTGCCCCCGGCCCCGCCGACGGCGCTCGTCCCCGCGCCGGTCACCCCGACCGGCTGAGACCCGCCCGGTCGGTCGCGCGTGCTCGGGGGAGCCCGCGACCGACCGGGCCCGCCCCGGTCCCGGGGGGCGCGGGGCCGGGGGCCCGCCCGCCCCGAGCGGGCCCCGCCCCGGCCCGGGCCGGCGGTCCCAGTGCGACCGCCGGCACGGATCGACACCGGATCGACGCCGGGGCGACCCCGGCCCGGTACCGTCCGCGGATCATGTCGACGGATCAGGACGCCCCCGTCCGACTCATCGCTTGGGTGAGCGGACGCGTGCAGGGCGTGGGTTTCCGCTGGTGGACGCGCTCGCGCGCGTTGGAGCTGGGGTTGGCCGGCTCGGCGCGCAACCTGCCCGACGGGCGGGTCGCGGTGGTCGCCGAGGGCCCGCGCCGGGCGTGCGCCGCCCTGCTGGAGGCGTTGCGCGGCGGCGCGACGCCCGGCCGCGTCGACGACGTCGCCGAGCAGTGGACCGCCCCCCGGGGCGACCTGACCGGCTTCCTCGAAGCCTGACCCGGCAGGCGCTTGCTTCGGCCACCCCGCGGCCTTGTCCTGGCGTCTCGCAGCCCTGGGGTGCTCAGCGCAGCCTGCCTGCACGCTGCGAGGATTCAGCCGGCGCTGCGAGACCGCCTCTGCTCTGCGAGGACTCCCGCCGCGAGCTGGGTCGATCGGGGGTCGCCGACCGGGAGGCCGGTAGTGTCACACGCCCGCCTCCCGCCACCCGGAGATACCACCCCGTGCACCTGAAGAGCCTGACGCTCAAGGGCTTCAAGTCCTTCGCCTCGGCGACGACGCTGCGCCTGGAGCCGGGCATCACGTGCGTGGTCGGGCCGAACGGGTCGGGCAAGTCGAACGTGGTCGACGCGATCAGCTGGGTGCTCGGCGAGCAGGGCGCCAAGGCGCTGCGCGGCGGCAAGATGGAGGACGTCATCTTCGCCGGCACCTCCGGGCGGGCACCGCTGGGACGCGCCGAGGTGACCCTGACCATCGACAACTCCGACGGCGCCCTGCCGATCGACTACTCCGAGGTCTCCATCACCCGCCGGATGTTCCGCGACGGCGCGGGCGAGTACGAGATCAACGGCTCGGCCTGCCGGCTGCTGGACATCCAGGAGCTGCTCAGCGACTCCGGCATCGGCCGGGAGCTGCACGTCATCGTCGGGCAGGGCCAGCTCGACTCGGTGCTGCAGTCCAAGCCGGAGGACCGCCGCGCCTACATCGAGGAGGCCGCGGGCGTCCTCAAGCACCGCAAGCGCAAGGAGAAGGCGCTGCGGAAGCTGGACGCGATGCAGGCCAACCTGACCCGGCTCACCGACCTCACCGCTGAGCTGCGCCGCCAGCTCAAGCCCCTGGGCAGGCAGGCCGAGATCGCGCGGCGCGCCCAGTCCGTGCAGTCCGAGCTGCGCGACGCCCGGCTGCGCCTCGCCGCCGACGACCTGGTCACCCTGCGCGACCAGCTGGCCCGCGAGGAGGCCGACGAGTCGTCGGCGCGGGCCCGTCGCGCGGAGGTCGAGGAGCAGCTCTCGGTGGCCAGGGTCGAGCAGGAGAGGCTGGAGGCCGCGCTCGCCCAGGACGCCCCGCGGCTGGCCGCGGCCCAGGACACCTGGTACCGGCTCTCCGCGCTGGCCGAGCGGCTCGACGGCACCGTGCGGCTGGCCGAGGAGCGCACCCGCCACCTCGCCGAGCCGATCGAGCGCATCCCCGGCCGCGACCCCGACGAGCTGGACGCCGAGGCCGAGGCGGCGGCCGAGGAGGAGGAGCTGCTGGTCGAGACGCTGTCGCAGGCCCGCACCCGGCTCTCCGAGATCATGGACGCGCGCACCGAGCACGAGCGCACCCTGGCCGCGGCCGAGCGCGCCCACCTGGCCGCGGTGCGCGCGCTGGCCGACCGCCGCGCCGGGCTGGCCACCCTCTCCGGGCGGGCCGAGGCGCTGCGCAGCGGGGCCGCGGCCACCGCCGACGAGATCGAGCGGCTGTCCGAGGCCATCGCCGAGGCCCAGGAGCGCACCGACGCCGCCCAGGAGGAGCTGGTGGCCGCCCAGGACGAGCTGGGCGCCTTCACCGGTGAGCAGGGCTCGGTGCGCGAGCTGGAGGACCGGGCGGGCCTGGCCGCGGAGGCGCACGCCGCCGCCACCGCCCGGGTCGGCGAGCTGGTGGCCCGCGAGCGCGAGCTGGAGCAGCGCCGGGCGCACTGGCGGGCCCGGGTCGACGCGCTGGGCGTGGGCATGGCCCGCAAGGACGGCTCCGGCGAGCTGGTCGACACCGACGGCGTCCTGGGCGCCCTCTCCGGCCTGGTCACGGTGGACCCGCCGGCCCGCACGGCCGTCGCCGCCGCCCTCGGCGAGCTCGCCGACGCCCTCGTCGTCGCTGGCCCGGACGCCGCGCTCGCGGCCCTGCGCCTGCTCCGCGACCGCGACGCCGGCCGCGCCGCCCTCGTCGTCGCCCCCGCCCGCGAGCCCGCCCCCGAGGGTCAGGAAAGCCACGTTCAGGTCGCCACAGGACAGGAACGTGGCTTTCCTGAACCCGGGGGAGGGGGGCGCTGGGCCGGCGAGGCGATCACCGGCGGCCGGCTCGCCCCGACCGTGCGGGAGCTGCTGCGCGGCGTGGTGATCGTCGACGACCTCGACGCGGCGCGCGCGGTCGTGGAGGCCGACCCCCTGCTCACCGCCGTCACCAGCGGCGGCGACCTGCTGGGCGCGCACCGGGCGAACGGCGGGTCCGGCGTCGCGTCCACCGCGCTGGACGTGCAGGCGGCGCTGGACGAGGCGCACGCCGAGCGGGAGTCCGTCGAGCAGGAGCTGGCCCGGCTGCGCCCCGCGCTGGAGGGCGCGCGGGCCGAGGAGGCCGCCCGCCGGAGCGAGGTCGAGGCGGCCAAGCGCGACCAGGGGGCCGTCGAGCAGCGCCGCAGCGCCGCGTCGGCGCAGCTGGGCCGCTACGAGCAGGCCGTGCGCTCGGCCGCGGCGGAGGCGCAGCGGCTGCGCGAGCGCCGCGACGGCGTCGAGGACCGCCGGGCCGAGGCGCTGGTCGCCCTGGAGGCGGCCGAGCGGCAGCTCGCCGTGGCCGAGGACGAGCCCGTCGACGACGAGCCGGACACGGAGATCCGCGACACCGCGGCCGAGGCGCTGGCGGCCGCGCGGGCCGAGGAGCTGGAGGCCCGGCTGGCGGTGCGCACCGCCGAGGAGCGGTCGCGCGCCGTCGGGGGCCGCTCCGACGTGCTCCGCCGCCAGGCCGCGTCCGAACGCCAGGCCAGGGCCCGGGCCGAGGCCGCCCGCGCCGCCCGCGAGGAGGCCGCCGGGATCGCCCGGCTGGTCGTCGGGGCCGGCCGGGTGGCGGGGGAGCGGATCGCCGTCTCGCTGGCCGCCGCGGCCGCCGAGCGCGACGCCGCGGCCGCCGCCCGCGACGCCCGCGAGCGCGCGCTGGGCGAGGCCAGGGTGACCACCGGGCGGCTGACCGCGCTGCTGGACAAGCTCACCGACACCGTGCACCGCGACGAGGTCCTGCGCGCGCAGAACCGGCTGCGCCTCGAACAGCTCACCGAGAAGGTGCTCGCCGAGCACGGCCTGGCCGTCGACGACCTGGTCGCCGAGTACGGCCCGCAGTGCCCGGTGCCGGCGTCGGCGGCGGAGGTGGCCGAGTACGAGACCGCCCGCGAGCGCGGCGAGGAGGTCACCGCGCCCCCGCCGATGCCGTTCGACCGGGCCACCCAGGAGCGCCGGGTGCAGCGCGCGGAGAAGGACCTGGCCCTGCTGGGCCGGGTCAACCCGCTGGCGCTGGAGGAGTTCGCGGCGCTGGAGGAGCGCTACCGGTTCCTGTCGACCCAGCTCGAGGACCTCAAGAACACCCGCCGCGACCTGCTCACCGTGGTCCGCGAGGTGGACGACAAGATCCTGGAGGTCTTCACCACCGCCTACCACGACGTCGCCCGCGAGTTCGAGATCGTCTTCGCGACGCTGTTCCCCGGCGGCGACGGCCGGCTGGTGCTCACCGACCCCGACGACATGCTCACCACCGGCATCGAGGTCGAGGCCCGCCCACCGGGCAAGAAGGTCAAGCGGTTGTCACTGCTGTCGGGCGGCGAGCGCTCGCTGACCGCGATGGCGCTGCTGGTGGCGATCTTCCGGGCCCGGCCCTCGCCGTTCTACGTGCTCGACGAGATCGAGGCCGCCCTCGACGACGTCAACCTGCGCCGGCTCATCAGCCTGATGGAGGAGCTGCGCGCGACCAGCCAGCTGATCGTCATCACCCACCAGAAGCCGACGATGGAGGTCGCCGACGCGCTCTACGGCGTGTCCATGCGCGGCGACGGCATCACGACGGTGATCAGCCAGCGGCTGCGCGCGGCGAGCTGAGCGCCCGCTCCGCCGAGGGCGCCCCGCCGGGCCCGGCGGACGGGCGCCGCCGGGCGCTGCGCCGGGGGCACGTGACAGGCTGGGCGGGTGACCACACAGACCCTGTGGATCGTCATCGCGGTGGTGGTGGCGGTCCTGATCGTCGCCGTCGGGCTGGGCCTCTGGCTGCGGAGCAGGCGCCGGATCAGCCTGCGGGAGTCCGACCGTCCCGGCCTCGGCAGCGGCACCGGCACGACCGCGGCACCGCCGCGCCGCGGCGGCACCTACACCGCCTCCGGCGGCTTCGACTTCGCCGCGGGCGGGGCCGCCGACACCGAGCCGCCACCGGTCGGGGAGCGCCCGGCGGGGGCCACCCGCGAGGACGTGGCCCGCCCGGCCGAGGCCGCCGCCGCGCCGACGGACGTCGCGCCGGTCGACGAGGCCCGGGTCGAGACCGCCCCCGCCGACACGGCTCCTGCCGATGCCGCCCCCGCCGACACCGCAGCGGTGGACGCGAGCCGCAACGGAGCCGCCCCGGTCGACGTCCCGCCGCTCGACCCGGCCCGCGTCGACGTCGCCCCGACCGGCACCGTCCCCGCCGAGACCGCGCCCGCGGGCACCGAGACCGCGCCCGCGGGCACCGAGACCGCGCCCGCGGGCACCGAGACCGCGCCCGCGGGCACCGAGACCGCGCCCGCGGACACCGAGACCGCGCCCGCCGAGGCAGCCCCGGTGGACGTCGTCCCACCGGCCGCGCCGCAGGACGCGCCCACCGACGGCACGCCGTTCCCGAGCACCTCCACCGCTCCCGAGGTGGACCCGGACGTCGTCGCCACCGGGCGGACCGCCCCGCCGGAGGAGATCCCCCCGGCCGAGGGCAGGCTGGAGCGGCTGCGCGGGCGGTTGGCCCGGTCGCGGTCGGGCTTCGGGCAGGGCCTGCTGGGCCTGTTGGGCGCGGGCGAGCTCGACGAGGAGTCCTGGGAGGACGTCGAGACGATGCTCCTGCAGGCCGACCTCGGCCCGGAGATGACCATCGAGCTGGTCGAGACGCTGCGCACCGAGCTGGCCCGGCGGGCCGTGCGGACCACCGAGCAGGCACGCACGCTGCTGCGCGAGGTGCTGACCGACGCCCTGCGCACCGACCTGGACCGCCGCGTGCGGGCGCTGCCGCACGACGGCCGTCCCGCCGTCATGCTGGTCGTCGGCGTCAACGGCACCGGCAAGACCACCACCACCGGCAAGCTGGCCCGGGTGCTGGTCGGCGGCGGGCACCACGTCGTGCTGGGCGCGGCCGACACGTTCCGCGCCGCCGCCGCCGAGCAGCTCGCCACCTGGGGCGAGCGCGCCGGGGCCACCGTCGTGCGCGGCGCGGAGGGCGCCGACCCGGCCAGCGTCGCGTTCGACGCCGTCAAGCAGGGCACCGAGGAGGGCGCCGACGTCGTCCTGCTGGACACCGCCGGGCGCCTGCACACCAAGACCGGCCTGATGGACGAGCTGGGCAAGGTCAAGCGGGTGGTCGAGCGCCAGGCCGAGGTCGACGAGGTGCTGCTCGTGCTCGACGCCACCACCGGGCAGAACGGCCTCACCCAGGCCCGCGTCTTCGGCGACGTGGTCAAGGTGACCGGCATCGCGCTCACCAAGCTCGACGGCACCGCAAAGGGCGGGATCGTGTTCCGGGTCCAGCGCGAGCTGGGCGTGCCGGTGAAGCTCGTCGGCCTCGGCGAGGGCCCGGACGACCTGGCCCCGTTCGAGCCCGGGGCGTTCGTCGACGCCCTGCTGGCGACGTGACGTTCGTCGCGCCGGTGGCGCCCGTTCCGACGTCACACCGGTAGCGAAGCGGTAACGGCCGGGACACGTAATCCCGTTGTAACTGCTCGCGCCCGCTCGTTCACCTGCCGGAAACAGCCGCACACGATGCCCGAAACACGGCGATCCGATAGTTCCCGGCGACTGCCGCACCATCGGACCGACTTCGGACCAGCGGCGTGAACGGGAGGGAGTAGGAGTGGGAATCCCCGACACCGGCGATACCGCCTGGATGCTCGCCAGCGCGGCCCTCGTGCTGCTGATGACACCGGGACTGGCGCTCTTCTACGGCGGAATGGTCCGTAGCAAGGGCGTCCTGAACATGATGATGATGAGCCTCAGCGCGATGGGGGTCATCGGAGTCCTCTGGGTCCTGTTCGGCTACTCGATCGCCTTCGGCGACAGCGTCGGAGGAGCCGGGTTCCTCGGCAACCCCGGCGACTACGCCGGGCTGAGCAGCCTGCTCGACGGCACGTACCTGGCCGACGCCGAGGCCGGGACCGAGGTGTCGATCCCGTTGGTCGGGACCATTCCGGCTCTGGTGTTCGTCGCCTTCCAGGGCATGTTCGCGATCATCACCGTCGCCCTGATCTCCGGCGCGGTCGCGGACCGGATGAAGTTCGGTTCCTGGCTGCTGTTCGCCGGCATCTGGGCCACGGTCGTCTACTTCCCGGTCGCGCACTGGGTGTTCTCCTTCGACGAGGTCACCGCGGCCGTGGGCGGTTGGATCGCCAACGACCTCGCGGTCATCGACTTCGCCGGCGGCACCGCGGTGCACATCAACGCCGGTATGGCGGCCCTGGTCCTGGCGATCGTGCTGGGCAAGCGCCGCGGCTGGCCGCGCGAGCCCATGCGCCCGCACAACCTGACCCTGGTCATGCTCGGCGCCGGCCTGCTGTGGTTCGGCTGGTTCGGGTTCAACGCCGGTTCGGCGGTCGGCTCGAACGGCATCGCCGGATTCGCCTTCGTCAACACCGTGGTCGCCACCTCCGCGGCCATGCTGGGCTGGCTGCTCACCGAGAGGATCCGCGACGGCAAGCCGACCAGCCTGGGCGCCGCCTCCGGCGTCGTGGCCGGCCTGGTCGCGATCACCCCGGCCTGCTCGTCGGTCTCGCCGCTGGGCGCGATCGCGATCGGCGTCGTCGCCGGTGTCCTCTGCGCCCTCGCGGTGGGCCTGAAGTTCCGCTTCGGCTACGACGACTCGCTCGACGTCGTCGGCGTCCACCTCGTCGGTGGTCTGGTCGGCACCCTGCTGATCGGCCTGTTCGCCACGGCCAGCTCGCCTGCGGGCGTGGACGGGCTGTTCTACGGCGGCGGGGTCGACCAGCTGTGGCGCCAGGCCGTCGGTGCGCTCGCGGTGATCGTCTACTGCGGCGTGCTGAGCCTGGTCATCGCGCTGGCCCTGAAGTTCACGATCGGCCTGCGGCTGTCCGACGACGAGGAGCGGGCCGGCATCGACGAGAGTGAGCACGCCGAGACCGGTTACGACTTCTCCACCCTGCGCAGCGCCGGTGGTGGCCTCGGCACCCCGCGCCCCGACGCGGCCACCCCCGCGGCGGCCGAGACCGTCGCGGCAGCATCCGGCAAGGAGGGCTGAAGGCATGAAGCTGGTCACGGCGATCGTCAAGCCGTTCGTCCTGGAGGACGTCAAGGGCGCCCTGGAGCAGATCGGCGTGCTGGGCATGACGGTCAGCGAGGTCCAGGGCTACGGACGGCAGAAGGGGCACACCGAGGTCTACCGGGGCGCCGAGTACTCGGTCGACTTCGTGCCCAAGGTCCGGGTGGAGGTCGTCGCCGACGACACCCTCGCGGACAAGGTCGTGGACGCCGTGGTCGAGGCCGCCCGCACCGGCAAGATCGGTGACGGCAAGGTCTGGGTGACCCCGGTCGACACGGTCATCCGGGTCCGCACCGGCGAGCGCGGCTCGGACGCGGTCTAGGCACGGTCAGCGGACCCGAGAACGACACCGGTCACGACGCCGGGGCCCGCCTGCACCGCTCGTCGGTGCGGCGGGCCCCGGTGCTTTCCCCCATTCCCCGCGGTTTCCCGCCGACCGCGCCATCCGCGATTTCCCGCCACAGCTCGGCTCCGATCGGAGAACGTCGTCATGAAGCTCGTGACCGCCATCGTCAAGCCGTTCGCCCTGGACGACGTCCGCGCCGGCCTGGAGCGCCTCGACATCGCCGGGATGACCGTCAGCGAGGTGTCCGGCTACGGCCGCCAGCGCGGGCACACCGAGGTCTACCGGGGCGCCGACTACCAGGTCGACTTCGTGCCCAAGGTGCGCATCGAGGTCGCGACCGACGACGACCAGGTGGACAAGGTGATCGACACCGTCATCGAGGCCGCCCGCACCGGCAAGATCGGTGACGGCAAGGTCTGGGTCACCGCGGTGGAGACCGTGGTGCGCGTGCGCACCGGCGAGCGGGGTGCCGACGCGCTGTGAGTGCCGGGAACGCGGTGTCGGGGGACGCGGGCGACCTGGTCCGGGCCAAGGCGGTGCTCCTGGAGCCCGGGCCCGGGAAACGCAGGCTGGGTCCGGAGGCGCTGCGCGCGGCCCTGGTGGACCTGCACGACTTCTGGCTGTCCTCGCGGTCCGCCACCATCGGGTTGACCGACCGCGCCGCGCTGGTCGCCGTCGGGGCGCTCGGGCGCCGGGAGCTCGCCCCGTTCTCCGACCTCGACCTGGTGCTGCTGCACGACGGGCGCAAGGACGTCGACCGGCTGGCCGAGCAGCTGTGGTACCCGCTGTGGGACTCCGGGGTCGGCCTCGACCACTCGGTGCGCACCCCGGGGCAGGCCGTCCAGGTCGCGGCGACCGACCTGCGCGCCGCGGTCGGGCTGCTGGAGGCCCGCCACATCGCCGGCGACGCGGCGCTGTCGAGCAAGGTCGGCGCGGCCGTGCGGCAGGCGTGGCGGGCGGGGATCCGCGGCCGGTTCGACGAGCTCGCCGACACCGCCCGGGCCCGCTGGGCCAAGGTCGGCGACGTCGCGCACCGCGTGGAGCCCGACCTCAAGAACGGCCACGGCGGGCTGCGCGACATCCAGCTGATCGACGCGCTGGCCGCCGCGCAGCTGGTCGACCGCCCCGCGGGCGAGGTGCTGGAGGCCCGCAAGCT
This sequence comes from Pseudonocardia humida, assembly GCF_023898865.1. Classification (GTDB taxonomy): domain Bacteria; phylum Actinomycetota; class Actinomycetes; order Mycobacteriales; family Pseudonocardiaceae; genus Pseudonocardia; species Pseudonocardia humida. Next base: position 102,218 of record NZ_JAGSOV010000010.1, read on the forward strand.
GCTGCTCGACGTGCGCACCGAGCTGCACCGCATCGCCGGGCGCGCCCGCGACGTGATGCGCGCCCAGGACGCCGACGAGATCGCCGCCCAGCTGGAGATCGCCGACCGGTTCGAGCTGGCCAGGGCGCTGTCCGGGGCGGCGCGGGCGGTCGCCTTCGCCGCCGAGACCGGCCTGCGCTCCGCCCGGTCGGCGCTGCCCCGCCGCGGCCTGGCCGCGCTGCGCCGCCCGCCCGTGCGCCGGCCGCTGGACACCGGCGTCGTGGAGCACGCGGGGGAGGTCACCCTGGCCCGCGACGCCGACGCGGCCCGCGACCCCGGGCTGGTGCTGCGGGTGGCCGCGAGCGCGGCCCGCACCGGGATGCCGGTGGCCGCGGGCACCCTGCACCGGCTCGCCGACACCGCCCCGGAGCTGCGCGAGCCCTGGCCGCGCACGGCGCTGGCCGAGCTGCTGTCGCTGCTGGGCACCGGCCGGGCGATGGTCGACGTCGTCGAGGCGCTCGACCGCACCGGGCTGTGGGGCAGGCTGTTCCCGGAGTGGGGCGCGGTCCGCGACCTGCCCCCGCGCGATCGCGCGCACGTCTGGACGGTCGACCGGCACCTCGTCGAGGCCTGCGCGCAGTCCGCCCGGCTCACCACCCGGGTGGCCCGTCCCGACCTGCTGCTGGTCGCGACCCTGCTGCACGACATCGGCAAGGGCCGCGGCGAGGACCACTCGGTGGTGGGGGAGTCGCTGGCCCAGCAGGTCGGGCGGCGGCTGGGGTTCACCGAGCCCGACGTGGCGGTGCTGGCCGCGGTCGTGCGCCACCACCTGCTGTTGCCGCACACCGCCACCCGCCGCGACCTGGACGACCCCGCCACCGTGTCCCGGGTCGCCGAGACCCTCGACGCGGCGGTCCCGGGCAACGGCGCGCTGCTGCTCGACCTGCTGGGCGCGCTGGCCGAGGCCGACTCGCTGGCCACCGGCCCGGGGGTGTGGAGCCCGTGGAAGCGCGCGCTCATCGGCGACCTCGTGCTGCGCTGCCGGGCCCTGCTCGCCGGCGAGGCGCTGCCGGCCCCGGCCACCCCGACCGCGGCCGAGCAGGAGATGGTCACCGAGTCCAGCGCCGACGGGCGGCCCCGCGTGCGCCTCGACGGCAGCGCGGAGCCGGCCACGGTGGTCGTGGTGCTGCCCGACCGGCCCGACGCCCTGGCCGCGGCCACCGGCGTGCTCGCCCTGCACTCGCTGGAGGTGCACGCCGCCGAGCTGCGCACCGTCGAGAAGACGGCGGTGTTCACCTTCACCGCATCGCCCCGCTTCGGCGGCCTGCCCGACGCCGCGCTGCTGCGCTCCGACCTGGTCCGGGTCCTCGACGGCAGCTTCGCGCTGGCCGAGGCGCTGGCCCGCAAGGAGCGCGACTACGCCCCGATGAACCCCGGCGGCGAGCCGCCCGCCCCGCCACGGGTGCTGTGGTTCGACGACGAGGCCACCGGCGCCCTGGTGCTCGAGCTGCGCGGCACCGACCGCATCGGGCTGCTGCACCGGGTGGCCGGGGCGTTCGAGGACGTGGGCGTGGGCCTGCGCTGGGCCAGGGCCGCGACGCTGGGCGCCTCGGTCGTCGACTCGTTCTGCCTGGACTGCGCGCGGGACCCGGACCCGGCCGAGCGCAGGCGGATAGCCGAGGCGGTGCTCGCCGCCGCCGGGTGAGCGGGCCACCCACTAGGCTCGCCGCACTGGGGCCGCCTACAGGGAAGCGATCCGGTGACTACGGAACGAAACGGGCGGATCGTACGTTCCACCCACGTGACCACGCTCGCCCTGCCGGGCCGAGCCCTGTTGCTCGTCGCCGGGATGCCGGGCGCGGGCAAGTCGACGCTGCTGCGCGGGGTCGCCGCCCGGCCGGGCCTGCGGGTGCTGGACTCCGACACCTACCGCTCCCGGATGGCGGCCGTGATGGGCCCGGTGCCCTACGCCTCGTACCGGCCGGTCGTGCACGCGTGGCACCGGCTCGCGGTGCTGGCCGCGGCCGCGTCGAGGGCGCGCACGGTCGTCGTCCACCTGCCGGCCACGGCCCCCCGGATGCGCGCCGCGGTGCTCGGGCTGGCCGCGCTGACCGGGCGCGACCCGCACCTGGTCTGGCTGCACGTCGACCCCGAGCAGGCCCTGCGCGGCCAGCGCGAGCGCGGCCGGGTGGTGCCGAGCTCGTCGTTCCTCGCGCACGCCCGCCGCGCCGCCGCGACGACGGCCGAGCTGCGCGCCCCCGGAGGTGCCCGGGGCTGGCGGTCGGTGACCGTGCTCGACCGCGACTCCGCCCGCGAGGGCCTGCACCTCGACACCGGGGCGTGCCCGGTGCCGTCGCGCCCGCAATCGGCGCCGAAGGCGCCGGTGGAGCGCGCCCGGAGCACACCCCAGTAGGCTGAGAAGGGTGTTCGACACCCTCTCCGAGCGCCTCGGCGCCACCCTCGCCAACCTGCGAGGCAAGGGTCGGCTGTCCGACGCCGACATCGACACGACGGCGCGCGAGATCCGCATCGCGCTGCTGGAGGCCGACGTCGCCCTCCCGGTGGTGCGCGGGTTCATCGCCCGGGTCAAGGAGCGGGCCAAGGGCGTCGAGGTCTCGGGCGCGCTGAACCCGGCCCAGCAGGTCGTCAAGATCGTCAACGACGAGCTGGTCACGGTCCTGGGCGGCGAGACCCGCCGCATCCGGTTCGCCAAGGAGCCGCCGAGCGTCGTCATGCTGGCCGGCCTGCAGGGCTCGGGCAAGACCACCCTGGCCGGCAAGCTGGCGCACTGGCTCAAGGGCCAGGGCCACGCCCCGCTGCTCGTCGCCTGCGACCTGCAGCGCCCCAACGCCGTCACCCAGCTGCAGATCGTCGGCGAGCGGGCGGGCGTCACCACCTTCGCGCCCGAGCCGGGCAACGGCGTCGGCGATCCGGTCGACGTCGCCCGCCGCGGCGTCGCGCACGCCCGCGAGAAGATGTTCGACATCGTCATCATCGACACCGCGGGCCGGCTCGGCGTCGACGAGGAGCTGATGCGCCAGGCCTCCGACATCCGCGAGGCCACCCGGCCCGACGAGACGCTGTTCGTCGTCGACGCGATGATCGGCCAGGACGCCGTGGCCACGGCGGAGGCCTTCCGCGACGGCGTGGGCTTCACCGGCGTCGTGCTCACCAAGCTCGACGGCGACGCCCGCGGTGGTGCCGCGCTGAGCGTGCGCGAGGTGACCGGCCAGCCCATCCTGTTCGCCTCCTCCGGCGAGAAGCTGGCCGACTTCGACGTCTTCCACCCCGACCGGATGGCCTCGCGCATCCTGGGCATGGGCGACCTGCTCACCCTGATCGAGCAGGCGGAGAGCGCCTTCGACCAGGAGCAGGCGGCCGCCACGGCGGCCAAGATGTCCACCGGCGAGCTGTCGCTGGAGGACTTCCTCGAGCAGATGCTGGCCATCCGCAAGATGGGCCCCATCGGCAACATCCTCGGCATGCTGCCGGGCGCGAACTCCGGGCAGATGAAGGAGGCGCTGGCCCAGGTCGACGACAGGCGCCTGGACAGGTTGCAGGCGATCATCCGCGGCATGACCCCCGCCGAGCGGGCCGACCCGAAGATGATCAACGGGTCCCGCCGGCTGCGCATCGCCAACGGCTCGGGCGTGAGCGTCAACGAGGTCAACGAGCTGGTCAAGAACTTCTTCGAGGCCCGCAAGCAGATGAAGCAGATGGCCGGGCAGTTCGGCTTCGGGGGCGCGGCGCGCAGCGCCACCCGCAAGCAGGCCAAGGGGCGCAAGGGCAAGAAGGGCGCCAAGCGGCCCACCGGGCGCGGACCCGCCCGCGGCGCCCTGCCCACCGGCTTCGGCGGCATGCCCGACCTGTCCGGCCTGCCGCCGTCGCTGCGCGAGCTGCCCCCCGGCATGGACCAGCTGCCCCCCGGCTTCGACCCCAGCAAGCTCAAGTTCCCGAAGAAGGACGGCTAGCCGGGTGTACCGCCTGCGCGGCGTCCTGCTGCCCGACGAGGAGACCGTCGAGCTCTTCGTCGGGGCCGACGGGCTGATCGCCGCGGAGCCGCTGCCCGGCGCCGAGACCCTGGTCGACTCCGGGTTCCTGGTGCCGGGGCTGGTCGACGCGCACTGCCACGTCGGGCTCGGGTCGAACGGCGGCGCGGTCGACCTGGCCACCGCCGAGGAGCACGCGACGACCGACCGCGACGCCGGCGCGCTGCTCCTGCGCGACTGCGGCTCCCCGACCGACACCCGACCCCTGCAGGGCCGCGCCGACCTCCCGGAGATCGTCCGGGCGGCGCGGCACCTGGCCCGGCCCAAGCGCTACGTCCCCGGGCTCGCCCTGGAGCTGGACGACCCGGCGCTGCTGCCCGACGCGGTGGCCGAGCAGGCCGCCGCCGGCGACGGCTGGGTCAAGCTCGTCGGCGACTGGATCGACCGCGGCGTCGGCGACCTGGCCCCGCTCTGGCCCGACGACGTGCTGGTCGCGGCGATCGACGCGGCGCACGCGGCGGGCGCCCGGGTCACCGCGCACGTCTTCGGGACCGAGGCGCTGCCCGGGCTCGTCCGCGCCGGCATCGACTGCATCGAGCACGGCACCGGCCTCACCGACGACCTCATCGCGGAGATGGCCGAGCGCGGCACCGCGCTGGTCCCCACCCTGATCAACATCGACACGTTCCCGGACATCGCAGGCCGGGCCACCCGCTACCCGGCCTACGCCGGGCACATGCGCGAGCTGCACGCCGGCGCGCGCGACGTCGTGCGCCGGGCCGTCGAGGCCGGGGTACCGGTCTACGCGGGCACCGACGCGGGCGGGGTCATCGCGCACGGGCGCATCGCCGACGAGGTCGTGGCCCTGCACGCCGCGGGCCACCCGGACGCGCTCGGCGCGGCCAGCTGGGCGGCCCGGGAATGGCTCGGCCGTCCCGGTCCCGTCCCAGGGGCCCCGGCCGACCTCGTGGTCTACCCGACCGACCCGCGCACCCACCCGGACGTCCTGCACCGCCCCACCCTGATCATGCTGCGCGGGCGGGTCCTGCCCGGTCGCGGCTGATCGACGACACGCGGCGTCCGGCCCCCCGGGCCGGTAGCGTCGTGCGGGTGGGACCTGCGGACAACGACGAGCGGCCCGGCGAGACGGGCCCGGAGGACGAGGGGTCCCGCGCGGGAGGCACGCCCTCCCCGAGCGCCGAGCCCGCCGAGCACGCGGCCCCGGCCGACGCACCGCCCGACGCGATGGCGCGCCCCGTGGAGGAGCCGATCGCGGTGGCGAAGGGCACCCCGTCCCACGGCGCGGCGGCCAACGGCTCGGGCAACGGCTCGGGCAACGGTCACGGCGAGGGCGCCGCGGCGGCCCTGTGGTCCGCGCCGGACTGGGACCCGGCCGCCCAGGATCCGCGTCCGGCCGCCCTGTCCGCGGCCGCCCCGTCCGCGACCGCCCCGTCGGTCGGTCCGCCGCCCGTCGGCCCGCCCCCGCCGCATCCGCCGACCCCGCGGTCCGGGCCGTCCGCGCCCGCCCCCCGCACGCACCGCTGGGGGCTCGGCGCCTACCTGCTCGTCGAGGCCATCTTCCTCGGCGCCTCGCTGCTGATCAGCCAGCTGCTGGCCACCGACGGCCCGCCCCAGGCCAGCAGCCTGGCCATCGCGCTGGCCACGCCGACCGTGCTGGCCGCGGCCACGGCGCTGCTGATCACCCGGCTGCGCGGCAACGGCCCGGTCGCCGACCTGGGGCTCACCCCGACCTGGCGCGACGTCGGGCTCGGGGTCGCCTTCGGCGTCGGCGGGCTGGTGGTCACCATCCCGGCCTCGGTGCTCTACGTCGCCGTCGTCGGCGAGGACGCCAGCTCCGCGGTCGGCGACGTCTTCGGCGACGTCTCGGCGTCGGTGCCGTGGGCGCTGGTGGTGTTCGTGATCGTCGTGCTCGTCGCGCCGCTGTGTGAGGAGATCGTCTACCGCGGGCTGCTGTGGGGCGGGGTGGAGCGGCTGGCCGGGCCGCGGGCGGCGTTCGGGGTCTCCACCCTGCTGTTCGCGCTGGCCCACTTCGAGTTCGCCCGCACGCCGTTGCTGCTGGTGGTGGCCCTGCCGATCGCCGTGGCGCGGTACTACACGGGCAGGCTGACGGCCAGCGTGATCGCCCACCAGATCAACAACCTGCTGCCGGGCGTCGCCCTGCTGCTGGGCCTGCTGGGCTTCGTGCCGCTGGCCTGAGCGGCCCGGGGCGGTCCGCACGGACGCCGCCGTGCACGACACGCCGGTGCGTCTGGCAGAATGGTCGATCGACCCGCGGCGGGCCCTCTACCGTGCCGCGGCCAGCACACGTCGAGCGAGCGCTGCCCGTAACCCCACGCGAGCCGCGCGGGCTCACCCGTAGCACCACCAGATCCGCGAGGAGCACCAGACAGCGTGGCCGTCAAGATCAAGTTGATGCGGTTGGGCAAGATCCGTCAGCCCTACTACCGCATCGTCGTCGCCGACGCTCGCAGCCGCCGCAGCGGCCGGGCCATCGAGACCATCGGCAAGTACCACCCGAAGAACGAGCCGAGCCTGATCGAGGTCGACTCCGACCGCGCGCAGTACTGGCTGGGCGTGGGCGCGCAGCCGACCGAGCCGGTCCAGCACCTGCTCGAGATCACCGGCGACTGGCAGAAGTTCAAGGGCCTGCCGGGCGCCGAGGGCACCCTGAAGCCGCAGGCCGAGAAGGTCGACAAGCTGGCCCGCTTCCAGGCCGCGCTGGCCGCCGCGGGCGAGGAGCCCACCACCGAGGCGACCACGCCGCGCAAGCGGGGCGACCGCCGGCCCAAGGCCGGCGACGGCGCCGAGGGCGCCGGCGAGGGTGAGGCCGCCGGGGCCGCAGACAAGTCGTGAGTGTCCTGGCTGACGCTCTCGACCACCTCGTCCGCGGCATCGTCGACCACCCGGACGAGGTCCAGGTGGAACTGGTGACCACCCGGCGCGGGCGCACGCTCGAGGTCCGGGTGCACCCGGAGGACCTGGGCAAGGTGATCGGCCGCGGCGGGCGCACGGCGACCGCGCTGCGGACCGTCGTCGGCGGCATCGGTGGCCGGGGCGTGCGGGTGGATGTCGTCGACACCGACCGGTAGCGGCACCGAGGTCCTGGTGGGGGTCGCCGTGCGGGTCCACGGCCTGCGCGGCGAGCTCGCCGTCGACCTCCACACCGACTCGCCCGACGAGCGGTTCGCTCCCGGCGCCGTGCTCCGCGCGCGCCGGGACGGCGCCGCCGACCGCCTCCTCACCGTGGAGGCGGCCCGCCGCCACAGCGGGCGGCTGCTCGTCCGGTTCGTCGAGGTGCCCGACCGGGACGCCGCCGAGGCGGTCCGCGGCGTCCGGCTGCTGGTCGACACCGGTTCGCTGCCGCCGCCGGACGACCCGGACGAGTTCCACGTCCACCAGATCGAGGGCCTGCGGGCCGAGCTGGCGGACGGGACCGCCGTCGGCACCGTCCACGAGGTCGTGCACGGCCCGGGCGGCGAGCTGCTCGTGCTGCGCAGGCCCGACCTGCCCGACGCGCTGGTGCCGTTCGTGCGGGCCATCGTGCCGACCGTCGACCTGGCGGGCGGCCGGGTCGTGCTGACCCCTCCGGAGGGACTGCTCGACCCGGAGTGACACCTCCTCGTGGAACGGGGCGCCACACGTGGCGCCCCGTTTTCGTGCCCGACACGTCAACTTGGGTTGACAGGCCCGAGACGTCAACGTAGGTTGACGTCATGACGGATGCGACGAAGGTCGCGGCGGCGGCGTCCAGCAGGGACCCGGCCGTCGGCCTGGCGGCGGTGGCGTCCCTGCGGGGACTGCTGGAGTCGCTGGAGGAGCTGCAGGTGAGCAACGCCAGGGCGCAGGGCTGGTCCTGGCAGCAGATCGCGGACGTGCTGCGGGTGACCCGGCAGGCCGTCCACAAGAAGTACCGCCGGTTCGGGCTGTAGAGGGGGAGCGATGTTCGAGAGGTTCACGACGAAGGCCCGCGACACCGTGATCGGCGCCCAGGAGGTGGCGCGCCGGTTCGACGCCGACACCGTCGGGTCCGAGCACCTGCTCGCGGCCCTGTACGAGCAGCGGGGGAACCTGGCCCTCACGGTGCTCGAGGCGCTCTCCGTGCCGCGCGAGGAGGTCGAGGCCGAGCTGGAGCGGATCCGCACCGGCGGCGTCGCCACCCCGTCGGACGCCGAGGCCCTGGCCACCCTGGGCATCGACCTCGACGAGGTGCGCCGCCAGGTCGAGGAGGCGTTCGGGCCCGGTGCGCTCGACCGCACCCGCAGCGGCATGAGCAGGCGGTGGGGGTGGCGCAAGGGCCACCTGCCCTTCGGTCGGGACGCCAAGAAGGTGCTGAACCTGGCCCTGCGCGAGGCGCTGCTGCTCAAGCACAACTACATCGGCTGCGAGCACATCCTGCTCGGGATGCTGCACGAGGGCACCGGGGCGGCGGGGGTGTTCCTGCGCAGCCGCGGGGTGCGCCAGGACGCCACCCGGATCATCGTCGAGGAGCTGCTCAAGCGGCGCCGGGCCGGCTGAGCCCGACCGGGTGGGGCTGGGACGATCGGCGCCGTGCGCATCGACGTGGTGACGATCTTCCCGGGCTACCTGGCGCCGCTGCGCGAGGCGCTGCTCGGCCGGGCGATCGAGGCCGGGCTCGTCGAGGTGGCGGTGCACGACCTGCGCGACTGGACCCACGACGTCCACCAGGCCGTCGACGACGCGCCCTACGGCGGCGGCCCCGGCATGGTGATGAAGCCGCAGGTCTGGGGGGAGGCGCTGGACGCCGTGCTGGCCGCCGACGAGCGCCCGGCCCGGTTGGTCGTGCCGACCCCGGCCGGGCGCCCGTTCCGGCAGTCCACCGCGCAGGCCTGGGCGGGCGAGCAGCGCCTGGTCTTCGCCTGCGGCCGCTACGAGGGGATCGACCAGCGCGTGGTCGACGAGGCCGCCGCGCGGATGCCCGTCGACGAGGTGAGCATCGGCGACTACGTGCTGGTCGGCGGCGAGGTGGCGGTGCTGGTGATGGTGGAGGCGGTGGCCCGGCTGCTGCCCGGGGTGCTGGGCAACCCCGTCTCCGCCGAGCAGGACTCGTTCTCCGACGGGCTGCTGGAGGGCCCGGCCTACACCCGCCCCCTGACGTGGCGCGGGCTGTCGGTGCCCGAGGTGCTGCGCAGCGGCCACCACGGCGCCATCGCCCGCTGGCGGCGCGACCGGGCGCTCGAGCGCACCGCCGACCGCCGACCCGACCTGCTCGCCGCGCTGCCCGCCGACGCGCTCGACGCCGCCGACCGGGCCTTCCTGGAGTCCCTGCGGGACGGGTGATGTCACCCGTCCCGAGCGCGTCTGGCATCATGGACGGGTTGCTGGCGCCCGGCGGACCTGCGCCGGGCAGGCCCGGCGCCTCCCACCCCGTGGCGACGGCGCCCCCGCACGATCTCTATCACGCACGCACCGAGGACGGATCTTCGCGATGAACACCCTGGACGCCCTGGACGCGCAGAGCCTGCGCTCCGACATCCCCGCCTTCCGGCCGGGCGACACGCTCAAGGTGCACGTGAAGGTCATCGAGGGCACCCGCTCCCGCGTCCAGGTGTTCCAGGGCGTGGTGATCCGCCGCCACGGCGCGGGCTCCCGGGAGACCTTCACCGTCCGCAAGATCTCGTTCGGCGTCGGCGTCGAGCGCACCTTCCCGGTGCACTCCCCGAACATCGACAAGATCGAGGTCTTCACCCGCGGCGACGTCCGCCGGGCGAAGCTGTACTACCTCCGTGAGCTGCGCGGGAAGGCCGCGAAGATCAAGGAGAAGCGCGAGACCCCGTCCGCGTCCTGACCGCGGCTCCGGCCTTCCCGTAGCCTCATGGGCGTGGCCCCACCCGAGCTCCCCGACGATCGGCGGGCGACCCCGCGGCGGTACCCGCCCGCGGAGACCCCGGTCCCGGTCCGTCATCGAGCGGACGGCGGGGCACCCCTCCCGGGGCACCCCCCGGCAGCGCCCGGCGAGCCGGTAGCGGGGCCCGGGGGGTTCCCCGCGGCCACCGGCCACCCCAACGGGAACGGCGCCCCGGCCAACGGGGCGCCCCCCACCGGCGCGCCCGGCAACGTCGCCCCGAACGGCCGCGGTCCGCACGGCGGCCCCCACGGCCACCCGCCCCACGGCGCCCCCGACGGCCACAGCCGCAACGGGAGCGCGCCACCGCCCGCCGGGCGCCCCCTGCCGGTCAACGGCTCCGGCCCCGGCCGGCCCGCGGGCGCCGTGAACGGCCACCCCCATGGCGATCCCCGTCGTCCCGGCCCCGGGCACCCCGACGGCGCGTTCCCCGGCGGCCCCCGTCGGCCGGAGGCGGCGCGGCGCGGCCCGGCGGAGCCCGGCGGCGGCGCCCGCGCCATCCCGCCGCCCACCCCGCTGCCGCCCACCCAACCGCCACCCGGTCAGCTGCCCGCGCCCCGGTACGCCGGCGACGCCCGCCCGCAGCCCGGTGGCCCCCGCGCCCCGGAGCGCACCGGAGCCGTCCGGCCCCCGGCCCCGCCGTCCGGCCCCGGCGGCTTCCCGTCCGACGAGCCGACCGAGGCCCTGCGCGTCGACGGCGCCGGCCCGGGCAGGCGCTCGGCCGACGGGTCCGACCCCGACGCCACCGAGGTCATCGCCAGGGCGGGCCGCGACTCGTCCGACCCCGCCGCCGACCTCGACGCCGACGCCGGCGTCGACCTCGACGCCGACGACCTCGACGACCTCGACGACGACCGCCGCGCCAGCCGCCGCGACCGGCGCCGCTCCGGCGACACGGCGGGCAGCCGCCCCGCCGCCGAGTACAAGAAGCAGGCCGAGGCGCTGGCCCGCAAGAAGCCGCGCACCGGCCGCAGGCGCCGCCCCGCGTTCTGGCGGGAGCTGCCGCTGCTGGTCGTGGTCGCCCTGCTGCTGACCTTCCTCATCCAGACGTTCCTGGCCAAGGTCTACGTCATCCCGTCCGGGTCGATGGAGCTCACGCTGCACGGCTGCACGGGCTGCAACAACGACCGCGTCCTGGTCGACAAGGTCACCGGCCGCTTCGCCGACCCGGAGCCCGGCGACGTCGTGGTGTTCCGCGGGCCCGACAGCTGGAGCAGCGAGGTCTCCGTGGCCCCGCCGAGCAACGCGCTGGTCGCCGGCCTGCAGCAGCTCGGCTCGCTGATCGGCATCGCACCGCCCGACGAGAAGGACTTCGTCAAGCGGATCATCGCGGTGGGCGGCCAGACCGTGCAGTGCTGCGACAGCCGCAACCGGGTCATGGTCGACAACCAGCCCCTCGAGGAGCCCTACGTCTACTACCTCCCCGAGGCCGGCCCGCCGCGGCAGGAGGCCTTCGGGCCGGTCACCGTGCCGCAGGGCCAGCTCTGGATGATGGGCGACAGCCGCAACAACTCCTCGGACTCGCGCGTGCCCGGCCACGGCCCGGTGCCGGTGGAGAACGTGATCGGCGAGGCCCGCCTGGTCGTGCTGCCGATCGACCGCTTCGGCTGGATCGACTCGGTCGACCCGCGGAGCACCACGGCGGTCGGCATGGGCGCGACCGGGGCCGGGGGCGTTCCGCTGGCGCTGGGCGCGCTGTTCGCGGTGCCGCTGCTGCGCCGCGGCCGCCGCTCGTTCGACCCCCGCGCCCACCGGCGCGACCGCCTCGACGGCTTCCTGCCGGACCGACGACGGTGGCGCTGACCACGGCTCCTCCGCCGCCGGCCGGTCCGGGCGACGGGCCCGCCGGGCCGGATGCGGCCCCCGGCGCGCGTGCGGCATCGTGGTCCTCCGACCCCGCCCCGCCGCACCCCGCTCCCGAGATCGCCGCTCCCGAGATCGCCGCCCCCGAACACGCCGCCCCGCCGGAGACCGCCCTCCCGATGCCCGCTCCCCGCCGCACCGCGGCCCACGCACGACCCCGCCGACCCGCTCGGCCGATCCTGCCGCCGGAGTTGCGCCCCGCCCGCGCCGTCGTCCGGCGCTCGGCCGGCACCTGGACCCTGCAGACCACGCTCGACCGCCACGGGCTCGGCCCGGTCGCCGGTGTCGACGAGGCCGGTCGGGGAGCGTGCGCCGGCCCGCTCGTCGTGGCGTCCTGCGTGCTGCGCAGCGGCGACGCCAAGCGCCTGGCCGGCCTGACCGACTCCAAGCTGCTGACCGCGCCCGCCCGCGAGGAGTACTACGAGCTCATCCTGCGCTGGGCCGCCGACCACGCGGTGATCGTCATCCCGCCGGAGGAGATCGACCGCCGCGGCGTGCACGTGGCCAACATCGAGGGCATGCGCCGCGCCGTGGCCGGTCTGGCCGACCGGCCCGGCTACGTCCTCACCGACGGTTTCGCCGTGCGCGGCTTCGGCGCGCCCGCGCTGGCCGTGCCCAAGGGCGACCAGGCGGCCGCCTGCGTGGCCGCGGCGTCGGTGCTCGCGAAGGTCACCCGCGACCGGATCATGGTGGCGCTGGACGCCGAGCACCCGGAGTACGGGTTCGCCGAGCACAAGGGCTACTGCACCCCCGTGCACGACGCCGCGCTCGCCGCGCACGGACCGAGCCCGGTGCACCGCTTCTCCTTCGTCAACGTCCGGGCCGCCCGCGCCGCGCGCCCCGCGTCCGGCGCGGTCGACCCGGCGGTCAACCCGGTGGAGGACCCCGCCGATGTGGGGCCGACCGGGGTCAGGGTCCACAATGGGTCGCCCACCGACGGGTTGTCCGAGGTGGGTTCCGGAGGGGGAATGCGACTGTGAGCGTGATCGTGGGCTCACCGCCGGGCGCCGCGGACCGGTGCCCCGGCGGCGGCGAGGAGGTGTCGTGAGCGCCGAGGACCTCGAGAAGTACGAGACCGAGATGGAGCTCACCCTCTACCGGGAGTACCGGGACATCGTGTCCCAGTTCTCCTACGTGGTGGAGACGGAGCGCCGCTTCTACCTGGCCAACTCCGTGGACGTCGCGGCGCGCAACGCCGACGGCGAGATCTACTTCGAGGTCCGGATGTCCGACGCGTGGGTGTGGGACATGTACCGGCCCGCCCGGTTCGTCAAGAACGTCCGGGTGCTGACGTTCAAGGACGTCAACGTCGAGGAGCTGGACAAGCCGGAGCTGCGCCTGCCCGAGGGCAACCAGTTCGGCAGCTGAGCGCGCCGACTACCGCGCAGCACCGACGAAACGGCCCGCCGCGGGCCCGGCTGTCCCCAACCGGGGAGTTGTCCACAGCCTCGTCGAAAGCCGTCCCCGGGCCCGGTCCGCTCGCGGATGGTGGTCGCCATGGCAGCCAAGGACGTGCTCGGGCGCCGCGGCGAGGATCTCGCGGCGCACCACCTGCAGCAGCAGGGGTTGGTGATCCTCTCCCGCAACTGGCGGTGCCGCGAAGGTGAGCTCGACCTGGTCGCCACCGACGGGTCGAAGCTCGTGGTGGTCTGCGAGGTGAAGACGCGGTCGGCGGCCCGGTTCGGGTCGCCGGCCGAGGCGGTCACCCGGGTGAAGGCCCAGCGGATCCGCCGGGTCACCCAGGTCTGGCTGGCGACCCACCAGGTGCGCTGGGTCCAGCTCCGCTTCGACGTCGTGGGCGTGGTCGCCGAGCCGGGGCACCCGGTCGAGATCACCCACTACCGGGGTGCGTTCTGATGGGCCTCGCGCGCGCCTGGTCGGTCGCCCTGGTCGGGGTCGAAGGCAGGCTGGTCGAGATCGAGGCCGACGTCGGCGGCGGGCTGCCCGGCTTCCACCTGGTCGGGCTGCCCGACGCCGCGCTGAACGAGTCGCGCGACCGGGTCCGCGCGGCCATCGTCAACTCCGAGCGCGACTGGCCCAACGAGCGCATCGTGCTCGCGCTGTCGCCCGCCGACCTCCGCAAGGCGGGCAGCGGGTTCGACGTCGCACTGGCCTGCTGCCTGCTGGCCGCGGGCGGCACGGTCGAGCAGAACGCCCTCGACGGCACGGTGCTGCTGGGCGAGCTCGCGCTCGACGGCAGGCTGCGCCCGGTGCGCGGGGTGCTGCCCAGCCTGCTGGCCGCGCGCCGCGCCGGGATGCGCCGCGCGGTGGTGCCCGAGGCGGCGCTCGACGAGGCCTCGCTGGTGTCGGGCATCGAGGTGTTCGGCGCCGGTGCCCTGGACGACGTGCTCGCGTTCCTGTGCGAGGGCCGGGCGCTGGCCCGGCCGGGACCGGTGGCCGCGCCGCCCGAGCCCGACCCACCCGACCTCGCCGACGTCGTCGGCCAGGACGACGCCCGCCACGCCCTGGAGGTGGCCGCGGCGGGCGGGCACCACCTGCTGCTGGTGGGCCCGCCCGGCACCGGCAAGACCATGCTCGCCCAGCGGCTGGTCGGGCTGCTGCCCCGGCTCGACGCCGCCGAGGCGCTGGCGCTGGCCGCGGTCCGGTCGGTGGCCGGCAGGCTCCCGCCCAGCGGCGCGGTGAGCACGCTGCCCCCGATGATCGCCCCGCACCACTCCAGCTCGATGGCGGCGCTGATCGGCGGGGGCAGCGGGACGGCCAAGCCCGGTGCCGTGTCGCTGGCCCACCGCGGCGTGCTGTTCATGGACGAGGCCCCGGAGTTCGGGCCCAAGCTGCTCGACGCCCTGCGCACCCCGCTGGAGGACGGCCAGGTCCGGCTGGCCCGGGCCGACGGCACCGCCTGCTACCCGGCCCGGTTCCAGCTGGTCCTCGCGGCGAACCCGTGCCCGTGCGCTCCCGCGCACGACCGCGACTGCGTCTGCCCGTCCCTGGCCCGTCGCCGCTACCTGGGCCGGCTGTCCGGCCCGCTGCTCGACCGGGTCGACCTGCGCGCCCGGATGGTCCCGGTGACGGGGCTGTCCGGCGCGGTGGGGGAGGCCGAGGCCACGGCGGTGGTGCGGGCCAGGGTGCTCGCCGCCCGGGCCGCGGCCGCGCGGCGGTGGGCCGGGCGCTGGCGCACGAACGCGGAGGTACCCGGCCCGGTCCTGCGGACCGCGTTCGCGCTCCCGCGGGCCGTGGTCCGGCCGATCGACGCCGGTCTGGCCGCGGGCGACCTCACGGCCAGGGGTGCGGACCGCGCACTGAGGGTGGCGTGGACGCTCAGCGACCTGGCCGGCCGCGACCGACCCGACCGCGAGCACGTCGAGACGGCGCTGTTCTTCCGGGACCGGGGGGCGTGATGAGCGAGTGTGCGGGCGGATCGGCGTCATTTCCCCACCCGGCGGGGCCGAGCCGGGAGGTCCTGCTCGCCCGGGCCTACCTGTCGCGGGTCGCCGAGCCACCGGCCAGCGGGCTGGTCGCGCTGGTGGCCGAGGTGGGCCCGGTCGAGGCCGCCGAGCGGGTCCGCTCGGGCCACGTCGACCAGCGCGTCGCCACCGAGACGAGCGCCCGGCGCGACGTGCACCGGGCCGCGGCCGACCTGGCCGCGGCCGAGGTGGCCGGGCTGCGCCTGGTCACCCCGGAGCACGCCGAGTGGCCGGGCGAGGCGCTCGCCGCGTTCTCCGCGGACGGGCCGGGGGAGCTCACCGCGCCGCTCGCGCTGTGGGTGCGGGGCCGCGGCCGGCTCGACCGGATGTGCGGGCGGGCCGTCGCGGTCGTCGGCTCCCGGGCGGCCACCCGCTACGGCACGCAGCTGGCCGGGGAGCTGGCGGCGGGGGTGGCCGAGCGGGGCTGGACGGTGGTCTCCGGGGCCGCCATCGGGATCGACGGCGCCGCCCACCGCGGCGCGCTGGCCGTCGGCGGGCCGACGATCGCCGTGCTGGCCTGCGGGGCCGACCGCGCCTACCCGGCCGCCCACCAGGCCCTGCTGGAGCGGATCCTCGACGGCGGCGCGGTGCTCAGCGAGTACCCGCCGGGCTGCGTGCCGGGCCGGCACCGGTTCCTGGTCCGCAACCGGCTCATCGCCGGGCTCACCACGGGCACGGTCGTGGTCGAGGCGGGCCTGCGCAGCGGGGCCCAGCGCACCGCGGCCGACGCCACCGCACTGGGTCGCGACGTGCTGGCCGTCCCCGGCCCCGTCACCTCGGGCGTCTCGGCGGGCTGCCACCGGCTGATCCGGGAGGGTGCCACGCTCGTCACCCGGGCCGACGAGGTGCTGGAGGCGGTGGGTCGCATCGGCGCCGACCTGGCCGCCCCGCCGGTCCCCGGCCTCGACCGGGCCACCGACGGGTTGTCCGCGGCAGCTGCGCTGGTGCACGACGCGTTGCCGGCCCGCGCGGCCCGCGAGGCGGCGTGGTTGGCCCTGGAGGCGGGGGTACCGGTGGCGGCGGTGCGCGCCGCGCTGGTCGAGCTGGAGCGGCGCGGGCTGGTCCAGCACTTCGCGGGCCACTGGCAGCGCGCCGCGGGCTCCCGGCCATGACGCCGCGGGCGGTTCGGCGCGGGCCCTCCGCGCCCGCCGATCCCGATCGGGGCCGACGCGGTGACGGACACGCGCGACGGAGCTTGACCCACCGGCCCGGCTCCAACACCGTCGAGCGATGGACCCCCGCCCCGGCCCCCGCTCGTCCCGCCGCGCCGGCGATGCCGCGGTGGGCGGCGGCGGGGACGCGCCCGCCGGGCTCGCGCCCGCGGTCGCCGAGCAGCTCGACCGGTTCCTGCGCCACCTGGAGCTGGAGCGCGGGCGGTCGCGGCACACCGTGCGGGCCTACCGGGGCGACCTCACCACCCTGCTCACCGGGCTGGCCGACCTCACCGAGCTCGACCTGCGCGCCCTGCGCGGCTGGCTGACCGCCCAGCACACCGCCGGGGCGGGGCGCTCGACCCTGGCGCGGCGCGCGGCGGCCGCCCGCACGTTCACCGCCTGGGCCCGCCGCGACGGCCTCATCGAGACCGACCCCGGGGCCCGGCTGGCCTCGCCCCGCCCGCACCGCACGCTGCCCGCGGTGCCCGACGCCGAGCAGACCGCCGAGGTGCTCACCGCCGCCGAGTCCGGGTCCGCGCAGGGCGATCCGGTCGCCCTGCGCGACCGGCTGGTCCTGGAGCTGCTCTACGCGACCGGCGTGCGGGTCGGCGAGCTCTGCGGCCTCGACCTCGCCGACGTCGACCTCGACCGGCGCACCCTGCGCGTCGTCGGCAAGGGCGACCGGGAGCGCACGGTCGTGTTCGGCGTCCCGGCCGCGGCCGCGCTGCGCCGCTGGCTCGACGACGGGCGCCCGGCCCTCGTCCGCCCGACCTCGCCGCGGGCGCTGCTGCTCGGCGCCCGCGGGGGCCGCCTCGACCCGCGCGTCGCGCGCACGGTCGTCCACCGCGCGCTGGCCGCGGTGCCCGGCGCGCCCGACGTCGGCCCGCACGGTCTGCGGCACGCCGCCGCCACCCACATGCTCGAGGGAGGTGCCGACCTCCGCTACGTACAGGAATTGCTCGGTCACGCTAAGCTAGCCACCACTCAGCTCTACACGCATGTCACCGTCGAGCGGCTGAAGGTGGTCCATGAGCAGGCGCATCCCAGGGCATGAGCTGCGACTCCCTGGTGCGGCGCACGCCGGCGCGGTCGCGGCGCCCGTCCGGCTGGTCGGCGTGCCGACCGGCGCGGCCGCGGTCACGGACGGCCCCGCCGAGGTCGGGCCGGTGGTCGGCGCGGTGGCGCCGTCGGTCGACGAACTCTGGACGCGCTACCTCGCCCAGCCCACCCGGGACGTGCGCGACCACCTGGTCGTGCACTACACGGCCCTGGTGAGCGCGGTGGCCCACCGGGTGGCCGCCGGGCTGCCCGCGCACGTCGAGCTGGCCGACCTCGTGCAGTCGGGCGTGTTCGGGCTGATCGACGCGGTCGAGCGGTTCGACCCGGAGCGCAGCCCCCGCTTCGAGAGCTACGCGGCCCAGCGGATCCGCGGGGCCATCCTCGACGAGCTGCGCGCCCAGGACTGGGTGCCGCGCAGCGTCCGCGGCCGGGCTCGCGAGCTGGAGCGGGCCCAGGAGCGGCTGGAGGCGCGCTTGCTGCGCGCGGCGACCGACCGCGAGCTGGCCGGCGAGCTGGGGGTGCCGGTGCACGAGCTGCGCGGGCTCACCCGTCAGGTGCAGGTGGTCAGCGTGGAGGCGCTCGACGAGAGCAGCGGCGGGGCCTCGGAGCTGTTCGCCGACCACCACACCCCCGACCCGATGGCCACCGTGCAGGCCCGCGAGACGCTGCGCCAGCTGGCGATGGTGGTGGCCCAGCTGGGCGAGCGCGACCGCACCGTCGTCCGGCTCTACTACCTGGAGAACCGCACCCTGGCCGAGATCGGCCGGATGCTCGGCGTCACCGAGTCGCGGGTGTGCCAGCTGCACTCGCGACTGGTCGGCAGGCTGCGCGGGCGGCTGGAGGAGCTGGCCGCGGGCTGAGCGCCCGCGCACCCGTCAGAGCTCGCGCACCGGCCACGGCTCGGGCACCGGCAGCAGCCGCACCCGCGGCGGGCGCAGCAGGACCAACGGGTCGAGGTACTCGCCCGGGCCGCGGCGCACGCCCCAGTGCAGGCAGGCCGGGTCGGGGCAGCCGGCGTGGCCGGGGTCGAGCCGCCCCACCGGTTGCCCGGCGGCCACGGCGGCGCCCGTCGCGACCAGCGGCCGGACCGGCTGGTAGGTCGTGCGGAGGCCGTCGTCGTGCAGCACCGAGACGACCCCGGGCCCGCCGACGGGCCCGGCGAACACCACCGTGCCCGCCCTGGCCGCCAGCACCTCCGCGCCCGGCGCGCCGGCGAGGTCGACGCCGCGGTGGCCGGGTCCGTAGGGGTGCGCGGGCGGCCGGAACGGCGTGCGCACCGCGGGGACCGGGTGCAGCGGCCAGCCGTAGCGGGCCCCGGGGGCCGGACCGGGGGCCGGCGGGGTGCCGCGCGCGTCGGCGTCCGGCGATGGCGGGGGCGGGGGAGTGGGCCCGGGCTGGGCGGGCCGCACGGGTGGGCCGGGCGTCGTCGCCGCGGGTGCCGGAGCCGGCGCCCCGGCCGGCAGCGCCGCGGCCGCCGCGCAGACCGCGACCACGGCCAGGCAGGCGAGGACGGCCGCGGCCCGGGCCCGGCGCCGGTCCGGCCCCGGCGGCCCGGGTGGCTCGGGTGGCGGGGGTCGTTCAGGTGGAACGGGCGCCGGCTCCGGCTCCGTGAGCAGGCACGTCCGCATCGCGCGCTCGGTCAGCCGGCTCGGTCGCCGCCGGCGGGACCGGGTGGCGGTGGGCCGGCGCAGGGGCGGTTCGGTCATGCCCGCCAGGGTGCGTCCGCCCGCGTCGCGGCGGGGCGCGGATCGTCGCGGCTGTGGACGGCCGGCCCCGATGTGGACAACTCGGGGCACCGGATGAGCTGCGACCCGCCCGCGGCGTAGACTCGTGCTGCGGCTCGACGCAAGTCGGGCCGACTTCGCGTGCTCGCCATCCTCGCCCGCGGCCATCCGGCCCCGGGGTACGGGTAACGGCGGACGGGCGGTCCCGGGTTCGGACAACCGGGTCCGGTCGCCGACGCGAGCACCAGGGCGGTGTCGCCGACCGGCGCCCGCACAACCGCACGCGTGGCCGCCGGGCGACCACGCCGAACGAAGGGTGAGCACCGGCCGTGGCCGTCGTCACCATGAAGCAGTTGCTGGACTCGGGTGTGCACTTCGGGCACCAGACCCGCCGCTGGAACCCGAAGATGAAGCGCTACATCCTCACCGAGCGCAACGGCATCTACATCATCGACCTGCAGCAGACGCTGTCCTACATCGACCGCGCCTACGAGTTCGTCCGCGAGACCGTCGCGCACGGCGGGACGATCATGTTCGTCGGCACGAAGAAGCAGGCGCAGGAGGCCATCGCCGACGAGGCGGGCCGGGTCAACATGCCCTATGTCAACCAGCGCTGGCTGGGCGGCATGCTGACCAACTTCCAGACCGTGCACAAGCGGCTGCAGCGCATGAAGGAGCTGGAGTCGATGGAGCAGACGGGGGGCTTCGAGGGTCGCACCAAGAAGGAGATCCTCATGCTCACGCGCGAGAAGACCAAGCTCGAGAAGACCCTCGGCGGCATCCGGGACATGAGCAAGGTCCCGAGCGCGGTCTGGATCGTGGACACGAAGAAGGAGCACATCGCCGTCGGTGAGGCCCGCAAGCTGGGCATCCCGGTCGTGTCGATCCTCGACACCAACTGCGACCCCGACGAGGTCGACTACCCGATCCCGGGCAACGACGACGCGATCCGCTCGGCCGCGCTGCTGACCAAGGTCATCGCGCGCGCCGCGGCCGACGGCCTGATGGCCCGCTCGGCGCGCCGCGGCGAGGGCGAGGACAAGCCCGCCGAGGGTGCTCCGGCCGAGCCGCTGCCCGAGTGGGAGCAGGAGCTGCTGACCAGCGGCGCCGGCTCGGACGGCGCGAGCCTGGCCGCGCCCGGGGCGACCGGCGAGGGCCCCAACCCGACCGCCGAGGCCGCCCCCGCCACCACCAGCAACGGCACCCAGCAGACCGCGAGCTGACCGGAGTCGGGGGGGGGGGGGCGCCCCCCCCCCCCCCCCCCCCCCCCCCCCGCGGCCCCCCCCCCCCCCCCCCCCCCGCCGGGGGGGGGGGGGGGGGGGGGCGGCCCCCCCCCCCCCCCCCCCCCGCCACCCCTCGCGACCAGCCCCCACGAGAACGGACGAGAAGGCACCACGATGGCGAACTACACCGCCGCCGACGTCAAGAAGCTCCGCGACCTCACCGGTTCCGGGATGATGGACTGCAAGAAGGCTCTCGAGGAGTCCGACGGCAACATCGAGCAGGCCGTCGAGCTGCTGCGCATCAAGGGCGCCAAGGACGTCGGCAAGCGCGCCGGGCGCGACACCGCCAACGGGCTCGTGGCCGCCGCGGGCGGCACGATGGTCGAGCTGAACAGCGAGACGGACTTCGTCGCCAAGAGCGAGGACTTCCAGAACCTGTCCGACCGCATCCTGCGGGTCGCGGTCGAGGAGAAGCCCGCCGACCTCGAGGCCCTCAAGGCGACCAAGCTCGACGACGGCACCGTGCTCGACGCCGTGCAGTCGCTCTCGGCCCGCATCGGCGAGAAGCTCGAGCTCAAGCGCTACGTCCACGTCGACGGCCCGGTCGCGCTCTACCAGCACCGCCGCGCCTCCGACCTGCCGCCGGCCATCGGCGTCCTGGTCGCCTACGACGGCTCCGACGAGGAGGCGGCCAAGGGCGTCGCGATGCACATCGCCGCGGCCCGCCCGCAGTACCTCACCCGCGACGAGGTCCCCGGCGACGTGATCGAGAACGAGCGTCGCATCGCCGAGGCCACCGCCCGCGAGGAGGGCAAGCCCGAGCAGGTCCTGCCGCGCATCGTCGACGGCCGGGTCAACGGCTTCTACAAGGACGTCGTGCTGCTCGAGCAGGCATCGGTGCAGGACTCCAAGAAGACCGTCAAGGCGCTGCTGGACGACGCCGGCGTCTCGGTCAAGGAGTTCGTGCGCTTCGAGGTCGGCCAGGCCTGACGGCCGGGTTGGCGCGACGACGCGATGAGCGAGCCTGCGAGCGGATCATTCGACACAGCGCCCGCGCAGCGCCGACCGAGCGCCAGCGAGGGAGGACGATGAGCGACCTGAGGATCGGCCTCGACGGCACCCGCCCCGGCTTCCGCCGCGTGCTGCTCAAGCTCGGTGGTGAGATGTTCGGCGGCGGTGCCGTCGGGGTCGACCCGACGGTCGTCGAAGCCGTCGCCCGCCAGATCGCCGACGTGGTGAACGACGGCGCGCAGGTCGCCGTGGTCATCGGCGGCGGCAACTTCTTCCGCGGCTCCGAGCTGCAGCAGCGCGGCATGGACCGGGCCCGCGCCGACTACATCGGCATGCTCGGCACCGTGATGAACTGCCTCGCCCTGCAGGACTTCCTGGAGCGCGAGCACCACATCGACACCCGCGTGCAGACCGCCATCACGATGGGGCAGGTCGCCGAGGCCTACATCCCGCGCCGAGCCATCCGGCACCTGGAGAAGGGCCGCGTCGTGATCTTCGGCGCCGGTGTCGGGATGCCGTACTTCTCCACCGACACCGCGGGCGCGCAGCGCGCCCTGGAGATCGGGGCCGAGGTACTGCTGCTGGCCAAGGGCGTCGACGGTGTCTTCACCGCCGATCCGAAGATCCACGCCGACGCCAAGCTCTACGAGGAGATCTCCCATCGCGAGGTCCTCGAGCAGGGTCTGAAGGTCGCCGACGCGACGGCGTTCAGCCTCTGCATGGACAACAAGATGCCGATCATCGTGTTCAACCTGCTGCTGGAGGGGAACATCGCGCGGGCGGTGCGCGGTGAGAGGATCGGGACCCTCGTCAGCACGCCCGACTGGGCGGACGGTGCGGGGCCCGGCCCCGGACCGGGCGAAGCTTCGAGCACAGCACCGGGCACAGGGCAGGAAGGTAGGGAGCAGCCGTGATCGACGAGGCGCTGTTCGACGCCGAGGAGAAGATGGAGAAGGCCGTCTCGGTGGCCAAGGACGACCTGGCCAGCGTGCGCACCGGCCGGGCGACGCCCAACATGTTCTCCCGCGTCGTGGTCGACTACTACGGCGCGCCGACGCCGATCAACCAGCTGGCCTCCATCAACGTGCCGGAGGCCCGGATGGCGGTGATCAAGCCGTACGACGCCAGCCAGCTCCGGCAGCTCGAGAAGGCCATCCGCGACTCCGACCTGGGCCTCAACCCGAGCAACGACGGCCAGATCATCCGCGTGGTGATCCCGCCGCTGTCGGAGGAGCGCCGCCGGGAGATGGTCAAGGTCGCCCGCGGCAAGGGCGAGGACGCCCGGGTCACGGTGCGCAACATCCGCCGCAAGGCGATGGACGAGCTGCACCGCATCGTCCGCGACGGCGAGGCCGGCGAGGACGAGGTCTCCCGCGCGGAGAAGGAGCTGCAGGGCACGACCGACAAGTACGTGCACCAGATCGACGACCTGGTCAAGCACAAGGAAACCGAACTGCTCGAGGTGTGAGACACCGTCCGTGACCGCTTCATCCTCCGACCACCTGCCCGCGGTCGTGCCGCCGGCCCGACGCGCATCGCGCGCCGGGCGGAACCTGGGTGCGGCGGTCGCCGTCGGGGCCGGGCTGGGCGCGGTCATCATCGGCTCGCTGCTGATCGAGCGGCACGTCTTCATCGGAGTGCTGGCGCTGGCCACGCTGGTCGCCACCTGGGAGCTCGCCGGGGCGATGCGGCGCGGGGTGGGCATCGAGGTCCCGTTGCCGGTCCTGCTCGTCGGCGGCCAGGCGATGGTTTGGCTGGCCTGGCCGTTCGGCGCGGCCGGGCAGGCGGTCTCGTTCGCGCTCACCGCCATCGCGGTGATGCTGTGGCGGATGCGGGCGGGTGCGGCGCACTTCGTCCGCGACGTCACGGCGGGTCTGTTCGTCGCGGCCTACGTGCCGCTGTTCTGCTCGTTCGCCACCCTGATGACGGTGCCCGAGGACGGCGTGGGCCGGGTGCTCACGTTCATGATCTGCGTGGTCGGCTCCGACATCGGCGGCTACGTGGCCGGGGTGACCGCGGGGCGGCACCCGATGGCCCCCACGATCAGCCCGAAGAAGTCCTGGGAGGGCTTCGCCGGCTCGCAGATCGCGGGCATGGCCGCCGGGGCGCTCTCGGTGTGGCTGCTGCTCGGCGGGCAGTGGTGGGCCGGTGCGCTCACCGGCGCGCTGCTCGTGGTCACCGCCACCCTCGGCGACCTGGTCGAGTCGATGATCAAGCGCGACCTCGGGATCAAGGACATGGGCAACATCCTGCCCGGCCACGGCGGGCTGATGGACCGGATGGACTCGCTGCTGCCCACGGCCGTGGTCAGCTGGGCGGTGCTGGGCCTGCTGGTGCCCGTCCCCGTCGGGTGAGGTCGTTCCGCCGGGCCGCGGCCGAGCGGCCCATCCCCAGCCCGAACATCTGGCACTGGCCGGAGGTGTACGAGCGGGAGAACGAGGCCCAGGACGCCGACGGCGCGCTGTGGGCCGCGTTGCGCGAGTTGGCCCCGTGGGCCGGCGCCGACGTGCTCGACGTGGGCTGCGGCGACGGCTTCCACCTGCCGCGGTTCGCGGCCGAGGCGGCCTCGGTGACCGGGGTCGAGCCGTACGCGCCGCTGGTGGAGCGCGCCCGGCACCGCGTCGGCGACACCGCCGCGGTGCTGCGGGCGGGGGCGGCCGACCTGCCGCTGCCCGACGCGAGCGTGGACCTGGTGCACGCCCGCACCGCCTACTTCTTCGGTCCCGGCTGCGAACCCGGGCTCGCCGAGGCCCGCCGGGTGCTGCGGCCGGGAGGCAGGATCGCGATCGTCGACCTGGACGCCACCGTCGGGCCCTACGGCGGCTGGATGCGCGCCGACATCCCGCACTACGACCCGGTCGCGGTCGAGCGGTTCTTCGAGCGGGAGGGCTTCGCGCTGCGCAGGGTGGCCACCCGGTGGGTCTTCCCGGACCGGGAGACCTGCGAGTCGGTGCTGCGCATCGAGTTCAGCCCGCGGGTCGCGGCGCGCGCGGTGGCCGAGACGACCGGTCCGGCGCTCGGCGTCGGCTACCGGCTGCACGTGCAGCGGGTCGGCGCGCTCAGCGCGCCCTGAGCCCGCGACCGCCCGGCCCGCCGATCCGGATACCGTGGGGGCATGCGTGAACCGGCTGCGCGCCCTGTCCCGGTGCCGTACCTGGAGCCCGTCGTCGGCGCCGCCTGGTGGACGATCGGCACCAGCGCCCTGAAGGGCGGCACCGGCACCCTGGTGCTGGCGCTCGGGCTCGGGCTCAGCGGGGGGCTGCTGGTCGCACTGCACCGCAGGCACGGCACCGGCGTGCGGCTCGCGTCCGGGGCCCGCGGGAAGTTCCTGCGCACCGTCGGCATCACCGCGGCGCTGCTGGCGGTCTCGGGCAGCGTGCTCGGGTACTTCAGCCTCGGCGAGCTCGTGGTCCCGCTGGGCGCGGTGCTGGTGGGCCTGGCGTCGATCTCGCTGGCCGCGGTGCTCGACGAGCGCCCGCTGGTCGCCGCGGGCGCGCTGATGCTGGTGCTGGGCGCGGCCGGGGCGGTGCTGGCCCTGCGCTCGGCGGGCGCCCTGTACCCGGTCGGAGCGGTCGGTCTGATCGCGGGCCTGCTGTACTGGCTGATCGCGGCGCACCGCGGTGGGCTGCTCGACCCCCGCCGCCTGCGGTCCGAGGCGCGCACTCAGCGCCACCCGCAGCCGCCGCCGGTCGGGCCGGCGCGCCGGGGCGACACGCGCAGGCTGCCCCTGCCGGGGGAGCAGGACCCCGCTCGCCGGGGACGGTAGCCGCGCGCCGGCGGCACATCGCCGCCGGCATGGCGCTCACCCGCCAGGGCCCCGCAGGGGGTCGGCGTGTTCGCCTGCCCGACCGACGGCATCTCCCCCTGCCGGGGGAGCGGGATCCCGCTCGCCGGGGACGGTCGGCGCGCGGCGGCGGAGCATCGTCGTCGGCATGGCGCTCACCCACCGCACCGGCCCGCACCGGCCGGCCCCCGCACCCGTCCCCGGCCCGTTCCGCGGGCCCACCCTGCTGCCCGCGGCCGCCGCGACCTGGTCGGCGCTGGCCGTCCTGCTCGGCCTGTGGTGGTGGGCGACCGGCGGCTACCCGTTCGGCCCGGCCGACCCGCAGGGGGAGGGCACCGTGCTCGGCGCGCTGCCCGCCGCGGCCGGGCCGCCGCTGCTGATGGCGGCGGGCGCGGTGGGCGTCCTGGTCGCGGTGGTCGCCGCGGTCCGCGCCCAGCGGATCGCGGCCGGGCGCCTGCCGGGCGCCGCATCGGCGGTCGTCGTCGTGGCGACGGCGGTGGTCTACGGGATCGCGTTCGTGCTGCTGGCCCCCGGGCTGTCGCTGCTGGTGCTGCTCGGCTACCTGATGGCCGCGTTCGGCCCGGTGGTGCTGCTGGGCACCCTGCTCGCCGGCGCGCTGCGCTCGCGGCTGGCCGCGGCCGTCGCCGCCGTGCTGGTGCTGGTCCTGTTGGCGGCGTGGGTGAGCGGGGTGGCCGACGGCGCCGTCGTCGGCAGGTGGGCGGCCGCGTTCGGGGCGGGCCTGGCGCGCACGGCGCCGCGGTCCCTCGCCGTGCTGTTCCTGGCCGCGGGCGGTGCGCTGTGGCTCGCGGTGGGCTGGGCGACCGCGCGGAGGGCGTCCGGCGGTGCATCCGCCGCGTGGACCCGGCCGGCGGCCGCCGCCCGCTGGGGCCGGATCGCCACGGTCATCGCGGTGCTGTGCCCGCTGCCGTACGCCCTGCTGCGCGCCACCTGGCTGACCCCGTGGCCGCTGGGTGTGCCGGAGGGCACGGAGCTGCAGGTGGTGGGGGAGATGCGGCTGCAGGGCCTGCTGCTGGGCGGCGCCGCGGTGGCGGGCGCGGTCCTCACGGCCGGCCTGGTCGCGCGTTGGGGCGAGGTGTGGCCGCGGTGGATGCCGGGGCTGCGCGGGCGCCCGGTCCCGGTGGCCGCGGCGGCGGTGCCCGGCGCCCTGGTCGCGCTGGTGATCTGCTCGGCCGCGGTGCCGATGGCCGCGATGGCGGTGGCCGCCGGCGAGCCGTGGCTGCAGCTGGTCTTCCCGCTGCCGGTGTGGGGACCCGCGCTGGGCGCGGCCACCCTGGGGTACGTACTGCGCCGGCGGGGTGAGCGGGAGCGACCTGGCACAATCGAAGGGTCATGACTGCGCAGCCCAGCACCCTCCCCCTCGTCTTCGACGCGCCCCGGCGCACGCCGACCCCGCGTCACCTCGCCGACCTCGACCCGGCCGACCGCCGGGCCGAGGTCGCCGCGCTGGGTCTGCCCGGCTTCCGCGCCGACCAGCTCGCCCGCCACTACTTCGCCCGGCTGACCGCCGACCTCGACGCGATGACCGACCTGCCGGCCCCGGCCCGCGAGGCGCTCGGCGCCCTGCTCCCCCCGCTGGTCACCCCGGTCCTGGAGCAGGCCTGCGACGACGGCACCACCCGCAAGACCCTCTGGAAGGGCCACGACGGCGCCCGCGCCGAGTCGGTGCTGATGGGCTACCCCGATCGGGCCACCGTCTGCATCTCCAGCCAGGCCGGCTGCGGGATGGCCTGCCCGTTCTGCGCCACCGGCCAGGGCGGCCTGCAGCGCAACCTGTCCACCGGCGAGATCGTCGAGCAGGTCCGCCAGGCCGCCGCGGCCGCCCGCGACGGCGCCCTGGGCGCCCCCGCCCGGTTGTCCAACGTGGTCTTCATGGGCATGGGCGAGCCGCTGGCCAACTACAAGCGGGTCGTGGCGGCGCTGCGCCGGATCACCGAGCCCGCCCCGGACGGGCTGGGCATCTCCGCCCGGGGGGTCACCGTCTCGACGGTGGGCCTGGTCCCGGCGATCGACAAGCTGGCCGCCGAGGGGCTCCCGGTCACCCTCGCGGTCTCCCTGCACACCCCGGACGACGAGCTGCGCGACACGCTCGTCCCGGTGAACAACCGCTGGAACGTCGCCGAGGTCCTCGACGCCACCCGCCGCTACGCCCAGACGACCGGCAGACGGGTCTCCATCGAGTACGCGCTGATCCGCGACGTCAACGACCACCCGTGGCGGGCGGCGCTGCTGGCCAAGCTGCTGCGCCAGCGGGTGGGCACCAAGCGGGTGCACGTCAACCTCATCCCGCTCAACCCCACCCCGGGCAGCGAGTGGGACGCCTCGCCGCGCCCCGTGCAGGACGAGTTCGTGCGGATCGTGCAGGACGCAGGCGTCGCCTGCACCGTGCGCGACACCCGGGGCCGGGAGATCGCCGCGGCCTGCGGCCAGCTCGCCGCCCAGGGGTAGCCCCGTTCAGGCCGCGGGGCGCAGCTCCCACTCCCGCGGCATCGCCGGCCCGATCCACGACTTCGCGAACACCCGCCTGCGCAGCGGCGGCACCGCGCCGCAGAGCCGGAAGAACGCCCGCGTCACCGCCGCCCCCGCGGCTCCGGCGGCCAGGGCCTGGTCCTGCTGCTCCAGCGAGTAGCGCACCGCCGCCGGGCCGTACTCGCGCATCTCGGCCTCGTACTCGGCCACGGCCGGCAGCAGGTCGCGCTCGCCGCGGTGCACGGCGGGCAGCAACCGGCCCAGGAGGTGCGCGTCGCGCAGCGCGGTGTTCCCGCCGAGGCCGCCGATCGGCGGCATGGCGTGGATCGCGTCCCCGAGCACCGTCACCGGGCCGGCCGGCCACGGCGCCGGCGGGAGGGTGCTGTGGAAGGCGGTGGCGGTGCGGCTGTGCGGATCGGCCTCGGCCAGCGCCCGCCGCAGCGCCGGGTGCCAGCCCGCGACCAGCACGTCCACCATGATGCGCAGGGCGTCGGCGTCGAGGTCGGCGAGGTCGGGTGGCAACGCGTCGGTGCGGGCCACCAGCGCGCACAGCAGGTAGGGGCGACCGGCGCCGCGCGGCGGCTCGAACACCGACGTGAACAGGAAGAACGGGGCGTCGGTGGACACGACGTTCATCCCGGTGCGCAGCCGTGCGGGCAGCGCGGCGCGCACCTCGTCGGTGAGCCAGATCTTGTTGGCGATGCCGGTGGCACCCGTCGGCCGCGGTCGCACGGTGGGCAGCAGCCGGCGGCGGACCCGCGACCGGACCCCGTCGGCGCCGACGAGCAGGTCGGCGTCGGTCGTGCGCCCGTCGGCGAAGCGGGCGCGCACCCGCCCGTCGGGCAGGAGGTCGTAGTCGACGAACTCCGCGCCGTACCGCACGACGTCGTCCAGCCCGTCGGCCAGGAGGCGGCGCAGCACGGCGCGGTCGGCGGCGTAGTGGTCCTCGGCGGGATCGCTCGGCCCCGCCGGGTACATGATCGACTCCTCGACGACGACCAGCTCGTCGAGCTGCTCGGTCAGGAAGCCGAAGTCGCCGCCGGGCCCGGCCGTCTCCCGGAACTCCCGCCAGGCCCGGGCGGGCAGGCAGGCGTGCAGGGCGCGGGCGCCCGTGGGGTTGACGTGGATGCGGTAGCCCTCCCAGCGCCCGCCCACCGCGGCGTCCCGCTCGTGGACCTCGACGTCGACACCGGACCGGTGCAGGGACTGGGCGAGCCCCAGCCCGCCGATGCCGCCCCCGACCACGACCACCTTCATGGCTGTTCCCCTCGGTCACCGATCACCATGGCCTCCAGCTGCGCGAACACCGGCCCCGCTGCCGCCGGGGCGAGCCGGACCCCCTTCGCCGTGGCGATCACCAGCTCGGTGGTCACCGCCACGTCCAGCGGTGCGGCCCAGGCCCCGGCGGCGTTGCCCGCGGTGAGCACGTCGGACAGCACCTCCCGCCACCCGGCCTCGTGGCGCCGCAGTGCGTCGTCGACCGCGGGATCGCGCCGGGCCCGCAGGTCGAGCTCGACGGTGACGACGAACAGCTCGGGCCGTTCGTCGAGCATCCGGCGCAGCCCCGCCAGGTGCTCGCGCAGCGCCCGCGCGGGATCGGGCGGTCCGTCGCCGAGCACCCAGAACTGGCGCGTGGCGTACTCGGCGACCGCGAGCACCAGGTCCTGCTTGGTCGCGAAGTGGTGGTGCAGCGTCGAGTGGTCGATGCCGACGTCCTCGGCGACCTGGCGCAGCCGCAGGCCCTCGAACCCGGCCTCGGCGACCCGGCGGAAGGCCGCCAGCACGAGTTGCTCACGGCGCCCGCTCTCCACTCCACCAACCACTTGGTTGAGGCTAGGGCACAGCGTTCGCCCCCGGCAAGCGGGTGGGGGTGGACCTCGCTCGTGCACGAGATCGTGATGGGCCTGGTGGGTGCCCGGACCGGGCACTTCCGGTTCGAGTCGGGCCACCACGGCGAGCTGTGGCTCGAGCTCGACGCCGTGTTCTCCTCGGCGGCCGCCCTCGAGCCGGCGATCGGGGCGGTGGCCGAACGGTGAGTGCGGATCACGGTCCTGGCCGTGATCCGCACTCACGAGTCCTGGACGCCCAGGACGTCGGCGAGGTCGAACGAGACGGGCCGTTCGAGCTGCTCGTAGGTGCACGACTCGGGATCGCGGTCGGGCCGCCAGCGCACGAACTGCGCGGTGTGCCGGAACCGGACGCCCTCCATGTAGTCGTAGCGCACCTCGACCACCCGCTCCGGGCGCAGCGGCACGAACGACAGGTCCTTGCCGGCGTTCCAGCGGCTCACCTCGTTCTTGCGCGGGGTGCGCTCGCCCTGCAGGTGCGCCGCCCAGTTCCACGGGTGGCCCTCGAAGTCGGTGACCAGCGGCTGCATCTCGACGAACAGCTCCCGGCGCACGGCCATCGGGAAGGCCCCGATCACCCCGACCGAGGCGAGCGTCCCGCGTTCGTCGTGCAGGCCCAGCAGCAGTGACCCGATGGCGTCCGGGCCGGACTTGTGCACGCGGTAGCCGGCCACCACGCAGTCGCACGTGCGCTCGTGCTTGATCTTGGCCATCACCCGCTTGTCGGGCTGGTAGACCTCGTCGGGCTGCTTGGCGATCAGCCCGTCCAGGCCCGCCCCCTCGAACTGCTCGAACCACTGCTGCGCGCGCTCGTGGTCGTCGGTGAGCGGGGTGATGTGCACGGGCGGAGCGGCCGAGGCCAGCGCCTGCTCCAGTCGGGCCCGGCGTTCGCTGAACGGGCGCTCGGTGAGGTCCTCGTCGCCCACGGCCAGCAGGTCGAAGGCGATGAAGCTGGCCGGGGTCTGCTCGGCCAGCAGGGTCACCCGGGACACCGCCGGGTGGATGCGCTGCTGGAGGGCCTCGAAGTCGAGGGTGTTGCGGGCGGTGTCGGCCACCACGATCTCGCCGTCGATCACCGCGCGGTCCGGGAAGTTGGCCTTGACCGCCTCCACGACCTCCGGGAAGTAGCGGGTCATCGGGCGCTCGTTGCGGCTGCCGATCTCCACCTCGTCGCCGTCGCGGAAGATGATCGAGCGGAAGCCGTCCCACTTGGGCTCGTAGAGCCGGCCCGTCGGGATCTTCGCGATCGGCTTGGCCAGCATCGGCTTCACCGGGGGCATCACGGGGAGGTCCACGCAGGTCATCCTGCCCCCCACGGCAAGCAGGCGACCGGCGGGCACCCGATCGGGGTGGCGGGCGCGGCCGTTCAGTCGTCGAGCCCGGCGACGAACCGGGTCAGCAGGTCGGCGAAGGCCGCGCGCTCGTGCGCGGTCCACCCGTCCATGGCGGCGCTGAACCGGGCCCGCCGGTGCTCGTGCAGCCGGGCCAGCCGGTCGCGCCCCGCGGTGGTCAGCGCGAGCCGGGAGCGGCCGTCGGCCTGGTCGGCCTCCCGTCGCAGCAGGCCGGCCCCGACGGCGGCGGCTCATGGCCGGGATCGAGCCCGCGGAGTACGCGGCCACCGTCGACGTGCTGCGCCGGATGGCGGCCAACGCGGGAGCGGGCTGAGCGGGCACGATGCCGGGGTGCCTGCGCCGACCCCCGCCGAGCTCGCCGCCGCCCGCGACCGGACGATCGACGACGTCCTGCCCGGCCCGGGCGACCCGCCCCTGCGCGTGCTGTTCTGCGGCATCAACCCCGGGCTGGTCTCCGCCGCGACCGGCCACCACTTCGCCCGCCCCGGCAACCGGTTCTGGCCCGCCCTGCACGCCTCCGGGTTCACCCCGCGCCGCCTCCTCCCGGCCGAGCAGGGCGAGCTGGCGGCCCTGGGCCTCGGCATCACCAGCATGGCCCCCCGCGCCACCGCCCGCGCCGACGAGCTGTCCGGCGCCGAGCTGGTGGCCGGTGGCCGGCGGCTGCGGAACCTGGTCGATCGGGTGCGCCCGGCGTGGCTGGCCGTCGTCGGCATCACCGCGTACCGCACCGCCTTCGCCCTGCCCAAGGCCACCGTCGGCCCCCAGGACGAGCGCTGGGGCCCGACCCGGATCTGGGTCCTGCCCAACCCCAGCGGCCTCAACGCGCACTGGACGCCCGCCGGGCTGGCCGCCGAGTTCGCCCGCCTGCGGGAGGCGGCGTCCTGAGCCGCAGCCGGCTTCACATCCGAGACCGCAGCACATCGACTTCGCAGCCCGGCAGGAACGGGTCGAAGCCGTGCTCGATCAGCCAGCGGATGTTGTGCAGGCTTCGCAGCGACCACCACCCGCGGATCACGTCGAGGTCGACGTCGGCGCCGTAGCCGCTGAGGACATCACCCAGGCGCTCCTCGTGCCCGAACGTCAAGGTGGCGAGGTCGTACAGGGCATCACCCCGGCCCGCCTCGGACCAGTCGATCACGCCGGTGATCTCGTCGCCGTCGACGAAGACGTGGTCGAGCTGCAGGTCGCCGTGCGTGAACGCCGGTGTCCACGGCCGGAGCGCGGCCTCGGCGATCCCGCGGTTGCGCGTGACCAGGTCGACGGGGAGGACGCGCTCGGCGACGAGCCACTCGCATCGGCTGTCGAGGTGCGCCGCGATCTCGTCGGGTGTCCGACCGGGCCATGGCGGCAGCGGCGCGTCGTGCAGCCTCCGTGCGGCGGCACCCGCGGCGGCCCACGCCCCCGGCGACGCGATCGACGGTTCGCCGAGGCGGCCGAGTGCGGTCCCCGGGAGGGCGGCGAGCGCGAGCACGGGCGGCTTGCGCCAGAGGATCTCCGGGGTCGGGACCGGCGCCACGGCCATCGCCTCGGCCTCGACGTCGATGCGCGTCCGATCGGCGTCGATCTTCAAGAACACCTCACCGACCCGCAGCGTCGCGCGCTCCTGGTGGGCGACGACGACCTCGACCTCGTGCACGTCGGTCATTGTCGCGGAGATCACCACCCCAGCGGTGGAAGACGACTCAGAGCGTGTTTGAGAAGGGCGCGTGTCTGCGTGACCGATCCGGCTTGATCGTCCACGTCGAGGTGATGGCGGGACGTAGACCGCGGTATCCGTCCGATGACCGACGAGGAGTGGGCGCTGATCGAGCCGTTGCTGTCGCCGGTGAAGACTGGTGGGCGGCCGGAGAAGCATCCGCGTCGTGACGTGGTGGACGCGATCCCAGCGCGGCCGCACCGTCCGGGTCCCGCACGCTGAGCCCTACGTCGACCTGGAGCCAGGCCGTGTGAGCGCATCGATCAGCAGGTCGTCAGATCAAGCGTCAGGGACGCCACCGACAGGTAGAATGGTGCCGGCACCGGCGGGCGACGCAGCCGGGCGACCCGCCCGAGCATCAGGCGGGGCCACCGCGGGGCGGCCCGGACGCCCGTCAGCAGCACCGTGGCGCGAGCGGGGTCGGCAGGATCGAACGCGAGCCCCGGGCCGTAGGTTCCGCGGGCCATCCACACCGGAGTACCCGGCGCGTCGGTGTCGAGGAGCCGCCGGGGCTGCGACCAGTCCGCCCGATCGGCGCTGGGACGCGCCGCCGTGCTCCACCAGAGGCCCTGCGGCGGGAAGCCGCCCGTGCCATGCAGGTCAGACCCGCGGGCCAGCAGCATCACCCACCCGTCGCCGCATCGCGCGATCGCGATGTCGAAGAACCCCTCGGCCGGGCCGGCGAAGACCCGTGGCGGCGTCCAGCCGGTCAGGCCGTCCTCGCTCTCGACGTACCGCAGCTCGTAGTCGGGGTGCTCGCCGGGGCCGATCTCATGTGGGTTCGCCTGATACCACATCCGGTAGCGGCCCCCGGCGTGGACGACGCGCGGTTCGAGCGCGCTCCACCGCGGGGCGCTGCCCTCCAGCACCGGCGCCCCGCGCCGCCGCCACCGGCCGTCGACGTACTCGAGCACGCCGATCGCGTAGCTGCTCCCGGGTCCGTAGTGCTTCGCGTTCGCCCGGCCCGAGTAGTAGATCCGGGCGCCGTTGCCCGCGGTCGGCGGGACGTAGCTCGGGGTGTGCATGCCGGCGGCGTCCCAACCGCCCTTCGGTGGGTCAGCCGCCAGCGGTAGGGCCCGGCCCTGACGGTCGCGGTCGATCCGCCAAAGACCGCGGGGACCGGTCGCCTCGTCGACCAGGTGCGCACGGAACAGGCGGTTGCGGAAGGTGATGGTGAAGCCGCCGACGAACAGGGTCCAGCGGCCGTCGACGAGGTGGACGTTCGGGTCACCGACACCGAGAAGCCCTCGCGGCATCGGACCGTCGAGCATGTCCCACAGCACAGTCGGCGCGGGGCTGCCCTGGGAGCGCCACAGATCGGGCTGGTCGACGTTCACGGGTGCGGCCTCCTGGCTGGAGACGCGCGACAGCGCGCTGACTCCCCTGCGGATCAGGTAGGTCGGTTCCCGGAAACTACCGCGGTGTCCGGCGCGACGGCAACCGGCTCACGCGATGCCGAGGTTCCAGTGCAGCTACGGCACACAGATCCGCATCGGTGCGGGCGTTCGTCAACAGTGACGCGGTGTCATGGACGATGTCATGATCACCATCGGTGACCGCGCTCGGATCGGCCCCCGGGACCAGCTGCTGAGCGCGCTGCACCCGATGACGGCCGTGACCGCCGCCGAGCCGGCTCAGAGCGTGTTTGAGGTGGGTCAAGCTGGTGCCGGGAAAGTCCGGCGCTGCTGACGCGTGGCTGGCCCTCCGCGGGCGAGTCGTCGTGTGATGGTGTTAATCGCGGCCCAGCGGATCATCACTTCGGACACCGCGGGATCGCGTTCGTAGTCTCGAGCCAGGCGGCGGTGCGCGGTCAACCAGGCAAGGGTTCGCTCGACCGCCCATCGGCGCGGGATGACCGCGAAGCCCTGCCGGCCGGCGGGCTTGCGCACGATGTGGATCGTGGTGCGCAGGATCCGGGTCGCCCACTCAAGCAGCCGGCCGCCGAAGGCGCCGTCGGCGAACACGAACCGCACCGGCGAGGCCAGGTAGGCCTGCAGCAGCACCGGCTTGGCCCCATCGCGGTCCTGCATGCTCGCGGTGCAGACCACGACGGTGAGCAGCAGACCGAGGGTGTCGGTGACGATGAACCGCTTGCGGCCGTTGATCCTCTTTCCGGCGTCGTAGCCGCGGGTGTCGGCGCCGACGGTGTCAGCTCCCTTCACGGTCTGTGAGTCGACCAGGCCCGCGCTGGGCTCGGGGTTACGGCCCTCGACCCGGAGCTGTTCGCGGACGGCGGTCAGGATCTTCTCGGTGACCTTCGCCTTCTCCCAGCGGGTGAAGTACCAGTACACCGTCTCCCAGGGCGGGAAGTCCGCTGGTAGTTGCCGCCACGAGCAGCCGGTGCGGACCACGTAGAGGACTGCGTCCACGATGAGTCGACGTGGGTGTTTCTCCGGGCGGCCACCGGCCTTTGGTGCCGGCAGCAACGGCTCGGCCAGTTCCCACTGCTGATCGGTCAGGTCCGAGGGGTAGCCCCGACGGCGTGGCGCGGTGCCTTGCGTCGTGCCATCGGTCCACCGTGGACGGCACCGAGCCCATGATCACGCAGACACGCCGACGCTTCTCGAACACGCACTCAGAACCCGGCGGTGGCCGGGGAGACGGCCCCGCAGGACGAGCGGCTGCGCGCCGTCGCGGCCTGAGCTGGGAGATCGCTGCCAGTTCGGCCGTCGCACGCCACTGTCGTGGTCGTCGGCGCCGGTCGGAGCCACGGCGTTCCCAGCGGGCTCCCAGGAACTCCCGGGTTCCTGCCAGCCACCCGGTCCACCCTGGCCGGTGATCGGGTACGACACGGAGGAGCAGGGGATGATCGAGGCGCGCGGCCTCACCAAGCGGTACGGGTCGACCCTCGCGGTCGACGGGCTCGACTTCACCGTCCGACCGGGAACGGTCACCGGTTTCCTCGGGCCGAACGGGGCCGGCAAGTCGACCACGATGCGGATGGTCCTGGGCCTGGACCGGCCCAGCAGCGGAACGGTCACCGTGGACGGGGTCCGCTACGCCGACCTGCCCGCCCCGATGCACGCGGTCGGGGCGCTGCTGGATGCCCGTGCGGTGCACCCGGGGCGGACCGCCCGCCGCCACCTCACGTGGCTGGCCCGCAGCAACCGGATCCCCGACCGCCGGGTCGACGAGGTGCTGGAGCTGGTGGGACTGGCCGCGGTGGCCCACCGGCGCGCGGGGGTGTTCTCGCTGGGCATGAGCCAGCGCCTGGGCATCGCCGCGGCCCTGCTGGGGGATCCGGGCGTGCTGCTGTTCGACGAGCCGGTCAACGGACTCGACCCGGAGGGCATCCACTGGATCCGGTCGCTGGTGCGCGGCATGGCCGCCGAGGGCCGCACCGTCCTGGTGTCCAGCCACCTGCTCCCGGAGATGGCGCTGACGGCCGACCACCTGCTGGTGCTCGGTCGCGGCCGGCTGATCGCGGACACCGGCGTGGGCGATCTGGTCGCGGCCGGTACCGACGCGGTGCTGGTCCGGTGCGGGGACGCCGGGTTCGCCACCCGGATGCGGGCGGTCGGCGCCGGGGTGCGCCAGGAGGCGGACGGCTCCTGGCTGATCACCGGTATGACCGCTGCCGAGGTCGGGGGGCTGGCTGCGCTGCACGGCGTGGCGCTCGCCGAGCTGACCCCGCGGCGGGCCACGTTGGAGGAGGCCTTCCTCGAGCTGACGCGCGACAGCGTGGAGTACCCGGTCGGTGGTTCCGTCCCGGAACGCGTCGACGGCGCCGTCGGGGCGGGTGTGGCGCGGTGAGCGCCGCAGTGGCGGCGACCTTCGGTGACTCGGTGCGGGCGGAGTGGGCGAAGCTGGTCGGCGTCCGGTCGACGGCGTGGAGCCTGCTGGCCGCGGTGGTGCTGGGCGTCGGATTCGCGGTGCCCTTCGGGCTCGCCGGGGCGCAGGACTTCCTGGGAGGCACGCCCGAGGAGCGCGCGGCGTTCGACCCGACCGCCGTGGGCCTGCGGGCCCACCTGTTCGTGCAGCTCGCCGTGGCCGTGCTCGGCGTGCTCGTGGTGACCTCGGAGTACGCCACCGGCACGATCCGGGTGAGCCTGGCCGCGGTGCCCCGGCGGCCCCGGCTGCTGGCGGCCAAGGCGGTCGTCGTGGGCGGGCTCGCGCTGCTGGCCGGCGGGCTGGTCCTGCTCGCCTCGTTCCTGGTGGTGCAGGCGGTCCTCGACGGCGCCGCGCCGCGAGCGGCGCTCGACCAGCCCGACGTGCTGCGCGCCGTGCTGGGCGGCGGGCTGTACCTGGCGCTGGTGGCCCTCGGCGCGGTGGCGGTCGGGGTGCTGGTGCGGGCGACGGCCGGAGCGGTGACGGTGATGCTGTGCGCGACGCTGCTCGTGCCCGCGTTCACCCCGATCCTGCCGCGGTCGCTGGCCGTCCTCGTGGGCACCTTCTGGCCGACGCTGGCCGGCAACAAGATCATGACGGTGGTGGTCGACCCGCGCGTCCTCGACCCGTGGACCGGGCTGGCGGTGATGGCCGCCTGGGTGGTCGCGCTGATGGCGGCCGCGCTCGTCGTCCTGCAGCGCCGGGACGCGTGAGCGCGGCCTAGGGTCGGATGCGGATCCCGAAGCCCGTCCGGACGACAGGTGAGCGCATGGAGGCCCCACGGTGAAGGCACCCGCGCAGCAGACGGAGGCAGGGCTGCTGGTCGTCGACGACGAGCCCAACCTGCGCGAGCTCCTCGCGGCCACGCTGCGCTTCTCCGGATTCCGGGTGGCCTCGGCGGGCACCGGGGCCGAGGCGCTGGCCGCGGCCGCCGCGGACCCGCCCGACCTCGTCCTGCTCGACGTCATGCTGCCGGACATGGACGGCTTCGAGGTCGTGCGCAGGCTGCGCGCGCAGGCGCCGGGGGCAGGCGGGCGCCCCGGCCACCTCCCGGTGCTCTTCCTCACCGCGCGCGACGGCACGGAGGACAAGGTCCGAGGCCTCACCGCGGGCGGCGACGACTACGTCACCAAACCGTTCGAGCTGGCCGAGCTGGTCGCGCGCATCCGGGCGGTGCTGCGCCGCACCGCGGGAACCGGCGCGTCGCTGGTGGTCGCCGACCTGGAGCTCGACCCGGACGGCCACCAGGTGCGCCGCGGCGGTCACCCGGTCGCGCTCTCGCCGACCGAGCTGCGGTTGCTGCACTACCTGATGGTCAACGCCGGCCGCGTGGTCTCCAAGGCGCAGATCCTCGTCCACGTGTGGGACTACGACTTCGGCGGTGACCAGAGCATCGTCGAGTCCTACATCAGCTACCTGCGCCGCAAGGTCGACACCGGTGAGCCGAAGCTGATCCACACCGTCCGCGGCGCCGGCTACGTGCTGCGCGCCCCGCGCCCGTGAGGCGGGTGCGCGCGCCGTCGGTGCGCGCCCGGCTGCTGATGATCACGTCCGGGCTGCTGGTGGTCGGGCTCGCGGCCAGCATCGCCGGGGCCCTCGTCGACCTGCGACGGCCGCTGGTCGAGCGGATCGACGAGGAGCTGCGGATCAGCGCCACCGTGGCGGCTGCGGTGGAACCGCTGGCTCGGCAGTACGCCGACTCGCGCGCGACCCGTCCGCCTGACGCGCGCGTCGGGGAGCGGGAGGGGCGCTACGTGGCCCTGTTCGACCCCGAGGGCCGGCTGGAGGCGGTGCCGCAGCCACCCGCGGAGCGCACCGGTCCGCAGCTGCCGCCGATGGACGCCGCGGCGTCCGCCGGCCGGGGCGGTGAACCCTTCGAGGTGCCGGGGGAGGCCGGCTCGGCGTCGTGGCGGGTGCTCGGCGTCCCGCGGGCGGACGGCGCGGGCAGCGTCGTCGTGGGCGCATCGCTGGCGGAGGTCGACCGGGCGATCGACGGCATCGTCGGGCGGTTCCTGGGCGTCGCGGCCGGAGTGCTCGTGCTGCTGGTGACGGCAGGCTGGTTCGCCGTCGGGGCGGGGCTGCGCCCGCTGCGCCGCGTCGAGGAGACCGCGACCGCCATCGCCGGCGGCGACCTGGCCCGCCGGGTGCCCGAGCTGGCCGGGCCGGGCACCGAGGTGGGCCGGCTGGCGGGTGCGCTCAACGGCATGCTGGCCCAGATCGAGGCGGCGTTCGCGGCCCGCGCGGCGTCCGAGGCCCGGATGCGCCGGTTCGTCGCCGATGCCAGCCACGAGCTGCGCACGCCGCTCTTCACGATCAGGGGCTCGACCGAGCTCTACCGGATGGGTGGCCTGAGCGCGCCCGCCGATGTCGACCGCACGATGACGCGCATCGAGGACGAGTCCTCCCGGTTGGTCGCCCTGGTGGAGGACCTGCTGCTGCTCGCCCGCCTCGACGAGCGCGCCGCCGACGGGCCGCCGGTCGTCGATCCGGCGCCGATGGACCTGCGCACGCTGGCCGCCGACGCCCTGCACGACCTGCGTGCCCTCGACCCGACCCGGGAGGTGCGGCTCACCGGGCCCGGCGACGGACCGGTGGCCGCGGCGCCGCTGCTGGGTGACGAGGCCCGGCTGCGGCAGGTGGTCAGCAACCTTGTCGGCAACGTCGTCGCCCACACGCCGCCGGGCACCCCGGTGCGCGTCGGCGTGGGCACGGTCGGCGACGACGCGGTGCTGGAGGTCGCCGATCGCGGGCCGGGGCTCACCGCCGAGCAGGCCGCCGGCGCGTTCGAGCGCTTCTCCCGGGTCGACGGGTCGCGCAGCCGGGTCGGCGGCGGCGGGGCGGGGCTGGGGCTGGCGATCGTGGACTCGATCGTGGCCGCGCACGGCGGGTGCGTCGAGCTGGACACCGCGCCCGGGGCCGGGGCGACCGTGCGCGTGCTGCTGCCGGCCGCCCCGGACTGATCAGGGCGGTCCGGCCGCGGCCCACTCGTGGTGCGGTCCCTCGTGCACCGCGGCGTAGACCCGGTCGCGCAGCGCGTTGGCCACCGCGTCGGTGAGCGTCCGATCCACCGGCCGCAGCACCAGCCGCAGCAGCACGTTCAGCTGACCGGGGCGGGTGCCCAGGCGCGCCCGCGCGGCCGCGGGCAGGTCCGCGTGCGCCGTGGCGGCGAGCACGGTGAGGCTCTCCAGCGCGTCGACGTCCGCCCCGAGTGCCGTGCGGACCCGGTCGCCGAGCAGTTCGGGGTCGGCCGCCCGCTCGTCGAGCACGATCGACAGGTCGCGCCGGACCGCGGGCAGCGCCGACACCGGCCGCCACGGCGCGAGGTCGAGCAGCTGCCCGGCGATCCGCGGGTCGCCCGCACGCAGCAGCCGGATGTCCGGCACGCCCTTGCGCAGCATCAGCGCCCGGTCCAGCCCCATGCCCAGGGCCAGGCCGCTGTGCCGGTCGGGGTCGAGCCCCGCCCGGGCCAGCACGTGCGGGGCGGCCAGCCCGCACTCGGCCAGCTCGACCCAGCCGTCGGCGGTGTCGACGTCGATCTGCAGGCCGTCGGTGGTGTAGGGGTGCTCGGCGGGCTCGGTGCGCCACCGCGCGCCCGGCAGCACGGCGGCGACCAGCGCGTCGACCATGTCGACCAGGTCGGCCACCCGGACGGCCCGCCCCCGGGTGATCCGCCACAGGTCGACCTGGTGCGGCGTGCCGACGTGCAGCCGGTCGACGACGTCGCGGCGGTAGGTCAGCCCCGGCAGCACCAGCAGCACGTCGGCGGGGGAGTCCGGGCGGGCGGCCAGGGCGCGCAGGGCGGGCGGCACTCCGGCCGACGTGTGGCTGCGCAGCATGACGGTGTCGCTGACGTAGCGGGAGTAGCGCCCGGCGCGGGTGGCCGCGGTCGGGTCGTAGCCGAGCCGGTCGTAGTTGTCCTCGACGGCGACGAGCGGCGACGGGCGGCGCACCTCGACCGCGCAGCGCCAGCGCCCGGCCAGGGCGTCGACCGCGGCGGACAGCAGGGCCTGGACGGCGTGCGGGCCCTGCGCGGGATCGGTCAGGTCGCGCACGGACAGCGCGGCGGAGATGTCGGGTGGGGCGAGCGTTGCGGTCATGGCGGGTCCTCGCGGGTGGCGGCGACGGGTGGGGACACCCCCCGACCGCGGTGGCGGCGAGGACTCAGGCGTGCGTCAGCGGGCCCTCGCGGCCGCGCTGCGGCCGGGGGCGGGGAAATCGCTGCTCGCGCACGCGACCAGGGTAGTGCCGGGCACGTGCCCGGCACACGGGAAATCCCGTCAGCGGGCGTCGAGGTCCTGCACGTCGTCCTCGGGCGGCTCCTCGGCGCCGTCCCGGGCGTCGCGGTCGGCCCACTCCAGCAGCTCGTCGATCCGGAACACGGCGTCGTCGATGCCGGCGTGCAGGTCGCCAAGCTCGGCGAAGCGCGCGGGCATCGTGGCGATCGTGAAGTCGTCCGGGGCCGCGGCGTCGACCTCGTCCCAGCGGATCGGCGCGGACACCAGCGCCTCGGCGATCCCGCGCACCGAGTACGCGCAGCGGATGGTGTGGTCGCGGGTGTTCTGGTTGTAGTCCACGAACACCGACGCCGGGTCGCGGTCCTTGCGCCACCACGTCAGGTCGACGAGGTCGCAGCGGCGGGCCACCTCGCGGGCGAAGGCGTGCGCGGCCCGGCGCACGTCGGCGAAGCCGTGCTCGGGCGGGATCCGCACGTAGACGTGCATGCCCTTGCCGCCGGAGGTCTTGGGCCAGCCGGTGGCGCCGAGCTCGTCGAGCACCTCGTGGGCGACGTGCGCCACGCGCCGGACGTCGGCGTAGGTGGCCTCCGGCATGGGGTCGAGGTCGATGCGCCACTCGTCGGGCTTCTCGGTGTCGGCGCGCCGGGAGTTCCACGGGTGGAACTCGACGGTCGACATCTGCACCGCCCAGACGACATCGGCGGGGTGCTGGACGCACAGCTCGTCGGCGTGGCGGCCCCAGCGCGGGAAGTCCACCCGCACGGTCTCGATCCAGTCGGGCGCGCCGCGCGGCAACCGCTTCTGGTGGACCTTCTCCCCGGTGACGCCGGTCGGGAAGCGGTGCAGCATGCACGGGCGGTCGCGCAGGGCGCGCACGACGCCGTCGGCGACCGACAGGTAGTAGCGCGCCAGGTCGAGCTTGGTCTCGCCGCGGGCCGGGAAGTACACCCGGTCGGGGTTGCTCAGCCGGACGGTCCGGTCGCCGACCTCCAGCTCGACCGCGGGCCCGGCCACGACGGCCTCCGCGCCCCTCTCAGCGTCGCCAGGCGTGCCGGCGGCTCACGACGTGGTGCACGATCAGGCCCGCCAGCAGCAGCGCGATCCCGATCAGCCACAGGTCCTGGGTGCGGCTCTGGTACGGGCCGATGGCGAACAGCAGCAGGAAGATGATCGAGACGACGCCGCCGGCGACCTTGCCCTTGGGGAAGCTGCCGTGCCAGCCCCACTCGGCCGACGGCTCGTCCTGCGGGTCGACCGCGGAGCGCTTGGCCAGCTCCCGGGAGTTCCTCGCCACCGGTAGTCCTCCTGATCATGCGAGTGCCGGGGCTCATCGTCGCACAACATCCGGCGGAGGATGATGGTGAGGATGTCCAGTCGCTCCGTGGTCGTGCTCGGGTCAACCGGTTCGGTCGGCACCCAGGCCCTCGACCTCATCGCCGCCAACCCCGAACGCTTCACCGTGGCCGGGTTGGCCGCGGGTGGGGGCGATCTCGACCTGCTCGCCCGCCAGGCCCGGCAGCACCGCGCGCCCCGGGTCGCGGTGTCGCGTCCGGACGCGGCCGCCCGGCTGCGGGAGATGCTGCCCGGGGTCGCCGTGCTGGCCGGACCGGACGCGGCCACCGAGCTGGCCGGCACCTCCGGCGCGCACACCGTGCTCAACGCGATCACCGGCTCGGTCGGGCTGGGTCCGACGCTGGCCGCGCTCGGCTCCGGCGCCGTGCTCGCGCTGGCCAACAAGGAGTCGCTGATCGCGGGCGGCGCGCTGGTCACCGGGGCGGCCGCGCCCGGCCAGATCGTGCCGGTCGACTCCGAGCACTCCGCGCTGGCGCAGTGCCTGCGCGGCGGGCGCGCGAGCGAGGTCGACCGGCTCGTGCTGACCGCCTCCGGCGGGCCGTTCCGCGGCCGCAAGCGCGCCGACCTCACCGGCGTCACCGTCGACGAGGCGATGGCCCACCCCACCTGGAACATGGGCCCGGTCATCACGATCAACTCGGCGACGCTGATCAACAAGGGCCTCGAGGTGATCGAGGCCCACCTGCTGTTCGACATCCCCTACGACCGCATCGACGTCGTCGTGCACCCCCAATCGATGATCCACTCGATGGTCGCGTTCGTGGACGGCAGCACGCTGGCCCAGGCCAGCCCGCCGGACATGGTCCTGCCCATCTCGCTGGCCCTCGGCTGGCCCGACCGGGTGCCCGGAGCGGCCCGGCCGTGCCGCTGGGACGCGCCGCAGAGCTGGACGTTCGAACCGCTGGACGACGACGCGCTGCCCGGCGTGCGGTTGGCCCGCAGGGCCGGGGCGGCGGGCGGCTGCATGCCCGCGGTGCTCAACGCGGCCAACGAGGAGGTCGTGGCCGCGTTCGTGGCCGGCAGGCTGTCCTTCACGGCCATCACCGACGTGCTCGCCCAGGTGCTGGACGCGGCCGGAGCCTGGACCGCCGACCCCGCTACCGTCTCCGACGTGCTCGCCGCCGAGGAGTGGGCCCGGGCCTACGCCCGCACGGTCGCGCGCACCGCCGCCGCGGCGGGCATCCGCTCGAACTGACCTGGAGTGCCTTCGATGATGACCGTGCTGGGAATCGTGATCTTCTTCGTGGGGATCCTGCTCTCGGTCGCCTGGCACGAGCTGGGGCACTTCACCACGGCGAAGTGGTTCGGCATCAAGGTGCCCGAGTTCATGGTGGGCTTCGGGAAGACGATCTGGTCGCGCAAGCGCGGTGAGACCGAGTTCGGGCTCAAGGCGATCCCGCTCGGCGGCTACATCCGCATGATCGGGATGATCCCGCCCGCCCCCGGCTCGGACAGCGCACTGGGGCGCACCCGGCGCACCGGCCCGTTCCAGGGCCTGATGGACGACGCCCGCCGCCAGTCCGCCATGGACGTCGCCCCCGAGGACGCCGACCGGCAGTTCTACCTGCGCGCCCCCTGGAAGCGCGTGGTCGTGATGTTCGCCGGGCCGTTCATGAACCTGGTGCTGGCCGTCGTGCTGTTCGCGATCGTGCTCATGGGCTTCGGCGTGCGGACCTACACGACCACGGTGAGCGAGGTCAGCGCCTGCGTGCTGCCGGCCACGGTCGCCGCGGACGGCCCTCCGCCGCAGTGCCCGGCGGACGCGCCGCCGACCCCGGCCGCCGCGGCCGGCTTCCAGCCCGGCGACAAGATCGTGGCGTTCAACGGCACCCCCTACGAGCAGGACGACTGGCGCGGAATGCAGGAGGCCATCCGCTCCAGCTCGGGCACCGTCACCGTCACCGTCGAGCGCGACGGGCAGCGGCTCGACCTGACCCCCACGCTGATCACCACCCAGCTGCGCGACCTCGACGACCCCGAGAGGATCGTCGACGCCAGCTTCCTCGGGCTCTCGCCCCTCGACGAGATCCAGCGCAAGGACCTGCCGGCCGTGGCCGGGGAGATCGGCTCGATCATCAGTCGCACCGGTGAGGCCATCATCGCGCTGCCCTCCCGGGTCCCGGCGCTGTTCGGGTCGGTGTTCCTCGGTGAGGAGCGCGACCTCGACGGCCCCATCGGCGTGGTCGGGGTCTCGCGCATCGGCGGCGAGATCCTGGCCCAGGACATCCCGGTCGGCCAGGAGATCGCGTTCTTCCTGCAGCTGCTGGCCGCGGTGAACATCTCGCTGTTCCTGTTCAACCTGCTGCCGATCCCGCCGCTGGACGGCGGGCAGATCTTCCCGGCCCTCTGGGAGGCGGTGAAGAAGCGGATCGCGCGGCTGCGCGGGCGCCCCGACCCCGGTCCGGTCGACGTGGCCAAGCTGCTGCCGGTGGCCTACGTGGTGGCGCTGGTGTTCATCGCCTGGAGCGGGCTGCTGCTCGTCGCCGACGTCATCAACCCGGTGCGGCTGTTCCAGTAGCCGGGAGAACCCCTGGTGGGCGGGAATGCGTCACACCGGGTGGTGTCTCCGGCCACGGCCGGCGGCGGGCTCGATCACGGGCCTGGATACTGGAGCCGTGACCGTCTCACTGGGCATGCCCGTGCCGCCCGCCCCCACCCTCGCCGAGCGACGCAAGACCCGCCAGCTGATGGTCGGAGCGGTCGGTGTCGGATCGGAGCACCCGATCTCGGTGCAGTCCATGACCA
The DNA here is from genome assembly GCF_023898865.1 of Pseudonocardia humida. Taxonomy (GTDB): domain Bacteria; phylum Actinomycetota; class Actinomycetes; order Mycobacteriales; family Pseudonocardiaceae; genus Pseudonocardia; species Pseudonocardia humida. The sequence continues at coordinate 146,856 of NZ_JAGSOV010000010.1, forward strand.
CCACGCTCACCGCCGACGTCAACGCGACCCTGCAGCAGATCGCCGAGCTCACCGCGGCGGGCTGCGACATCGTCCGCGTCGCCTGCCCGAGCCAGGACGACGCCGACGCCCTGCCGGCCATCGCGAGGAAGTCGCAGATCCCGGTCATCGCCGACATCCACTTCCAGCCCAAGTACGTCTTCGCCGCGATCGAGGCGGGCTGCGCCGCGGTGCGGGTCAACCCCGGCAACATCCGCAAGTTCGACGACCAGGTCAAGGAGATCGCCGCCGCGGCCCGCGACCACGGCACCCCGATCCGGATCGGGGTCAACGCGGGATCGCTGGACAAGCGGCTGCTGGCCAAGTACGGCAAGGCGACCCCGGAGGCGCTGGCCGAGTCGGCGATGTGGGAGGCGGGCCTGTTCGCCGAGCACGACTTCCACGACATCAAGATCTCGGTCAAGCACAACGACCCGGTCGTGATGGTGCGCGCCTACGAGCTGCTCGCCGAGCAGTGCGACTACCCGCTGCACCTGGGCGTCACCGAGGCCGGTCCGGCCTTCCAAGGGACCATCAAGTCGGCGGTGGCGTTCGGCGCCCTGCTGCGCCAGGGCATCGGCGACACGATCCGGGTCTCGCTGTCCGCCCCGCCGGTCGAGGAGATCAAGGTCGGCACCCAGATCCTGCAGTCGCTCAACCTGCGCCCGCGCAAGCTGGAGATCGTGTCCTGCCCGTCCTGCGGGCGCGCCCAGGTCGACGTCTACAAGCTCGCCGACGAGGTCACCGCGGGGCTCACCGGGATGGAGGTGCCGCTGCGGGTCGCCGTGATGGGCTGCGTGGTCAACGGCCCGGGCGAGGCCCGCGAGGCCGACCTCGGCGTCGCCTCCGGCAACGGCAAGGGCCAGATCTTCGTCAAGGGCGAGGTCATCAAGACCGTGCCCGAGCACCAGATCGTGGAGACCCTCATCGAGGAGGCCATGAAGATCGCCGAGTCGATGCCGGCCGCCGACGGCGAGCCCACCGTCGTGGTCGGATGACCGGCCCGGGCCCCGCGAAGATCGTCCCGATCGTGCGGATCCCCCGATCACGGCCGGATTCCGGTCGGATCCCGTCGTAGGAACATCGGTGGCCGTCTGGCATCGTGAGAGGGTGCTTCGTACTGCCGGAGCGCGGCTGCTGGACGACCGGGATCGCGCGGGTGTGCGCGCGCTGCTGGAGAACGATCCCGTGGCCGCCTGCATGGTCGCCGCCCGCGTCGAGGTGGCCGGGCTCGACCCGTGGCGACTCGGCGGTGAGCTGTGGGCGGTCGGGAGCAGGCTCGACGGCCTGTGCTTCTCGGGCGCCAACCTGGTGCCGCTGCGCGGTGAGCGCTCCGCGCTGCGCGCCTTCGCCGACCGCGCCCGCCGCCACGGCCGGGGCTGCTCGTCGCTGGTCGGCCGGGCGGAGCTGGTGCTGCCGCTCTGGGACGACCTGGCCGGGCACTGGACCCCCGCCCGCGAGATCCGCGCCGACCAGCCGCTGATGGCGCTGGCCGGGCTGCCGGCCATCGCCGCCGACCCGTACGTTCGCCCGGTGCGCCCCGACGAGCTCGAGCGCTACCTGCCGGCGGCGATCGCGATGTTCACCGAGGAGGTCGGGGTCGACCCCCGCCTCGGCGACGGCGGCGCCGGCTACCGCTCCCGGGTGGCCGAGCTGCTCGCGGCGGGCCGGGCGTTCGCCCGCTTCGAGGGCGACCAGGTGGTCTTCAAGGCCGAGATCGGTGCGCTGTCCTCGCAGGTGGGGCAGATCCAGGGGGTGTGGGTGCACCCCGAGCGGCGCGGGCACGGCCTGGGCACGGCGGGCACCGCCGCCGTCGTCGAGCGCCTGGCCGCGATGGGCCGGGTCTCCAGCCTCTACGTCAACGACTTCAACCACGTCGCCAAGGCGGCCTACCGGCGCATCGGCTTCACCCAGATCGCCAGCTTCGCCACCGTCCTGTTCTGACCCGCCCCCCGGGGGGGGGGGGGGGGGGTGGGGGGGGGGGGGGGGGGGGGCCCCGCCCCCCCCCCCCGAGCCTTGTGTGCGGCGGGCCGCCCCCACCCCCCCCCCCCCCCCCCCGTTCTCGACGGCGTCAGGCGGCGGGGCGGCGGTAGCGGCGTACGGCCAGCGGCAGGAAGACCGCGACGATCACCAGCGGCCAGGCGACGGCCAGCAGCATCGCGTTCTGCTCCGCCCAGGACGCCTGGGCGCCGACCGGCCCGGCGTTGCCGAAGAGCTCCCGCACCGCGGTCACCGTGGCCGAGAGCGGGTTCCAGTCGGCGAGCGGGCCGAGCCAGCCCGGCAGCTGCGACGGGTGCACGAAGGTGTTCGCGATCATCGTGAGCGGGAACAGCGGGGCCCAGGCCAGGCCCGCGGCCTCCTGGCTGACCACCAGCCCGAGGTAGATGCCGACCCAGATCATCGCGAACCGCAGCAGGAGCAGCAGCCCGACCGCGGCCAGCGCGCCGGCCACGCCGCCGTGCGCCTGCCACCCGACGAGCAGCCCCAGGCCCACCAGCACCACCAGGTCGAGCACGGAGTTGACGACGTCGGCGACGCTGCGCCCGACGACCGGTGCGCCCGGCGCCATCGGCATCGAGCGGAACCGGTCGGTCACACCCCTGGCCTTGTCCGCGGCGACCGCGGCGACCGTGGCCGCGGCCCCGTTCACCATCGCCTGGGCGAACATCCCCGGCATCAGGAACTCGCGGTAGTCACCGCCGCCCGGCACCGTGATCGCGCTGCCGAACACGAACCCGAACAGCAGCACGAACATGGCCGGGAACGCCACGCTGGCGATGATCACGCTCGGGTTGCGCACCCAGTGCAGGAGGTCGCGCCGCGCGACCACCCACGAGTCGGCGACCGTCCAGCGCAGCGCGCTGCCGCGGGCGGGGACGGCGAAGGTGGAGGTGGTCATGCCGGCACTCCGATCTCGTTCTGGGCGCTCTGCTTCGCGGCCGGGGCGGCCGGCTTCCCGGTGAGGTGCAGGAACACCTCGTCCAGGGTCGGGCGGCGCACGCCGATGTCCTCGACGGTCAGGCCGGCGTGGTCCAGTGCGCGCACGACCCCGGTCAGCGCGGCCACGCGGTCGCGCACCGGCGCGGAGAGCCGCCGCAGCGGCGCGTCCACCTCGACCGGCCCGCTGGCCGCGCGGGCCAGCACGTCGGCCGCGGCGGGCAGGTCGTCGGCGTCGCGCAGGAGCACGTCGATCCGGTCGCCGCCGATGCGCGACTTGAGCTCGGACGGCGTGCCCTCGGCGACCTTGCGGCCCTCGTCGAGCACGGCGATCCGGTCGGCAAGCTGGTCGGCCTCGTCGAGGTACTGGGTGGTCATCACGACCGTCGTGCCGCCGGCGACCAGGCCGCGCAGCGCCGCCCACACCTCGCCGCGGTTGCGCGGGTCGAGGCCGGTGGTGGGCTCGTCGAGGAAGAACACCCGCGGCGCCAGCACCAGGCTGCTGGCCACGTCGAGGCGCCTGCGCATGCCGCCGGAGTAGGTCTTGGCGCGGCGGTCCGCGGCGTCGGTCAGCCCGAACTGCTCGAGCAGCTCGTCGGCGCGGCGGGCGGCCGCGCGCTGGGGGAGGTGGAACAGCCTGCCCCACATGACCAGGTTCTCCCGGCCGGTGAGGATGTCGTCGACGGTGGTGTGCTGGCCGGTCAGCCCGATGGCCCGGCGCACCGCGGTCGGGTCGCGGGCCACGTCGTGCCCGCCGACCTCGGCCCGGCCCGCGTCGGGGCGCAGGAGGGTGGTGAGCACCCGCACGGCGGTCGTCTTGCCGGCGCCGTTGGGCCCGAGCAGCCCGAGCACCGACCCCTCGGGGACGGCCAGGTCGAGGCCGTCGAGGGCCTGCTTGGTCCCGAACCGCTTGCCGAGCCCCTCGGTCAGCACCGCGTCGCCCATGCCGACACCTCCAAATTGGGTACAGTGTACGTCGTCACGCGTACACTGTACCCAGTTTTAGGATCCGGTCAAATGACTTCCTCCGAACGCGCCGAGTCCCTCAAGCGCAGCCTGGCGCTGCTCTGGGGGAAGGCGGACGAGCCCACCCGCGGGCCCAAGCCGGCGCTCTCGCGCGAGCGCATCGTCGAGGCCGCCATCGCGCTCGCCGACGAGGAGGGCCTCGGCGCGCTGTCGATGCGCCGCATCGCCGGGGCGCTCAAGGTCGGCGCCATGTCGCTCTACCGGTACGTGCCCGGCAAGGACGAGCTGATCGACCTGATGGTCGACCACGTCTACGCCGAGGGCCCCGACCTCGACGAGAGCGGCACCTGGCGCGAGCGGCTCGAAGCCGCCTGCCGGGGGGAGTGGGCGCACTACCACCGCCACCCGTGGCTGCTGCACGTCCAGCAGGGACGCCCGCTGATGGGCCCCAACTCCCTGCGCGCCACCGAGGCCACGCTGCGCATCCTGGACGGCACCGGGCTCGACGGCCGCGAGATGATCGACGCGATCGTCACCACGAGCTCGTGGGTCGCGGGGCTGGCCCGCAGTTCGGTCGAGGCGTCGCGGGCCGCGTCGGAGACCGGCGTCAGCGACGACGAGTGGTGGGCCGCCCAGGAGCCCTACCTGGCCGACGCGCTGGCGGGGGTGCGCTACCCGATGCTCGGCCGGGTGGCCGACAGCGGCGGCTTCGACGGCCCGCACGACCGCGCGTTCGAGTTCGGCCTGCGCCGCGTGCTCGACGGGCTCGAGGTCCTCGTCACGGCCCGCCGGGCCGGTGCGGACCCCGCGACGGGCTGACCGGCGCGGACTCCGGCCCGCCCGGGTGGGCCCCTGACCGGCGCCACCGGCTGGGCATACTCGGCCCGTGCCGCTGACCCGCTCCCGCGCGCCGCGCCGAGCCGCCGCCCTGCTCGCCGTGCTCTGCGTGCTCGCCGGGGTCGGCGGCTGCGGCCTGTTCTCCGGGGAGGGGCCGGAGGAGGCCCTGACCGACTTCCTCGCCGCCTGGTCCGCAGGCGACGACGCCGGGGCCGCGGCGCTCACCGACAACCCCCAGGCCGCGACCGAGGTGCTGGCGGCGGCGCGCTCCTCGCTGCGGCCCGCCGGGATCGTCGCGACGGCCGGGCAGGTGCGCGAGGCCACCGAGCGCGCCACCGCATCGGTCGACGTGCGCTGGGACCTGGGCTCCGGGCGCACCTGGAGCTACCTCAACGAGTTGGAGCTCGTCGCGACCCCCGACGCCGAGCGCGGCTGGGCGGTGCGCTGGGCGCCCACCGTCGTGCACCCGCAGCTGGCCACCGGCCAGCGGCTGGCCGTGCGCACCGAGGAGCCCCAGCAGGCGCCGGTGGTCGACCGGGCCGGTGTGCCGCTGCTCGAGCCCACCGCGGTGGTGAGCGTCCTGCTCGACCGGCTCGCCGCGGGCGACCTCCCGTCGGTGACCGCGGCGCTGGCCGCGGCGCTGTCCCCGCTCGACAGCGGCATCACGGCCACCTCGATCACCGAGGGCGCCGCCCGCACCCCGGACGGGCAGTCCTACACGGTGGCCGTCCTGCGCGAGCGCGACTACCTGGGCGTGAAGAACGCCATCCACGACCTGCCGGGGCTGCGGTTCGCCACCGGCGAGCGGATGCTCGCCCCGGACGCGGGCTTCGCCCGCCAGGTGCTGCCCGCGGTGCGCACCGAGATGGCCGAGCAGCTCGACGGCACGCCCGGCTGGTCGGTGCTGGTCACCGACGCCGCGGGCACCGCCATCGACACGCTCGCCGAGGGCGAGCCCGAGCCCGGGGCCACCGTCGGCGTGTCGCTCGACCGCGCCGTGCAGACCGCCGCCGAGGACGCCGTCGAGCCGGTGGCGCAGCAGGCGATGATCGTGGCGGTGGCGCCGTCCACCGGTGAGGTGCTGGCCGTGGCCCAGAACGGCCCGGCCGACGTCGAGGGCGCGCTCGCCCTGACCGGCCGCTACCCGCCGGGCTCCACGTTCAAGATCATCACAGCGGACGCCGGGCTGGCCGGGGCCGGGCTCGCCCCGCAGACCCCCGTGGCCTGCCCGGGCAGCGCCGTGATCGGCGGCCGGCCACTGCCCAACAAGGGCGGTTTCGACCTGGGCACCGTGCCGCTGCGCACCGCCTTCGCGAAGTCCTGCAACACGACGTTCGGTCGGCTGGGCGCCGACCTGCCTGCCGACGCGCTGCCCGCCGCCGCGCTGCGCTTCGGCATCGGCGCCGACTTCGTCGTCCCGGGCGTGAAGACGATCACCGGCTCGGTCCCGCCCTCCGACGACCCGGTCCAGCGCGCCGAGGACGGCATCGGCCAGGGCGAGGTGCTGGCCAGCCCGCTGGGCATGGCGCTGGTCGCGGCCACGGTGGCGCACGGGTCGCCGGTGGTGCCCGAGCTCGTGCGCGGACGGCCCACCGAGGTCACCAAGCCCGCCGACCAGCCCGACCCGGCCCGCCTCGACCAGGTCCGCGACATGATGCGCGCGGTGGTCACCGAGGGCACCGCCACCCAGCTCGCCCCCCTCGGCGAGGTCTACGGCAAGACCGGCACGGCCGAGTTCACCGGCGCGGGCCAGGCGCACGGCTGGTTCGTCGGCTACCGGGGCGACCTGGCGTTCGCGGTGCTGGTCGTCGACGGGGGCAGCGCCACGGTCGCGGTGGACACCGCGGTCCGGTTCCTGTCCGCGCTGGGCTGACCGGGCCGACGCCCACCGGCGGCGGGTGCTCCACCCGGGGTACCGGACCGCAAGGGGCTTGCCAGGGCACTTACCCTCGTGGGATGACGCACAGCCGCATCCCGGCGCTCGCGTTCGCCGCCGACGTCGTCGCGGTGATCGTCTTCGCGGCAGTGGGCCGGGCAAGCCACGCCGAGCCGGGCGACGTACTGGGCCTGCTCGCCACGATGGCGCCGTTCGTGGTCGGTCTGGTGGCGTCCTGGGCGACCCCGGTCGTGCGGGCCCGCCCGGCCGGGTTGCGCGCAGGCGCCGCCGTGCTCGCCGGCACGGTCGTGATCGGCCTGCTGCTGCGGTTCGCGTTCACCGAGCGGCTGCCGCTGAGCTTCGCCGTGGTCGCCACCCTCTCGCTGGGCGTGCTGCTCATCGGCTGGCGGGCGCTGTCGGTGGCGGTGGCCCACCGGGCCCGCCTGCGCGTGCGCTGAGCCGCCCGCGCCGCTCGGCCCCGCCGGAGCCCTCCGGTCCCCGACCTACACTGGCGCCATGCCCGCCCGCACCCTGCTCACGCCCGGCACGGTATCGCCGATCCGCCCCGTCCCCGCGCACATCCCGCGCCCGGAGTACGTCGGCAAGAAGGGCCCCACCCGCAGCACCGAGCCGTGGGTGCAGACCCCCGAGGTGATCGAGGCCATGCGGGTGGCCGGGCGGATCGCCGCGCGGGCGCTGGCCGCGGGCGGCGAGGCCGTCGCGCCCGGCGTCACCACCGACGAGGTCGACCGCGTGGTCCACGAGTTCCTCGTCGAGCACGACGCCTACCCCTCGACGCTGGGCTACAAGGGCTTCCCCAAGTCCTGCTGCACCAGCCTCAACGAGGTCATCTGCCACGGCATCCCCGACTCCACGGTCATCCGCGACGGCGACATCGTCAACATCGACGTGACCGCCTACATCGGCGGGGTGCACGGCGACACCAACGGCACCTTCCTGGCCGGCGCGGTCTCCGAGGAGGACCGGCTGCTCGTCGAGCGCACCCGCGAGGCCACCGCCCGGGCGATCAAGGCGGTGCGCCCGGGGCGCGAGCTCAACGTCGTCGGGCGGGTCATCGAGTCCTACGCCCGCCGCTTCGGCTACGGCGTGGTGCGCGACTTCACCGGCCACGGCATCGGGCGCAGCTTCCACAGCGGCCTCGTGGTGCTGCACTACGACGAACCGAGCGTGCAGACGGTGCTCGAAGCGGGCATGACCTTCACCATCGAGCCGATGATCACCCTCGGCACGATCGACTACGACATCTGGGACGACGGCTGGACGGTGGTCACCAAGGACCGCGCCCGCACGGCCCAGTTCGAGCACACGGTGCTGGTCACCGCGGACGGTGCGGAGATCCTCACCCTGCCCTGAACCCGGTTCTCACCGGCGCCCGCGCTCCGTACCGTCCGTGCCATGGGCAACGTCTACGACCGCATCGACACCGACCTGGCGCACTGGATCGAGGCGCAGCCGCTCTTCTTCGTGGCGACCGCGCCGCTCGCGGCCGACGGTCTGGTCAACCTCTCGCCCAAGGGCACGTCGGGGACGTTCCGCGTGCTCGACGAGCACACCTTCGCCTACCTCGACATCATCGCCAGCGGCATCGAGACCGTCGCCCACCTGCGGGAGAACGGCCGCGTGTGCGTGATGCTGTGCGCCTTCGACGGCAAGCCCAACGTCGTGCGCCTGCACGGCACCGGGCGCGTGGTGCTCGCCGACGACCCCGCGTTCGACGACGCCATCGCCCCGTTCGGTGCCGCCGCCCAGGAGCGCCGTGCCTACCTGCGCGGGGTGGTCGTCGTGGACGTGAGCAGGGTGTCGGACTCCTGCGGCTACGCCGTGCCGAAGATGGCGCTGGTCGGCGAGCGGGAGACCCTGGACGCCACCTGGCGCAGTCGCGACGCCGAGCGCATCGCCCGCTACAAGGTCGAGCGCAACGCCACCAGCCTCGACGGGCTGCCTGGTCTGCCGGTCACCGAGCCGGCCTGACGGGTCAGGCCGGTCCGCCGAGGATGTCGCTCAGCCGGCGCAGGGTGGCGCGGATCGAGGCCAGGTTGCGCGCCGGGGCGCCCCACTTCTCCAGCGCCCACGGCGAGAGCGACGGTCCCCAGTCGAACGACTCGGTGATCCGCGTGCCGCCGGGGACCGGCTCCAACCGGTAGCACCACACGTGCCGGCCGAAGTGCCGCCACGCGATCCGGCTGCCCTCCTCGAACTCGACGACGGTGTTGCGGATGCGGTAGGGCAGGCCCCAGTGCATCGCCATGCCGAACCGGGCGCCGGGGCCGAGCCGGGGCGGGCCGGCGACCGCCGTGCGCACGGTCCCGGAGCCGTCGAACTCGCGGTGCCGGCGCGGATCGGCCAGCAGCTCGAAGACCTCGGCCGGGGCCGCCGCCACCACGGTCGACGCCGACACCTCGCGGTCGCTCACGCCGGCGCCCCGTGCCTTCGCACGATCTCCAGTGTTTCGTCGACGGTGTCGCCGGGTCTCATCGGGTCTCCTGGTGGTGGGGGTGGGCCGGCGCGGTCGCCCACGGCGAACCGGTCACCGGATCATCCTGTCGGGTCGGCGGCCGCCGCGCGCGGCGTCGGTCGGCGCGGCCCGCAGGCCGGCGGGGATGGCCGGCGCAGCGCGTCCGCGATCACCGGGTCGAGGGGTTCGACGCCGGTCACGCCGAGCACGAACCGGCGCACCAGTCCGTGCCATTCCCCGGCCCGGGCGAGCATGAAGTGGCCGGCGCCGTGCACGTCGAAGCGGGCGACCCGGTCGGTGACCCGCTTGGCCCGGACCGCGTAGTCGAAGGAGGCCGCCGGACTGGTCCAGCGCTCCCGGTCGCCGTGCGCGATCAGCACGGTGCGCCCGGCGAGCTGCTCGACCGGGTCCGACCCGTCCAGCCAGGGGGCCAGCGCGCACACCGCCACCACCGGGTCGGCCCCGGCGGCGGCCAGCGCGGCCCGCCCGCCCATCGAGTGGCCCAGCAGCACCACCGGCACCCCCGGGTGCCGGGCGGCCACGGCGTCCACACCGGCCGCGGCGTCGCGGGCGGCGTCACGGGCCGGCCCGTTCCACCCCCGGTAGCGGTAGCGCAGCACGTGGACGGCCGGCCCGCGGCGGGCGAGCGAGCGGGCGAAGGGCAGCATCCGCCAGTACGACAGCCGCCGGCGCTCGCCGCTCTCGTGGCTGCGCGAGCGCCCGCCGTGCAGCACCAGCACGGCCGCCGGAGGCGCGGCCGGGACGGCGCCCACCGGCTCGATCCGCGGCAGGGGGCCGGCGGCTGGGCGTGCGGACACGGCTACCTCGCAAGCGGGACGGGACGGTGCCTTCGAGGTGTTCCACAAGGCGGCCGCGCGCGGCCGGGTTCTGCGATCGACATCACATCCGGGCTCTACCGGCGGGACCCGCCGCGATCGTTCCTCGCCATCACCGGCAGCGGACTGGAATGATCGAGGGAACCGGGTCGCACGTCCGGGGCACGGGGATCGGCACGATCGGGTGGCCGGTCGCCCGCGGCGACGGTCCACCCGGCACCATCGGGGTGGCAGCACGCGAGCGAGGAGGGTGCGGATGCCGGCGGACACGCCGCTGACGGTCGGGCAGAAGCTGCGGCTGAGCTTCACCCGCCGCCGGCGCGGCACCGGGTTCTGGTACGGCCTGGCCATCGCGCTGCTGTGGCCGCCGACCGTCTACGGGCCGCGGCTGTCCTGGCGGGGCGGCGAGCACATCCCGCGCGAGGGCGGGGCGCTGCTGGTGGCCAACCACGTGTCGTTCGCCGACCCGATCTACGAGGTCGCCTTCGCCGTCTCGCACGGGCGCGTGCCGCGGTTCCTGGCCAAGTCGGAGCTGTGGGGGATCCCCGGGGTCCGCTGGGTCATGCGGGGCGGGGGCCACGTCCCGGTGGACCGCACGTCGATGCGCGCAGGCGACGCCGCCATGCGGGAGCTGACCGAGGCGGTCAAGCGCGGTGAGGTCGTCGTCTTCTACCCCGAGGGCACCTACACCGGCGACCCGGACGGCTGGCCCATGAAGGGCAAGAACGGCATCGGCCGGATCGCGCTGGTCACCGGGGCGCCGGTGATCCCGGTGGCCAACTGGGGCACCCAGGACCTGCTGCCCCCGAACAAGGGCCTGCGGCCCTTCCCGCGCAAGCGGGTCCACGTGGTGGCCGGTCCGCCGGTCGACCTGTCGGCCTGGCTGGGCGGCCCACGCACCCGCAAGGCGCTCGACGGCGCCACCGCGGCGATCATGGCCGACGTCACCGCGCTGGTCGCCGAGATCCGCGGGCAGACCCCGCCCGCCGTCCCGTTCGACCCGGAGGCGCCCGACGCGCCACCGCTCCCGACCGACCCCGTCGTGCCGGCCGCACCGGTGGCCGCCGGGGAGCCGGTCGACCCGCAAGCCCCCCGCGCGGCAGGCTGAGCCCGCCGATCGGGGACGGTGCGTTCCGCCCGCCGGGGAAGCGGGCTCCCCCGCCGGGGGGGGGGGGGGGGCCCCCCCCCCGGGGGGGCGGGCCCCCCCCCCACCACCACGTCGTGACGAGCGCGACCGGACGCGCGCGGAGCCCGTCAGAGGTCGCGCCCGGGCGGCCCCGACCCGGGCCGCTCGGCGCCCTCCAGGTCGAGCCCGAGCAGCGCGTTCTCCACCACCTCGGGGAGCGCCGGGTGGATCCAGTACTGCCCGGTCGCCATCTCCCGCGCGCCCAGCCCGAACGACATGGCCTGGATCAGCGGCTGGATCACCGACGAGGCGTGCGGGCCCATCAGGTGCGCCCCCAGCAGCCGCCCGGTGCTCCGCTCGGCGATCACCTTGCAGAAGCCGGTGCGGTCCTCCAGCGCCCAGCCGTAGGCGATGTCGGCGTACTCCTGGACCTTGACCGAGTAGTCCAGGCCCTCCTCGCGGCAGGCCTGCTCGGTGCGCCCGACGGCGGCGATCTGCGGCTGGGTGAACACCGCCGCCGGCACGAACCGGTGGTCGGTGCGCCGGGGCGCGTCGGGGTGCAGCAGGTTGTGCGCGACGACCTTGGCCTCGTGGTTGGCCACGTGCTTGAGCTGGTGGGGCGAGCTGACGTCGCCGAGGGCGAAGATCCCCTCCACCGGGGTGCGCTGCAGGTCGTCGACGACGATGCGGCCGTCGTCGTGGGTGGGGACGCCGGCCTTCTCCAGGTCGAGGCGGTCGCCGTTGGGCCGTCGGCCGGTCGCGACCAGCAGCACGTCGCCGCGGACGGTGGCGCCGCCCGCCAGCTCGACGACCACGTCGCCGGGCCCGCCGCGGACGCCGACGACGTCGGCGTCGAGGTGCAGGTCCCAGCGCCGGCGGGCGAGCGTGGTGAACCGCTCGGTGACGGTCTCGTCGAGGTGGCGCAGCATCGCCCCGCCGCGCCCGATCACCGACACCGCGCTGCCGAGCGCGGAGAACACGTGCGCGAACTCGGCGGCGATGTAGCCGGCTCCGACGATCACCAGGTGCTCGGGCAGCGCGTCCATCCGCATCACCGTGTCGGAGGTCTCGAACGGCACCCCGGACGCCGCGATCGGCTCCGGGACGACCGGCCGCCCGCCCGCGGCGATGACGACGCGGTCCGCGCCCAGCGCCGTGGTGCCCGACCCGTCGGTCATGTCGACCTCGAGCTGGTGGGGCGCGGTGAAGCGGGCGTGGCCCTCGTAGAGGGTGACGTTGGGCACGCGGTGGAGCCGGTAGTCGCGCCCGGCGGCCGAGATCGGGTCGATCCGGTCGAAGACGCGGTCGCGCAGGTCGGTCCAGCGCACGCGGTCGAACGTGGCGTCGATGCCGAACCGGCCGGCCCGGCGGACGTGCTGGGCGACGTCGGCCGGGTGCACGTACATCTTGGTCGGGATGCACCCGACGTTCAGGCAGGTGCCGCCGAACACGCCGTGCTCGATGATCGCCACGTCGAGGTCGGCGAACCGGTCGTCGACGAACGAGTTGCCCGAGCCGCTGCCGATGACGACCAGATCGTGGTGCCGCACCCGACGAGGCTAACCCCGTGTCGCACGTCCCCCGCCGAGCGCGCCCGGGCGGTCAGCCGATCCGGCGGTCCGGCGGACCTTCTGGTAGGCAGAGCACATGAGCGAGGTACTGGCTGCAACGGTGCACCGGGCGTGGGCGGCCGACCTCGAGCCGCGCACCCTCTACGAGATCCTGCGGCTGCGCGTCGACGTCTTCGTCGTCGAGCAGGCCTGCCCCTACGACGAGCTCGACGGGCGCGATCTGGAGCCGGGGGCGCGGCACTTCTGGCTCGGCGGGCACGGCGAGCCGGAGCCCGTGCTGGGCTGCCTGCGGCTGCTCGACGAGCCCGGTGGCGAGCTGCGGATCGGGCGGCTGTGCTCGGCCCGGTCGGGCCGCGGCCGCGGCCTCGGGCGCCGGCTGATGGAGGCGGCGCTGGCCGAGGTGGGCGACCGCCCCTGCGTGCTCGACTCCCAGGAGCACCTGGCCGGCTTCTACCGCGGCTACGGCTTCGAGGTCACCGGCCCCGCCTACGACTGGGACGGCGTCTCGCACGTGCCGATGCGCCGCGGCCGGCGCTGACGGCCCGCCCCGGCACCACCCCATCCGTTCGCGGCGGACGACACCCCGCGCGAGGCGGGGCATCGTTGCGCCGGGTGCGCGATACTGGACGACGACCCGCCCGTTCGTCCGGTTCGGTCGTCGATCGCGCCCCGGAGGGCGGACCGGCACCGCGGGCCCGTTGAGGAGGCTGCACCGTGACCGAGGACCCGACGCGGGCCACCGCGCGTCCGGAGGTTCCCCGCTACGGGCGGGTGGGCCCGGTCGACCCGCGGGAGGACCCGGTCACCCAGCCGGCCATGCGCCCGGCCGACCCGTCCGCGTGGGACGGCTCCGCGTCGAACCCCCGCGGCCTCGACATGGGCGACGACCTCCTGCGCGACTCCGAGCGCCCGACGGTGCGCACCCCGCTGCCCGACCGCGACGCCCCCACCGCGGCCACGCCCAAGGGCGGGCCGGTGCCCGGCATATCGCACACCCGCACCAGCGGCCTGTGGACCGGCCTGATCCTGTCCGCGATCGTGCTGGTCCTGCTGCTGATCTTCATCCTGCAGAACAGCGCGCCGGTGCAGATCACGTTCCTCGGGCTGTCGGGCACGCTGCCCACCGGGGTGGCGCTGCTGTTCGCCGCCGTCGCCGGGCTGCTGCTGGTGGCGATCCCGGGCGGGCTGCGCATCCTGCAGCTGCGCCGGGCCGCCCGCCGCGGCGCGCGACGCACCGACTGACGTGCTGCGCATCGGAGGCAGCCCGCTGCCGGTCGTCGGGCGGGCCCGGATGTACGTCTGCGGGATCACCCCGTACGACACCACCCACCTCGGCCACGCGGCCACGTTCGTCTGGGCCGACGTGGCGGCCAGGGTGCTGCGCCACCTCGGGGTCGACGTCGAGGTCTGCCGCAACGTCACCGACGTCGACGACGTCCTGGACGCGGCGGCCGCCGAGCGCGGCGCCGAGCCCGACAGCTTCGCCGCCGTGCAGCAGTTCCGCTTCGACCGCGACATGACCGCGCTGGGCGTGCGCAAGCCGACCCACGAGCCGCGCGCCCACAACCACGTCGGCCAGGTGGTGACGCTGGCCGCGGCGCTGCTCGAGTCGGGTGCGGCCTACCTGCGCGGCGGCACGGTCTGGTTCCGCGGGCAGGGGGCGCCCGCCCGGTCCGGGATGAGCGCGCCCGCCGCGGCCGCGCTGGCCGCCGAGTTCGGGCAGGTGACCGACCACCCCGACGCCGAGCACCCCGCCGACGTCCCGATCTGGCGGGCCTCCCGGTTCGGCGAGGCGGCCTGGCCGAGCCCGTGGGGCGAGGGCAGGCCCGGGTGGCACGCCGAGTGCGCGGCCATGGCCCTGACGACCCTCGGTCCGGCGCTGGACCTGCACGTCGGCGGAGAGGACCTGCGGTTCCCGCACCACGCCTACGAGGCCGAGATGGCCGAGGCGGTGACCGGGGTGCGGCCCTTCGCCCGGGCGTGGATGCACGTGGGCGCGGTCCGGCTGGACGGCGCGCGGATGGCCAAGTCGACCGGGAACCTGGTGCTGGTCTCCGACGTGCTCGCCAAGCACGCGCCCGCGGCGCTGCGGCTGCTGCTGGTCGACCGCTCCTGGGCGCGGGGATGGGACTTCCACTCGCGCGACCTGGACGCGGCCGCTGAGCGCCTCGAGCGCCTCTACGCCGCCGCGGCGCGCGGTACCGGGTCGGGCGGGCGGGCCGCCACCGAGGCGGTCACCACGGCCCTGCTCGCCGACCTCGACGTGCCCACCGCCCTGGACGTGGCCGAGGAGGCGGGCGGCGACGCCGCCCGGCTGGCGCTCTCGGTGCTGAACCTGAGCTGAACCGGCCGCTCCGACGCGAACCGGCCCGGGCCCCCCGCGGGGGGGGGGGGGCGGGGGCGGGGGGGGGGGGGGGGGGGGGGGGGGGCGGGGGGGGGCGGGGG